>NZ_JBSGDA010000005.1:0-394630 GCF_053602135.1 Nocardia sp. NPDC004573
GACGCCCTGGACTGGCTCGCCCTCGACGACCCCACCCTCGTCGCCGAGATCGCCGCCGAATCCCCCCGCCCGGTCACCTACGCCCACCGCACCCGCGCCCTGCGCGGCAGCGATCCGGCTTTCGTCGGGGAGCAGATCCTGAGCTACGACGACTTGGCGGCCGCCTCCGCGCAATTGCGCGACCGCGCCGAACTCACCTACGAGTCCGAAATAGTGCAGCACGAGGAACCGGGATTGTCCGCCGCTGTGATCGAACTGGTCGCCGCGGGCACGGTCGGCGCATCGGTCGTCCTGGACGACGACAGTGCGGTGCCGACGGGCGAATGCGCGTAACCCGATTGATCGGCCCGGCTCGCCGGAGCCGGGCCGTCGACCTCCGGCGAGGCGAGCTCAGCCGAAGTGGACGAGTGAGACAGTCCCCGCGGCAATGCAATACACCGCGAACGGCAAGAGGGTGCGGGTCTGGAAGTACCGCTCCAGGAATCGTACTGCCAGCCAGGACGACACCCCGGAGACGATCGCGCCGACCAGCACCGGCCCTCGGATACCGTCGGTCTCCGGGCCCACCAGTTCGGGAATCTCGAGCAGACCCGCACCCAGAATCGCCGGGGTGGCCAGCAGGAACGCGAACTTGGCCGCGTGCTCGTGCGCGAGACCACGCCACAAACCGCCGACCATGGTCAGGCCCGCCCGGCTGAAACCGGTCAGCAGCGCGCCGACCTGGGCGAAGCCGATCCCCAGTGCATCCGGTGCCCCGAGGGCGGCCAGCGGCCGGTCGGATTGGCGACGGGTCTCCGCCTCGGCGGTGAGCGTGCCGCGCCGGGCCTCCTGCCGGGCGAACCGTCGGCCGTATTCGGCCAGGGACGGCTCGTTTCGTCGGCGCAGCCCCTCGCCGATGATCAGCACGACACCATTGAGCGCCAGGAAGAAAGCGGCGTAGACGGGCGTCCCGAACAAGGCGTGCAGCGGATGCTCCAGCAGGAAGCCGAGGACGCCGACGGGAATGGTGGCGATGACGATCAGCCACGCCAGCCGCTGCGGAATGGTGTCGAGCCGCCCGGTGCGCAGCGTGGTGAACAGACCCGCGACGATCGCGCACCAGTCGCGCCAGTAGTAGCCGAGCAGCGCCACCGCGGTCGCCACGTGCAGCGCCACCACGAACGCCAGATACGGTGTGCCGGACTCGCCCTCGCCGGTGAGCTTCGCCCAATCACCGCCCAGCCATGCCGCGACCAGCACGGAATGGCCGAGGCTGGAAATCGGGAACAGTTCGGTGACACCCTGCACCGCGCCGATGACAGTCGCTTGAAAGTAAGTGAGCATCGTCTCCGAGTCTCGCACGCGCGCAACGCAATCATGGGACAGCCTCGGCTCGGTCGAGAATCGGTCGACGACGGCTCTCCGTCGCGGCCTGGCAACGCTGCGGCAGTGCCGTGCGGTCGAAGCCGTGGACGGACCCGCACAGGACGGCGAGCCGGTGTAGGCAGCCGGTCGATCGGAAGGAATCGACCGGCCGTCGGCAGCGAGGTGTGAGTCTGTCGCTCGCCAGAGTGTCTACGTGTCGATGACGTTGCCGCGCCGTGCGTCCGGATCGCGTCCGCGCCCGAACGGTGTCGATGAGCCACCATCGGAGAGGTCGACGCGTTCAGTCCGCGGCGCGGCCGGTTCCGGCGAGCAAGTCGAGGGCGATGTCCACGATGAGATCCTCTTGCCCGCCGACCAGCCCGCGGCGTCCCACCTCGAGCAGTATCGTGCGCACGTCTATCCCGTGCCGCCGCGAGGCGGTTTCGGCATGCCGCAGGAAGGAGGAGTAGACCCCGGCGTACCCGAGAGTCAGGGTTTCCCGGTCGACGCGCACCGGGCGATCCTGCAATGGCCGCACCAGGTCGTCGGCGGCGTCTTGCAGGGCGAACAGATCGCAGTTGTGCTTCCAGCCGTGCAGGTCGGCGACGGCGACGAACGGTTCGATCGGGCAGTTGCCCGCACCGGCCCCGTGTCCGGCGAGCGAGGCGTCCACTCGGGTGACGCCTTCCTCCACCGCCACAACGGAATTGGCCACCGACAACGACAGGTTCTCATGCGCGTGGATGCCGATCTCGGTGGCCGGATCGAGCACCTGACGGTAGGCGCGGACCCGGTCACGAACGCCGTTCATGGTCAACCGGCCGCCCGAGTCGGTAACGTAGACGCACTGCGCGCCATAGGATTCCATCAGTTTCGCTTGCTCGGCCAGGCGGGCGGGTTCGGCCATGTGCGACATCATCAGGAACCCGGAGACGTCCATGCCGAGCTCCCGGGCGGTGGCGATGTGCTGGGCGGACACGTCGGCTTCGGTGCAGTGGGTGGCCACGCGCACCGACCGGACGCCCAGCCGGTAGGCGTGCTTCAGTTCTTCGATGGTGCCGATGCCGGGCAACAGCAGAGAGGTCAGCCGGGCGTGCGTCAGGTTCGCGGCGGCGGCTTCGATCCACTCCCAATCGGTATTGCTGCCCGGACCGTAGTTCAGGCTACCTCCGGCGAGACCGTCGCCGTGGGCGACTTCGATGCCGTCGACCCCCGCCGCGTCGAGCGCGGCCACGATCCGCCCGACGTCGTCGGGCGTGATGCGGTGGCGCACCGCGTGCATGCCGTCCCGGAGTGTGACGTCTTGGATGAACAGCTGAGTGGTCATCGGAGCGCTCCCCGTTCTGCCGGTGCGGCGATCGTGTCGGCGACGGATTCGGCGTAGCGCACGGCCGCCGAGGTCATGATGTCGAGATTGCCCGCATAGGCCGGTAGGTAGTGGGCGGCTCCTTCGACTTCGAGGAAGACCGTCACCTGGTGGGTGGGCGATGCCGCCGCGTCCGGGCCGACCAGGGTGTGCACCGGTTGGTCCTGCGGGACGGGGGTGATCTGCACCTGCTGCTTGAGACGGTAACCGGGCACGTACGCGGCCACCTCCGCGACCATCCGCTCGACCGATTCCCGAATCCCATCTCGCACACCGGGATCGGGAGCGGTGACCAGGCACAGCACCGTATCGCGCATGATCAGCGGCGGGTCGGCCGGATTCAGGATGATGATGGCTTTGCCACGCCGGGCGCCGCCGACCGATTCGATCGCGTGCGCGGTGGTCTCGGTGAACTCGTCGATATTGGCGCGCGTACCCGGGCCAGCGGATTTCGAGGCGATGGACGCGACGATCTCGGCGTAAGCGACCGGTGTGACGCGCGAGATGGCGGCGACGATCGGAATGGTGGCCTGCCCACCGCAGGTCACCATGTTGACGTTCCGAGCATGACGATGTTCGTCGAGGTTCACCGCCGGTACGACGAACGGACCGAGCGCGGCGGGAGTCAGGTCGATCAGGCGTTTGCCGAGCGGCTCCAGCACCGCGGCGTGCGCGGTGTGGGCCTTGGCGGAAGTCGCGTCGAAGATGATGTCGATGTCGTCGAAGTTCGGCAGCTTCAGCAGGCCCTCGACGCCCTCGGCCGTGGTCGGGATCCCGAGCCTGCGGGCGCGGGCGAGGCCGTCGGATCCGGGGTCGATGCCGACCATGGCGCCCATCTTCAGCACCTCCGAGTGCCGGATCACCTTGATCATCAGGTCGGTGCCGATGTTGCCCGACCCGATCACCGCGACTTCGAGCCTGGCAGCGTTGTCGTTCATGGGTTTCACTCCTGGATGAAGGTCGCGGTCACCGAGCCGAGCCCGGTGATCTCCGCGGTGACCGTTGCGGTGCCTTCGATCGCGGCCATCGGTCCGAGCGCTCCGGAGAGAACGATCTGACCTGCCCGCAGGGGACGGCCGAACTCCCGCGTGGTGCGGGCCAGCCAGGTCAGCGCGTGCAGCGGATCGCCGAGGCAGGCCGCGCCGGTCCCCGTCGACACCTCGGCACCGTCGATCGCCATCCGCATCTGCACCGCAACGGGCTCGAAGGAATCGAGGGTGCGGCGGTCGGCGCCGAGAACGAAAAGGCCGCTCGAGGCGTTGTCGGCGACGGTGTCGCCGAAGGTGATGTCCCAGTCGGCAATGCGACTGTCGACGATCTCCAGCGCGGCAACGGCGTAGTCGACCGCGCTGCGCACCTGCTCCGCATCGAGTGGACCGTCGACCAGATCCTCCGCGAGCACGAACGCGATCTCCGCTTCGACCTTCGGTTGCAGCAACCGGGTCAACGGCACGGGCGTGTCCTGCCGATAGGACATGTCGTCGAACAGCACGCCGAAGTCGGGTTGGTCGACGCCGAGCTGTCGCTGCACCGCCGGGGAGGTCAAGCCGATCTTGCGTCCGACGATCTCGGCGCCCGCCGCGATGCGCTCGGCGGTGAGCAGCTCCTGCACCGCGTACGCCGCGGCTATGTCGTCGGCGCCGATCAAATCGCGTATCGGTGCGCACGGGGTGCCGGAGCGGGCGGCGGCGCTGAGCAGGCCGGCCGCGAGCGTGGCGGTGTCCGCGGCCACGGAGCGTCGGTCGAGGTCTGGAGGTGTCGGCATCGGCAGTCCGGATTCTGGTGAGGAGGGTGAAACGGTGGTCCCACTGTCGCCGCGGCCGCGACCGCGTCGCCAGCAATGCGTTCCACTGAGTCGAACGCCCGCGCCGGTAGAGTGAGCCGGGGCCGAAAGTTCGGAGGTCTACGGTGTCATCCGCGTTCGCAGGCCGTGCGGTCGACGGGACGACCGTGCTGGGCAAGATCATGGCGGTGCTCGAGGCGTTCGCCATCGACGACACCGCCTTGAGCCTGGCCGAACTCGCGCGACGGACTCACATGCCGAAGGGCACCTTGCATCGCGTCCTCGCCGACATGGTGACGGTGCGACTGCTCGACCGCACCGATGCCGGGTATCGGCTCGGCGGCCACCTATTCGAGCTGGGTATGCGCGCGTCGGTCGAGCGGAGTCTGCTCGAGGTGGCCATTCCGTTCCTGGAGGAGCTGAACGCCCGTATGCACGAGACCACGCATCTGGGCGTTATCGACGGCATGGAGGTCGTGTACCTGACGAAGATCGGCGGGCGCAGGCAGGCCAGTGCTCCGTCGCGGATCGGGGGGCGCATGCCGGTGCACTGCACAGCCATCGGCAAGGTGCTGCTGGCCAACGCGGATCCGGCACTTCGCGACCGAGTGCTGGCCGGACCGCTTCGTCGCTACACCCCGCGGACGATGGTCCTGCCGGGCACGTTGCGCAAGCAGCTCGATCGCATCGCGGCCGACGACGTGGCCTTCGAATTCGAGGAATCGACTCCCGGCCTCGTGTGCGTGGCCGCCCCGGTTCGTGAAGGAGACCGAGTAGTGGCCGCGATCAGCGTGGCAGGGCCGTCCCACCGGTTCCATCCCGATGCCCACGCGGCCTCCGTCCGCGCGGCGGCCGAGGGCATCGGACTCACCCTTACCCGGCGGGCTCGAATGTTGCGCACACCGCCGCCCTGAGCGCAGCGCACGAAGGCGACCCCGTCCGGCCCATGTCCGATCGAGTGTTTGTAAGAAACCCGGCAGCGCAGGCACACCAGATGTGTCCGGCTGGGGTAGATACACATGTGCGCAGGGTACATTCGAGGCTCTGTCGGGTCGAGCCGTTTCGGCCCTGGGCTGCACGGCATCAGGTCCGGATTCCTGAAAGTCACGCTTAAGGCGCGGCTATCGCAGATCGACTTTCGCGTCGGTCGACCACTTGCGCGACCACATCGCCGGCGGAGAACGGCAGAATCGCCTTGCCCGTCGCGGTCGCGTACAGCGGCAGCCGGCCCGCCACCCGCGTCGGGATCTCCACCGCGCCGTGACCGGACAGCTTCTCGATATAAAGCACATCCAGACCGTCGGGATCGCGAAATACACCGTCGCGCCGGTCGCGCCTGCAGTTCCTGCAGATACGGCAGGGCCGCGTCGCGGAGAACCCGTTGCGTGGGGACCAACTGCCCCAGCTCGAACAGGCGCAGGCCGAGCCGATACTTCGTTCCTGCGCGGTCCAAGACACCCCACTCGACCAGAGCGTTCGCCAGCCGATGCGTCGTCGCCTTGGCTACGCCGCCGCGGCGGGACAGTTCAGTGAGCGACAAGGCCACCGAGTCGGCGTCGAACGCTTCGAGTAGCAACCGCGCTTTGCCCAGTACCGATTGCATCGTCGAGCGCCTCCGACAAACCCAGGCGGTCCACCCGCCGGACCAAGCCATACCGTTGCGTATTCGTCGCTGGTGATTTACCCACCGCGGTGCTCAGGCGCTCGAAACCGAGCGCAGGCAGGCCCGAAACGCGTTCAAGATAAGTTCGCTGCCGGGTTCCCATAAGGTATATACATCTGTTACATTACCGATGCGGAGCCTATATAAACACCTGCTGCTCCTCGTCCGTACGACAAAGCCGTCGCAGGACATCCGACCCGACAACGATGTCGGAAGGCCGACAATGCCGTCGGCCGCCCAACGGATTCGCCACCCCCAGGTGCAGGCCCGCCCTCGCATCACCCGGCGTCCAGGCGAGTCGCGCTGCGCGGTGCGGAAAAGGCCGCAACAATCATGGGCGACTCGCCGCCCGATCGGACATTGAGGAGCCGGAGGAAACCATCGACATGCCGATCAACTTCTTGAGTGGGCTCGATTTGATCGCCGCGCTCGACGCGCGCAATGTCGAAGCCCACCTCGCCGACGCCGTCGAGGGCTGTACGGCATGCGCCACGACCTCGCGGCCTGGGCCCGGGTGCCCCGCCGGCATCGCCGCGCAGATCCGCGTCGCCGACTCCGCACCGTCGACGCTGACGGCGATCGAACTGGTCGACAGACTACTCGCCCTGCGCCGGTCACCCGAAGCCTCCGGCCGGTAGCACGGCCGCACGACGCACCAGCGCAGCAGGCCGGTGCGGGTCGCCCTCGAATGAGCGACGCCTGTCCGTCGTTCAGGCGCCGCGGCATCTACTGCGCGTACTCGCGGGAACGCTCGCGCGATCGAGCGGGCGTGCAAGCCGCACCAGACGTCGGCAGCGCGTCTTCGGTCGTCAGCGGCATGATCCGAACGGTGGCTCCCAGAAGATGCGGCGCAGCGCTCGAACGTCCGCGATCCGGTGGACACCCGGCGAACGCAGCCGCGACGGGACGCGAGCCGTCGAGACGGCGTCAGCTCTGCGCCGTGGTCTGCGTGCGGGGGAATCGGTGGCCCATGACATCCGCCCACCATGCGCTCAAAGCGCTGGACTCGGGCCAGATGATCCGGTCTCGGTCGTCGTCGATGCTGGGCACGTTCGCGTCCTCGATCACGATGCAATCCTTTGCGCCATCAATCCTTCGGAAGAAGCACCTCCCGCTCCGGTCATCGAGCGGTGGCACTGATTGCGTACCGACACGACCGCGCTGTCGGGCCGATACGTGCACCGGGTACCACCGGCGACCGTAAACAAACCGTTCTTCCGGTACCTGCTCCGGTTTCCGTCACGCGGTTCTCCTCCGGCGAGGGCGCGGGTCTCAACCGGGCATTCGTTCGGACTTCTACGCCTTTTCCGGGGATCGAGCCGGTTCATCGCGAACCCACGCGTCGGTCTGGGTCAGCCAGAGCAGATAGGCCAGGGCCGGGAGCACCGTGACGGCGGCGACCGCGACCACGGCGAGCAGTCCGACCAGGGTCGCTCGCGCACCCGCGGCATCCTCGATGAGCATCTCGTCGACCAGGATCCACGGCGTCTGCGCGACCGCCCACCCGATGACGATCGCGGCGACCGCGACCGTCGCGGGCACGCGGGCCCACGCGAATCGGCGACGGTACACCAGCACCAGGGTGAGCACACCCGCGGCGGCCGAGAGCGCGATCAGCGGCAAGGCGCGCCCGAGCAGACCGGCGCCCAGTGTCGGTGCATCGTGCCGGATCGGAGCGATCGCGGCGATCGCGACCGCCCCGGTCACGCCACCGACGATCAGCGTGCGGGAGCGCAGGTAACCGGCGAGCGTGTCGTCGCCCGAACGAGCGGCGTCCGCGGTCAGAAAGACTCCGGCCAGGAAGACGGACGTTCCGACCGCCAGCGCCCCGCCCAGGATGGATGTCGGATTCAGCCAGGAATGCACCCGGTCGCCGTATCCCTCGGCGGGCACCCGGCCGGACGCGATCGCGCCGACGGCGGTGCCGAAGAAGAACGGCGTGATGAGCGATGCGCCGGCGAACAAGGCGCCGAACAGGCGAGCCTGGCGCAGGGTCGCGGAGTATTTCCGGAACGCGAAGTTCGCCCCGCGCAGGACGATACCGAGCAAAGCCAGGCTCATCGGGACGAACAAAGTGGTCATGATGGCGGCGAACGCCCTCGGGTAGGCGGTCCACAGGAACACCAGGATGTAGATCAACCAGACGTGATTGGCCTCCCACACCGGCCCGATGCTGTGGTCGATGAGCACGCGCAGGCGGCTGCCGCGCCGGGGCCCGCCCGCGGTCAGGTCCCAGAATCCGGAGCCGAAGTCCGCGCCGGCGAACAGCGCGTAGAACACCACTCCGGTGAACATCGCTGTCGCGACCACGTCCGAAAGGTCCATCGGTCAGGGCTTTCCGACGCTGCGGGCGCGCTGCGCCTGATCGACCGGCGACGCTCCCGGCCCGTACGGGGCGGTGATGGTCGCGGCGCCGGTGCGCCAGCGCCGGGCCATCGAGCGCAGGACGACGATCGCACCCACCGTCATCCCGAGGTACACCAGCAGCACGCTGATATAGCTCCACCACAGGCCGGTGCTGGTGCTGGCGGCGTCGGTGGTGCGCAGCACCTGCCATACCGTCCACGGCTGGCGGCCCACTTCCGTGGCGATCCAGCCGCACTCCAGCGCGAGAATCGCCAAGGGCCCCGCTGCTACCGCAGCGCCCAGGAACCAGCGTTCGGCCAGCGGGTCGCGCCGCCGCCAGCGCAGCAGCCAGAACACGGTCACCATGAGCGCGAGCAGGGTGCCGATGGCGACCATGCTCTGAAAGGCGAGATGGGTGAGGTTGACCGGCGGCCGATCCTCCGGAGGTATGGCGTCCAGACCGGGGACCGGGGCGGTCAGGGAATTGCGGGCGATGATCGAACCCAGGCGCGGAATCTCGAGCGCTCCCCTGACCTCACCGTCGACGAGAATTCCGCCCAATCGCAATGGGGCAGGCCCTTCCGGGACGGGGGCGAGTTCGAACGCGGCCAGCTTGGACGGTTGCGTGTCGTGCACGCGCATCCCGAGCACATGTCCGATGAGGGGCTGCGCGAGCGCGGCGACGGTAGCGAAGACGAACGGGACGGTGAATCCCAGTCGGTGATGTGTGTCGCGGCGGCCCCGCAACAGACCGGCCGCGTAGACCCCGGACACCAGGAACCCGACCACCATGAACGCTCCGACCCACATGTGCGCGAACTGCAGATAGACGCCGTCGTTGAACATCGCCCGCCACGGATTCACGTCGATCACCTCGCCGTCGACGATGCGGAAGCCGGTCGGGTTGTTCATCCACGCGTTGACGCTGACGACGCAGAAGGTGCCGACCACCCCCGCGATGCCCATCGGCACGAGCATGGCGAGGTGCAGGCGGGGCGCCATGCGACCCCAGCCGTAGAGGTAGATGCCCAAGAAGATCGCTTCGATGAAGAACGAGAGCCCTTCGAAGGCGAACGGCAAGCCCAGCACGTCGCCGTAGCGGCCCATCAGTCCCGGCCACAGCAGCCCCATTTCGAAGCTCAGCACCGTTCCGGAGACCGCGCCGATCGCGAACAGGATCGCCGACACCGTTGCCCACCGCTTCGCCAAGCCCAAGGCCGTACGGTCGTCGCGCACGATGCCACGGCGATGCACGACGTAGATCATGGCGGGGAACGCGACCCCGAAGCAGGCGAGCACGATGTGCCAGCCCAGCGAGAACGCCATTTGCTGGCGCGCGGGCAGCAGACCGGGCGGACCCTCTGCCGACGCCTGGTAGAGCGCGGCGAGCGTGCTCGACACCATGGCAGCCCCTTTCCGCATTCACGGGCGCCGCATGCCGCACGCGCATCCGGCCCCTCCGCGGATATCCCCCTTTTGCACCTCGCCAACCACGCGAAGTAGCACGGATCCGAGTGCTCGGCGTAGCGGAGCAGTCGCGTGGAGAGCGCGGACCCGCGCCGTGCTCGAGCCGAGCACCCGTCCGGACGGCCGCAACGGCAGCTGCGACGTTCACGTGGCCGTGTCATCAGGAGGATTGTTCTCTCTGGGAATCGCCGTATCCGGGATAGCGACGGGCCTGTTGTCCGTGGCAACGCGAACCTACGGGTTGGCCGACAAGGTGACCCGCGGCCCGGCAGTGGCCCCGGAGTCCGGCACCCCTGCGTAGTCGGGCAGCTCGACGCCGTTGAGCGCACGCTCGACCAGTTCGGTGAACCATTCGCCCTCGAAATCGATGCTCGGCTCGGCGTCCGAGCCGTGGACGTCGCCGCTGCGCGCGTGCAACCGGCCGATTTCCTGGTTGGCCTCGACGAACGAGCGCATCCGCCGCTCGTAGCCGGCGAACCCGGCCTCCGGGTCCCACCCGGCGGCAGCCAGCTCTCCGGCCAGCAGATAGGCGCCGACCAGGGCCAGCCCAGTGCCCTGCCCGGACATCGGCGACGAACTGAACGCCGCATCCCCGAGCAGCCCCACTCGCCCGCTCGACCAGCGATCCATCACCACCTGGGCGACCTGGTCGAGGTAGAAGTCCGGGGAGTCGTCCAGGTGCGCGAGGATGCGGGGGGTCAACCAGCCGAGGCCTGCCATCCGCTCACGCAGCAGATGCTTCTGGGCCGCGACGTCACGGTAGTCGACTTCGAAGTCGATTGCGGGGAAGGAGAATATGGCCATCGCCCGGGTGGCGTCCTGGATGGGCCGCAGGCCCGCGGAGCGCCCGGACTCCTGGTACTCGAGCAGCCAGCGGTCCAGCCCGAACTCGTTGGGCACACTGTAGAAGGCCAGCACGAGACCGAGATGGCGGACGAACCGCTCGCGCGGCCCGAAGACCATTGCTCGCAGCGCCGAGTGCAGCCCATCCGCCCCGACCACCAGCTCGAAGCGCCGCCGGTCGCCGCCCGCGAAGACCACGTCGACCCCGTCCACGTCCTGGGTGAGTCCGGCGATCCGGTCACCGAAGACGTACTCGACACCGTCGCGGGTGTCGTCGTAGAGCACCCGGGACAGGTCCCCGCGCAGGATCTCGATCTCCGCGATGTACCCGTCGCCGCCATTGTCATCCGCGCGGTAGGTCTCCAGCACGTTCCCGTCCACGTCCACGGTGTGTGCGCCGGCGGTCTCGGTGCAGGCCGCGCGCACCGCCGCGTCCAGCCCCATCCGCCGGATGACTTCCTTGGCCACCCCGCGCGCGTCCACCGCCTGCCCGCCGGGCCGTAGCTCGGCGGCCCGCTCCACCACGGTGACCTCGGCTCCCCGCCGGCGCAGCCAGTGGGCCAGCGCGGGCCCCGCGATACTCGCCCCTGCCACCAACACCCTGGTACCGCTCACTGCGCCCCCTGTGTCCTCGTCCGGATGGTTTTGCTCGTGCTCGAGTCGTCCGTCGCGCGCCGAATTCTGTTGCCCGCGTCAGCGCTTATGCCGTCGAGCGATACGTAAAAGCCCGGAGTCGACTTCCGCATCCAAGTACCTCCGTGTGTTTCTTCCCGCGCTGGAACGGTCCCTGCACAGGCTCACCGCTGTCGATGTATCCAGCGATATCGACGACGGATCCACGCAGAATTCATCGGTGCAGCCGAGATCGTGTCCACCCCGCCTGCCAACGCCCTGAAGCCGGCAATATGGCGCGCCTCGCGGGCCACGTCCCAGTCGCCCCGATCAGCGACCACTCCTTCGAAGACAGGGAGGACCCGCGCTTCCAGCGCGTGAAGGACGAGTCAGCCAATGAGTCGGCCTGCCCGATTCGGCAGAACCCGTGCCATTGCCCGGCGCAGCGCCTGGCGGACCGTGTCGTCGACAACCCGGGCGGCGCCGCTCCGGCGGGAAACAGCGACGCGCGGCGCACGTCTGGCTTCCGTCACCTCACCAGGTCAAGACCGGTTTGACGACCATGCCCGCACGTTGGTCCGCAAGGGCGGCATTGATATCGCGATACGGGTACGTCGTGACGAGCCGGTCGATGGGGAACCGTCCGGCGGCATGCAGGTCCAGCAGGTGCGGGATGAAGGTCGCGGGCACCGCGTCGCCTTCCAGGCAACCGCGAATCGCTTTGCCGCCCAGAACGATGTCCCGCAGGTCTATCTCGGGGACCCCGGTACCCAGGCCTACCGCGACGACGCTGCCGCCGATCGCCGCTCCGGCAGCCGCGGTGGCGAGCACCCGCGCCGACCCGGTGGTGTCGAGAGCGTGCGTCGCCCCGCCGTCGGTCAGCTTTCGAATCGCGGGCACGACATCGTCGGCTGCCGGATCCAGGGCGGCGGTGGCTCCCAGTTCCAGCGCAAGCGCCCGCCGTGCCGGTGACGGTTCCACCACCACCAGTTCGGTGACCTCGCACACCAGCGCCGCCAGCACGCCCGCCATCCCGACCGCGCCCGCGCCGTAGACGACGACGCGGGAGTCCCCGTCTGGGCGCAGCACATTGAGCACCGCTCCGGCGCCGGTCAGGAACCCGCAGCCCAGTGGGGCGAGGACGGCCGGCTCGACTTCGGTGTCGACGACCACGGTGTTGTCGGCGGTGGTCAAGGCATACGCGGCGAGGCTGGATTGCCCGAAGAACCCGTCCCGCACGGGGGTTCCCGCGACGGTGACCCGGGCGGACCGGTCCGCCCGGGCGCCGAATTGATTGAGTTTCGCCGCTCGCACGCAATACGCCGGCCGTCCCGCTCGACAGTTGCGGCACGTGCCGCAGTGCCGGAAGGTCAGCACGACCCGGTCGCCGGGCCGCACACCGGTCACCGCCGCGCCGACGGCCTCCACCATTCCGGCGCCTTCGTGCCCGAGCAGCACCGGATGGTCGGTCGCACCCGCCGCCCTGGTGACCAGATCGGTGTGGCAGATACCGGTGGCCTGGATTCGGACGCGGATCTCGTCGTCCCGGGGGTCATCGATCTCGACGGTTTCGACGGTGAACGGCGTGGCCGGGTCGCGCGAAAGCACCGCGGTGGTGGTCACCATCGGTCAGGCCCGCTCGAGCAGGAAGTAGAAGTACTCGCCGTCGGCGAGCACCAGATCGGGCCGGCCGTTCATGATGCCCATCAGCGTGTTCTCGTCGAGCCATTTGAAGTGGTCGAACACCGGGCGGCTGTCGTAGACCATGGTGGCGGTCACCTCACCGCGGAATTCGATGTTCCACAGCGTGGCTTCCCCACCGCCGCCGAGCTCGACGTTGGAGAACAGCGATCCGTCCTCCGCCCGGCAGATCAACGGCTCCGCGTCCAGCAGACTGTGGAAGGTCTTGCCGTACCAGCGGCTCACCGACAACGCTTTGCGCAGCGGATGCCCGGTCGGGAATGCCGTCCCTTTCCATTCGCCCAGGATGTCCTCGGCGCGCGCTACCGGCAGGCCGGCCCACAACGCGTCCAGCTCGGCCGCCGTCACCCCGCTCTCCCGCTCGGCGAGATGTCGCCAGCCAGTCCCCGCAGAGCCCATAACCATCCTCGTTCCCGGCGCATTCCAGAACCTTTTGGTTCGGCAACTGTATATCCGAACCAAAAGGTTCGGCAAGATAGGATGCGGCCATGCGCGCAGCAGGTCAGGCCACCCGCGAACGAATCCTCGTCGCGGCCAAAGCGGAGTTCGCCCGGTACGGCATCGCCGGAGCGCGCATCAATCGCATCGCCGACGCCGCCAAGGCGAGCAAGGACCGCCTCTACGCGTACTTCGCGGGCAAGGACGAGCTGTACGCGGCGGT
Organism: Nocardia sp. NPDC004573; assembly: GCF_053602135.1. Lineage (NCBI taxonomy): Bacteria > Bacillati > Actinomycetota > Actinomycetes > Mycobacteriales > Nocardiaceae > Nocardia > Nocardia sp. NPDC004573. Next base: position 13,787 of record NZ_JBSGDA010000005.1, read on the forward strand.
CACCGAGGAATGGGTCACCCAGACCACCGACGAGACCGCCCTCGACGCCGCGGACCTGCCCGGTTATGTGGGCCGACTCTTCGACCACTACCTCGCCCACCCCGACAACGCCCGGCTCCAGGCCTGGGCCGAGATCGAACAGACCCACATACCCGCCGCCGAAGAGGCCATCCGCCGGATCATCGCGGGAAAATTGGCCGAGATCCGCCGTGGACAGGACCAGGGGCTGGTCACCGGGGAGTTCCAGCCCATCACCCTGGTCGTCATGCTGACCGACCTCGCTCGCACGGCAGCCATGCACGCCACCCGCACCGACCATCACAACGTCGCCGAACGGCGCGCCGCCACCGTGCTGGCCGCTCGTCGACTGGTCAGCCCGCAGGTGGGCCCGGCGGCGGACCATCGTTAGCGCGCAGTGCTTGCCGAGCCGACCCACCAGGTGGTGGGCTGGGGGCAGCGTCACATCACCCATGTCTCGAGACCGCTCGCGGTGTCTCCCGGGAAGAAAGGCGGTGCAGCAGGTAGGCGCCGGTGGATGACCGGCCGGATCAGCGCCGAGAAGACGAGGGAGAAACGCATGACCGAGTTCGAACGCGCACCGCGGCTCACGGCGTTTCCACGCATCGACGACTACGGGTTCATCTCCGATTGCGAGGTCACCGCGCTGATCTCCCCCAACGGGGCCATCGAGTGGATGTGTCTGCCGCGGATGGACTCTCCGAGTGTCTTCGCGGCCATCCTCGATCGTTCCGCCGGCTCTTTCCGGTTCGCTCCCGCCGACTTCATGGTGCCCACCGATCGCCGCTATATCCCGGGCACGATGGTCATGGAGACGAGCTGGCGCAGCGGCGACGGATGGGCGACGGTGCGCGACGTGCTCCTGGTCGGGCCGTGGCGGCACCAGACACCCGGGCGCAGCGCCCACCGGCGCACGCCCACGGACTACGACGCCGAGCACATCCTGCTGCGGACGGTGCACTGCGAGACCGGGCAGATCCAATTCGGGCTCGATTGCCAACCGGCGTTCGACTACGGCAGGTATCGCGCCCGGTGGAACTACCTCGGCAGTTATTACCTCGCGCAGGCCGGAGCCGACGGGACCGACCTGCAGCTGACGTTGAGCACCGACATGCGCCTGGGCTTGGAAGGCACCCATGCGGTCGCCCGCACCCTGCTGAAGACCGGTGACACGCGCTTCTGCGCGCTGGCCTGGGGAAGTCGCGACGCCCCCGGCGACGTCGAGGAGGCCGAGGAGCGGCTGCTGCGGACGATCCACCACTGGCGGCATTGGCTGGCCGGCGGGCGATTCCCGGACCACCCGTGGACCGCGGAACTCACCCGCAGCGCGCTGACCCTCAAAGGATTGACCTTCGCCCCCACCGGCGCCGTCGCCGCGGCCGCCACCACATCGCTACCGGAAACCCCTGGCGGGGAGCGCAATTGGGACTATCGATATTCCTGGATCCGCGACTCCGCTTTCGCCTTGTGGGGCCTGTACACCCTGGGCTTCACCTGGGAGGCGAACGACTTCTTCTCCTATATCCTCGACCTGACCGAAGAAGCCCGGGACATGCAGATCGTCTACGGCATCGGCGGCGAAACCGACCTCACCGAGCAGACACTCCCCCACCTGCGCGGCTACGACAACGCGAGCCCGGTGCGCATCGGTAACGAGGCATACCGGCAACGCCAGCACGACGTGTGGGGCGCGGCCCTGGACGCGGTCTACCTCTACGGCCGACATCAAGATCAAATCGATGCGCGGGCCTGGCCGCTGCTCGGCCGTGCGGTCAAGAGCGCCCTGACCTACTGGCGTGAGGCCGACCACGGTATCTGGGAGGTTCGCGGCGAGCCTCGGCACTTCACCTCGAGCAAGGTCATGTGCTGGGTCGCCGCCGATCGCGGCGCCCGGCTGGCGCGCATCCAGCAGGACCTGGAACGCGCCCAGCGCTGGCAGAAGGCCGCCGACGAGATCCACGCCGACATCTGCGCCCATGCCGTCGACTCTCGGGGGGTGTTCACCCAGTATTACGGCAGCACGTCGCTGGATGCGTCGACCCTGCTCATCCCCCTGGTTCGTTTCCTGCCGCCCGACGACGAGCGGGTGCGCAACACCGTGCTCGCGATCGCCGAGGAATTGACCGAAGACGGCCTCGTCCTGCGATATCGCGTCGATGAGACCGACGACGGATGCGCCGGGGAAGAAGGCGCTTTCACGATCTGTTCGTTCTGGCTGGTGTCCGCGCTGTCGGAGATCGGCGAGAAGAAGCGCGCGAAGCAGTTGTGCGAGAAACTGCTCGGCTACGCCAGTCCCCTGGGTCTCTACGCCGAGGAAATCGACCCGCGAACCGGCCGGCATTGGGGCAACTACCCGCAGGCGTTCACCCACCTGGCCCTGATCAACGCGGTGATGCACGTCATCCAGGACGAACAAGCGATCCTGCGGCAGGCTCTCGGTGGTGAGTCCATCGCTCCGCGCCTGGACGACGCACCACTCACGCGCGGATATATCCACCGCTGACCCGAGCGGCGAAATTCCTTGCTACTCAGCGGTGGGGGTTTCTCGTATAAGGCCGAGTCACTTACTATCACGTCCGACTGTTAACAGGACTAAGGAATTCATTGAGAGGCTCGACGATGGCGATGCTCGGCATCGCCGCGACCGCGGCTTTCGGCATCACCGCCGCACCCGCGACCGCAGACCAGGTGGCAGACAAATCTCGCTCCGTCGAGACCGAGGACGGCTGGGAGTTGCGGATCAGCAAGACCGCGGAAGACCTGCAGCGCGTACCCAATCTCGCCGCGACGCCGTTCACCCGTGAGGGGTTCGTCACCTTGTCGGCGGCGGCCGATATCGGTGGCGAGGGACGGGAGGCGGTGAACGCCGGGACGCTGCAGTTGGGGTACCAGATCGGCTGCCAGGCCGATGTCTCCAACGGTCTCACCGTGGGCTTGTCCGGGGCGATCGGCCCGAACGCCATGGTGACCGTCGCCCCCTCGCCCGGCCTCGCGGTCGGCGGCAGCGCGCTCGCTCTGCCCAGTATGTCCACGACCATCAAGCCCGGTACCATCACCAGCATCACGCTGGGCACGAAACCGCTTGCGGGGCCGCATGGTTCCATCTCCGTCGATCAGATCCAGATCAAGATCGATGCGTGCGCGGGTGCGGTGAGCCTGCGCTCGTTCGCGATCGTCTCGATCTCCACGGCTACGGCCGACAATTCGGTCGCCGTCTACGGTGACCCGATATGGCTGTGATCGACATGCGGGGCCGGCGGTTGTGGATGGCGCCGCTCGGCGTGTCGGTTTCGCTGATCATCGCCGCGGCCGCCGCCTCCGCCGAGCCGATCGTTCCGGCCGGTCCGGGAGCGGCATGCGGCGAAAGGCAGGGCTCGGCGACAGCCCCTGGATGCGGCAACGACAAGCCCGCACCCGAGACGCGGGGCGGGCCCGCGGCGCCACCGCCCGCGCTGCCGTTGCAGGTGCTGGCGCCTCCGCCCAAAGCGTCGGCGCCCAACACCAATACGCCCGCAGGCGCACTGGTGCCGCCCGCGCCGGGGCCGGGCGGCGGCAGGCCGATCGTGCCGGTCAGGTAGCGCGGAAGGGTACCGGCTCACCCTGATCGGAAGCCGCGGTCTTTCTGGCTGCCACAACGACCAACATCCCGGCGACGGCGCCGACGAAGTACGGGGAGGGCACCAGGAGAACGCCGCCGAGCACACACCATGCCGTGAGCGCCCAGCCGAGGCCCGCGGGCACGGCCACCCCGCGTCCCGCGAGGTGCCAGATCAGCGCGCCGAGCAGGATCAGCGGCACGGAGAAGCTGCCCGGACCCGCCCAGAACGTGAGCTCGTTCTGCAGGGACTGCGTCGTCTGCGTGGTGCCTCCGGGCGTGAGCGGAACGGCTGCCCATAATCCTCGATCGATCCAGCCGGTGACGTCGTCCCAGGAGAAGAGCGTCAGCAGCGCCAGGTGCCCCGTTCCCAGCACGAGCATGATCGCAGCGGCCCAGCGGAGCAATCGCTTTCCGTTGTTCATGGTGACCTCCCGTGTTCCTACTCCGGCGTTCTTCCGGCCGGTCCCACCCCGCCGAAGGCGAAGTGGACGATCGCGACGACGTCCGCCTGGATCACGGTGTGGCCCAAGGTTTATACGGTGCCGTACAGTTGATCTGTACGGTAACGTATAGAACCAGCGCGATCAATGGAGGTGACCCGATTCCCGCTGTGCCCCGCACCACACGAGCCCGCTGGATCGAGGCGGGTCTGACCGCCCTCGCCCGCGGCGGTCCGGACGCCGTCCGCGTCGAGACGCTCGCCGCCGAGCTCGGCGTGACGAAGGGCGGGTTCTACGGGTACTTCGACGGCCGCCCCGCATTGCTCACCGAAATGCTCGACGAGTGGGAACGCCGCTGCTCGACCGAGGTCCTCGCGCAGGCCGAGGCGGAAGGCGGCGACGCCGCCGACCGGATCCGCCGCGCGGGCCGGCTGACCTTCGCCGAGGACCTGCACCGGATCGATCTGGCGGTGCGGACATGGGCTCGCCACGACGAGTCCGTCGCGACCCGCCTGCGGCGTATCGACAACGAGCGAATGGCGTTCTTGCGCAAAATGTTCGGGGCATTCATCACCGACCCCGACGAAATCGAGGCACGAGCCACCCTCACGTTCGCGCTCGCGATCGGCCGCCACTTCATCGTCACCGACCACCCCGGGTACACCAAGCACGAGGCCGTCCAGCTAGCCGGGGAGTACCTTCTGCGTCCGCCGCGGTGAGTCCCGCGAGTATTTCCCACAGCTCGAGCTGATCTCAATCGTTGACACTCGCAGGCCGCCGAACGCCATGCCCCGTATGCCCCTCCGCTAGCTACACGTGGCCATGCCTTTCCCGTTCCCCGGCGACCGTAGCGGCCGACCCCGCCGACGATCGGCCGGACCTCGTCCTGCTCGCTCGGGCCGTCGCGGAGCACGGCCGAGCCGGTTCGCGCGTTGCACAGCGTGCGATTCGCGCATGGAGAGAAACGGGAGAAGGATGGCATCGAACCCACTGCATCTCGGCATCGCCCTCGACGGGGCGGGTTGGCCTCCGGCGGCATGGCGGGAACCGACTCCCGGCCGACCGAGTTGTTCGATCCGCGGTACTGGACGGATCTGGTCGCCACCGCCGAGCGCGCACTGCTCGATTTCGTCGGCATCGAGGACTCACTGCGCGTTCCCGGTGATCGCCACACGCCGTCTGACGAGGCCGTCGATCAGGTGCGAGCCCGGATCGACGCGCATCTGATCGCCGAGGCGAAGAATCTCAACCTGCGCGAGGTGGTGCTCGACCAGTTCGAGCGCGGTCCCCTGGTCGGGACCCCGGCCCAGGTCGCGGAGCAGATCGACGCGTTCGTCCAGAACGACGGATCCGACGGTTTCATCCTCGGATCACACCTGGCGCCGTGGGGTCTGGACGAATTCGTCGACAAGGTGGTTCCGCTGTTGCAGGATCGCGGCGCGCTGCGTACCGCATACACCGGCACCACTCTGCGCGACAATCTCGGTCTCCCGGACGTGCGATCGGCGACAACGGTCCCGGCTCGCAGCTGAGTTCGCCGCTGGGGTCGACGCGGTTGCCGCTCGCCCGGCCGACGGACGACACCGATATGAGCACCCGCCTGCACCAGATGGCTCTCGCGCTGCCACGGTCGCAGTGCGGGTGTTCCGATGTGGGTCGTTCACCAGCGGCCCCTCGGGCCGATAGCGGACAAGATCAGCCGGCGCCCTGCCCGAGGTCACGCAAGATCCCGAGCGCGTCCTCCAGGGTGCGGACGTAGGACACCTCGGGCGGCAACCGGACCGCGGACCACCCCGGTCCGGCGACCAGCACGCGATCGGCGACCTGCCGCACAGCGCGGATCGTCTCCGGCGCGGCGGTCGCGGGCATCTGGGACCAGAGCATGAGCACGCAAGACCGGTCATGGTGGGCGATGGCGTCGGTCAAAGCCGCGTCGGGCACCGCCGCGCCCAGCAGCAACGCGACGATGCCACGCTCGGCCAGCGCGGCGCGCAGCACTTCCAGAGCCAGCACGTGGTCCTCTCCCGCGGTACACGCCAAGAGGATCGGTGGCTGGAAACCCGGACGCCGGACCGGCGGGAACATTCGATGCAGTCCCGCGATCACCGACCAGGACAGCAGGTGCTCCACTTCGATCAGGCCGCGCCCATCGGTTTGCCCGGCCACGATGGTCGCGAACGCCGGACGGCACAGCTCGTTCCACGTCGCGACGACCCCGTCGCGCGCCAGGCGAGCCAGGATGATGGTCAGCGCGACATCGGGTTCCAATCGTTCGACCGCTCCCAGCAGGGCGATGCGGTCCGCTGCCGAGTCCGGCGCTTCGGCGAGCGCTTGCCGCGCGGCTCCCTCGGGCGCCGCACCGGCTCTGACGAGTTCGATCATGCGCCGCAAGGTCGCGATATCCGCTTCGGAATAGCGGCGGTGCACGCCCGGCCGGTCTCGCGGCGGTCCGATCGCGTAGCGCTGATTCCAGCTGCGCAGGGTGGCGACCGGGATGCCGAGTCTCGTCGCCACCGCGCCGACCGTATACCGAGCGGCTTGTTCCTCAGCCATCGCCGGATCGCATCCGCCCCGGGCGGTCACGGCGCGCGATGCCGGGCGTCCAACTCGGCCGGGCTTCGATGACGTCGCAGGGCGAGCTGCTGCCCGGCGGCCTCCGGATCAGCACGTCGTCCGCTCCTTTCCAGAAATTCGACAAGATGCATCGATTTTGCATCAATAGACGCGTAGTGTGAAGCCCTATAAGCCCAAGCTCCCTACCGGAGGACGTCATGGATCGACTCACTCTTACGCGATCACTCGGACTGACAGCCGGCGCCGGGGCGGCCTGGCTGGGTCTGCTGGTCACCGCACCCACCACCACCGCCGCCCCGGCGGAGTGCCCCGCTCCGGGTCCTTCGACGACGCAGGACACCGGCGCGGACGGGTCGTGCTCGGCGAACAGTGGCGCAGGCGGAGCCGCGGCCGCCTATGGCTTCGATGGAGCAGCCAGCGCCGACGCCGAGCCGACCAGCCTATCCCTGGCAATCGCGCAGAACGGCGGCCGAGCGACGTCCGACTCGACGTATCTTTCCGGCCCCGCCGCGATCGCTGTCGGCCCAGGGGCGACCGCCACCACAACCGGCGTGCGCCCCGGATTGTCGATCGGCATCGCGGGGCCGGGCGCAACGGCCGCGGTCACCGGCGTCACGCCGCCGACATGCAGCGGCGGCTTCGCCTTCGCGGGCGACTTCCAAACGTGGCAAGGCTGCTTTTCGCCTCGATAGTGCATCATTATGCGAAGCACGGAGGTGCGGGTGGCTACCCGCGACGTACGAAGGGGATCGGAAATGAGCGGCGTTTCGTCCGAAGCAATCGTGACCGACTGGGGCAGCGCGCTTCCTGTGGTCGGCGCCGGGACCTACTTCTCGCTGTGGCGAGACGCGGTGCGGCGCGCGGTACTCGAGGAAGTCGGTGCTTTTGTTCGGCGAGCTTGCCCGGTCGCGCTGCGTAACCTGGGCGCACAAGACGTTCTGTGCCAGTACGCCCTGGGCGGGAAGTGCTTGCGGTCGACGTTCATGTATCTCGGTTGGCTGTGCGGGGCGCCGGACGACCCGACGGCGCTGCGCGCGGCGGCCGGTCTGGAACTGCTGCACGCGTTCGCGCTGCTGCAGGACGACGTCATGGACCAATCCGCGACCCGTCGCGGGGCCCCGTCGGCCCATGTCCGGTTCGCCGCGGTGCACCGCGACACCGGCGCGCCCGGCTCCTCCGTCCGATACGGCGAGTCCGCCGCCACACTGCTCGCGGACATGTGCCTGGTATGGGCCGAGCAGATGCTGCGGGAAAGCGGCATCGCCGAGTCCGCGCTCGCGCGCGTGTGGCCGCGCTACGACAGCATGCGGGTGGAACTCGCGACGGGTCAGTTCGCGGACCTGCTCAACGACGCGCGCACCGAGCCGCCGCTGGCCGCGGTGCTGGCGATCGCCCGAGCCAAGTCCGGCAACTACACCGTGCGCCGCCCGTTGGAGATGGGCGCCGTGATGGCCGGATGCGACGCGAACGTCCTGGACGCGTTGGGGCGATACGGCGCCGCGGTCGGTGAGGCGTTCCAGTTGCGCGACGACATTCTCGGAATTTTCGGATCCCAGGCCGTGACCGGGAAACCCGCCGATACCGATCTCGGGGAACGCACGGCGACCAGCGTGGTAGTCCTCGCACGGGAGATGGCGACTCCGTCGGCGCGGGCCGAATTGTCGGAACTGCTGCATCGCCCCCGGCTCGGCGCCGCGGCGATCACCCGCGCCCGGACGCTGATCAGCGAGTCCGGTGCCCCCGCGCGGGTCGAGGAGATGATCGCCGAGCGGGTGTGCCGGGCACGCAGTGCACTCGCCCCCGCGCTCTTCGCCGCACCGATGCGCGCCGCCCTCGGGAGCATGGCCGCCGCCTGCACCGAACGCGTCGCCTGACAGGAGGATTTCATCGATGCGCAGAATCGAAGGCGCTACCGACCGGGTCGTGATCGTCGGAGCCGGTTTGGCGGGGTTGTCCGCCGCCTTGCACCTGGCCGGCCGGTCCCGCGAGGTGATCGTCGTGGAACGCGATCCGGTACCGGGGGGACGCGCGGGACACGCGGACCTCGCGGGCTACCGGCTCGACACCGGCCCCACCGTCCTGACCATGCCCGATGTCGTCGAAGGCGTCTTCGCGGCAGCCGGAGCGCGGGCCGCCGACCACTTGCGGCTGGCGCCGGTGGAACCGGCGTACCAGGCGCATTTCGCCGGAGGCCGGACGCTGCAGGTGCACACCGGCGCCGAGCGGATGGAAGAGGAGATCCGTCGCTTCGCGGGCGCGGGCGCGGCCGACGGCTATCGCCGTCTGCGGAATTGGCTGACGCGTCTGTACCGCGCGGAGATGGATCATTTCATCGCGGCGAATTTCGACTCCCCGCTGTCGATGGTCACTCCCGAGCTGGCGCGGTTGATCGCCTTGGGGGGCTTCGGCAGATGGGATCGGGCAGTCGCGCGGTACATCCGCGATCCGGATCTGCGGCGCGTCTTCACCTTTCAGTCGCTGTACGCGGGCGTAGCCCCCAGCCGGGCGCTGGCCGCCTACGCCGTCATCGCGTATATGGATACCGTCGGCGGCGTGTTCTTTCCGCAGGGGGGCATGCGGGCGCTTCCGGATGCGCTGGCCGGTGCCGCGACCGAGGCCGGGGTCCGATTCCGCTACGACACCGCGGTGACCGCCCTGGAGCGCACGGGATCGCGGATCACCGGTGTGCGCACCGCGGGCGGCGAGCGAATCCCCTGCGACGCCGTGGTGCTGACGACGGAACTGCACGAGGCGTACCGCCTGCTCGCGCGCACACCACGACGTCCCGTTCCGCTGTCCTCCGCCCCGTCGGCGGTGATCGCCCATGTCGGGTGCGCGCCCGAAGCCGGGATAGCGCACCACAATCTGCTGTTCGGAGCCGCCTGGGCGGAAGCGTTTCGGGACGTCATCGACCGCGGGCAGGTGATGCGGGATCCTTCGCTGCTGGTCACCCGTCCCACGGCGACCGATCCCTCGTTGGCTCCGGCGGGACGGGACCTGTTGTATGTCCTCGCGCCGGCGCCGAACCTCGAACGCGGCCGGATCGATTGGGACCGCGCGGGAGCGAGCTACGCCGAGCAGATGCTCGACATCGCGCAGGATCGCCTCGGTTCGCGGTTCGCCGATGTCGACCTATTGCGCGTGGACACTCCGGCCGACTGGGCGCGCCGCGGCATGCTCGCCGGAAGTCCGTTCGCGCTCGCCCATACCTTCACCCAGACCGGTCCGTTCCGGCCCGCCAACATGATCCGCGGCATCGACAACGTCGTGTTGGCCGGTGGCTCGACCGTGCCGGGTGTGGGCATACCGCCGGTGCTGATCTCCGGCCGTCTGGCCGCGGATCGTGTCACCGGCCTCCGGCCCGACCGGCGGCGGCGCGCCGTCCCCGTGCGAGCCGCGCTCTCCACCAGCCGCATCGATCGATGAGTGATCGGAATCGAGATGACCAGCACCGACCTCGACACCACCCGGCCCGGCGATCCGGAATTGCGGCGGTCCTACCGGTACTGCCGAAAGCTCAACGCACGCCACGGAAAGACCTTCTTCCTGGCGACGCGACTGCTGGCACCCGACCAACGCCCCGCCGTACACGCCTTGTACGGGTTCGCGCGCCGAGCCGACGACATCCTCGACGATCTCGATCCGCAGCGCGAGCCTGCCGAGAGAGCCCGGCAATTGGACGCCCTGGCGGGATACTTCCGCGACCGCGACGCCGGCGCCGACGGCGTTCTTCCCGCGGTGCTCGACACTGCCGAGCGCTATGGCATTCCCCCGGCACTGTTCGACGCTTTCCTGGCCTCGATGCGGATGGATCTGACGGTCACCGACTATCCCGACCGCGCCGCACTGGACACCTACATCTATGGTTCGGCCGAGGTGATCGGATTGCAATTGCTCCCGATCCTGGGGGCCACCTGCGCCGACGAGGCAGCGCCTTATGCCGCCGCCCTCGGCAAGGCCTTCCAGCTCACCAATTTCCTGCGGGATGTCGGCGAAGACCTGTTGCGCGACCGGGTGTATCTCCCCGCCGACGAACTGGCCGCGTTCGGAGTCGACCGCGAGCTGCTGCACTGGTGTCTGGCGAGGCAGCGTACCGAGCCAAGGGTTCGCGAGGCCTTGGCCGCGCAGCATGCGCTCACCCGCGACATCTACCGCTTCGCGCATGACGGAATCGCCTTGCTGCACCGTCGTTCCCGCCCGTGCGTCACGACGGCGGCGACGCTCTACTCGGAGATCCTCGACCGTATCGAGGACAGCGGGTTCGCGGTCTTCGACCATCGCGCCACCGTGCCGAACCGGAGGCGAGCCCGAGTCGGCGCGGCCGGTCTGATCAAAGCCTGGTGGGCGCGACGCGCATACAGGTGACCGTTCGGCAGCACGCGCACCGCACCCGGCCGGCGCTTCCGGCCGACTGATTCGCCCGCCGGGCGCGGGAGGCCGTCATCAGTATCCTGATGTCGTGATTACGCTCAGGAAAGAAGACGGCGCCGCAGACCTCGCGGGTATCGCGAAATTGAGTGTGGGAGTCAGCTGGGACCCGTCCGCCGGCACGAGCGGCGGCGCACTCGGCTGGGCACGCCGCAAACGCGGGGTGGACCTCGATCTGATCGCCGTCCTCATGCAGGGCAGCGAGCCGGTGCGGTTCGCGGGACTCGATTCGCTCGACCCGTTGGGCAACGGCTCGGTGGCGCACACCGGCGACGAGCAGACCGGCGCCGCCTCCGGGGACGACGAGACCATCCACGTCACCTTCGCCGACGTCCCCACCGCGATCGACGCGATCATCTTCGTCGCCGCCGCCTTCAAAAAGGGCAGTTCCTTCGAGAAGGCGAACAACATCTCCTTCAAGATCTACGACGCCACCGGCGGCAGCAGCCAGCAAGTCGCGGATATCTGGCCCTCGCTGCTGGGCACCGACAACGCCAATGCGGTGGCGCGCGCGTTCCGCAACGGCGACCAGTGGCAACTCGAAGTGCTCAACCGGCAAGGCAAGATCAAGCAGGGTGACATGCAGGCCCTGTTGCGCTTCGCCATGCAATAGCGCCCGGGGGCAGGCTTTTCGAATCGCGCTGATACGCGGATTCCGACAATCGGTGGACCGCCGCGGTTAGTCTGGGCCAATGCGATCTCGGTTCCGTCGGTACGTCCTGGCCGCGCTCGCCGGCGCGGCATCCACGCTGCTGCTCACCACGCAATCCCCGGCCACCCCGCCGGTGCAGCCGGTGGCAGGCCTACCGGCGCTGGGCGGGGACTTCCTGTGGGGGGTCTCGACCTCCGGATTCCAGTCCGAAGGCCATACACCGGACAGCAATTGGACGCGGTACGCCGGCGCGACTCCCGGTTACGACGGCCTGGGCGATTCGGTGGACTTCTATGGCCGATACGCGTCGGACATCCAACTCGCGGCGGACCTCGGGGCGCGGGTGTTCCGGATCGGGATCGAATGGGCTCGAGTGCAACCCGCGCCGGGAGTATGGGACGAGGGCGCGTTCCGTTTCTACGACGCGGTCATCGCGAGCGTCGAGCAGGCCGGGATGCGCCCCATGATCACCCTCGACCACTGGGTGTATCCCGGCTGGGCGGTCGACCGAGGGGGCTGGCGCAATCCACGCATGGTCGACGACTGGCTGGCCAATATGCGCGCCGTCGTCGATCGCTACGCCTCGCGCAATCCCTTGTGGGTGACCGTGAACGAACCCGTCGCCTACATCATGCACGAGGTCCGCCGGGGCGCCGCGGACGCCGCAGAGATGCTGGAGCGGGTCGCTCAGGTGCACAACGCCGCCTACGACTACATCCACCAGAGGCAGCCCGGTGCGCAGGTGACCAGCAATGTCGGCTACGTCGCCGGATCCGAGGCGCAGGTCAACGGGCCGTTGATCGACCGCATCGCCGATCGGCTCGACTACGTCGGCGTCGACTACTACTTCGCCTACGACCCGGCCCGGTCGCTGATCGAGTCCATCGTGCGAGCCAGTGGTTCGGCCATGCCCGATCTTCCCGGCCCTCAGATCTGGGATCTGCCGTTGCGCACCGAGGGCATCTACTATGCGCTGCAATACTATTCGCGCCGATTGCCGGGCAAGCCGCTGTACGTCGTCGAGAACGGGATGCCCACCGAGAACGGCCGTCCGCGGGCCGACGGCTACACCCGCAGCGATCATCTGCGCGACACCGTCTATTGGATCCAGCGCGCCAAGGCCGACGGCATGAACATCATGGGCTACAACTATTGGAGCCTCACGGACAACTATGAATGGGGCAGCTACACACCACGTTTCGGCCTCTACACCGTGGACGTGCGCACCGACCCGACGCTCACCCGCCGCCCCACCGACGCCGTCGGCACCTACACGCAGGTCATCGCCGGGGGCGGAGTCCCGGACAACTACCGTCCCACCCGTGGCCCGGCCCTGTGCGTGTTCGTCGATCCGCCTGCCAGCTGCCTCAGCCCGGTAGCGGAAAGGTAGCTGCGCGACCTCAAGGCGTGCGCCATTTCTCGTCGGTCAACAGGCTGCTCGCCTGCGGTCCCATCAGGAGCATGCCACCGTCGACGACGTAGGACGCGCCGGTGACATAGCCGGCCTCCGGCGTGGCGAGGAACGCCACCACGGCGGCGACCTCCTTGGCGTGACCGGTTCGTCCCAGCGGAACGCCGGGGCGGGACTGCTCACGTGGGTCGACGTCTTCCTGACCGGTCATCGGTGTCGAGATCTCGCCCGGCGCCACGGAATTGACGGTGATGTCGTGTTCGGCGAGTTCCAGCGCCAGCACCTTCGTCAGCGCGCCCAGCCCCGCCTTGGCCGCACAGTAGGGCGCGGCACCGACGCGCGGGGCGTGCTCGTGCACGCTGGTGATGTTGATGATCCGTCCCCCGTTGCCCGCGGCGATCATGTGTTCGGCAGCGCGCTGGGCGCACAGGAACGCGCCGTCGAGGTCGACCGACAGCACGTGCCGCCAGGTGTCGAAGTCCATCTCCATCACCCTCTGCGCCGACCCGGTCCCGGCGCAGTTCACCAGCACATCGACGCCACCGAGTTCGTCGGCGAGTTCGTCGACGACCGACGCGGCGGACGGCAGGTCCGTCAGATCCAAGTGGCGCACGGCCGCGGTCCTCCCCTGCTCGCGGACCTGTGCGGCGGTGTCCTGCGCGCCGCGCTGATCGCTGCGGAATGTGAGCCCGACGTCGGTCCCGCCCGCGGCGAGGGCGACGGCGATCGCCGCACCTATCCCGGAGTCGCCCCCGGTCACCACGGCTCGTCGCGGGGCGCCTGCTCGTTCTTCCGGAAGTGGAGCTGTAGTACCCATGTTCCGCGACTACCCGGCCCCGCACGGACCACACCGTGGCCCGCAGGCCCACGCCCTGCTTCCGCGCTCGACCTCGCCGACGTTACGACCTCCGATTCCGGGTAACCGGCCTGGAACGAGCCGAGAGGAGGGCGACGATGGCCGCTGATGCTTCCTGGTGGCGCGACGCCGTGATCTACGAGATCTACATCCGGAGCTTCGGCGACGACGACGGCGACGGTCTCGGCGATATCGCGGGTATCCGGTCTCGGCTGCCCTATCTTCGGGATCTCGGCGTCGACGCCATATGGATAACTCCCTGGTATCCCTCGCCGATGGCGGATGGCGGCTACGACGTCGCGGACTACTGCGACATCGATCCCCGGTTCGGCACACTCGCGGACGCGCAGGAGTTGATCGACGAGGTCCATGCGCAGGGGATGCGCATCATCGTGGACCTGGTCCCCAATCACACCTCCGATCAGCACCCGTGGTTTCAGGAAGCGCTGGCGGCCGGGGCGGGTTCACCGGAGCGAGCCCGCTATCTGTTCCGGGATGGCACATCGTCCGGCGGTCCGCCCAACAATTGGCGAAGCGTCTTCGGCGGCCCGGCGTGGACTCGCGTGGCGGATGGCCAGTGGTATCTGCACCTGTTCGACGCTCACCAGCCCGATCTGGACTGGCAGCATCGGGACGTCCGCGCCGAGTTCGAGTCGATCCTGCGTTTCTGGCTGGATCGCGGGGTGGACGGCTTCCGCGTCGACGTGGCGCACGGCTTGATCAAGCACGCCGATCTACCGGATATCCAGACCGATCACGAGGACATGCTGGAGCCGCCGGATCGGACCGACCATCCTCATTGGGACCGGCCGGAGGTGCACGACATCTATCGGAGCTGGCGCGCGATCGCGGAGTCCTACGGCCCGGATCGGGTCTTCGTCGCCGAAGCGTGGGTGGCCAAACCCGAGCGCCTGGCCTGCTACGTGCGTCCGGACGAACTGCACACCGCGTTCAACTTCGACTTCCTGCGCTGTTCCTGGCACGCCGACGCGCTGCGTGCCGTGGTCGATTGCACGACCCGAGCACTGGATGCGGTCGGAGCGCCACCCACCTGGGTGCTGTCCAACCACGACATCACCAGGCATGTGACCCGCTACGGACGGGCGTCCACCCGCGGCGGCGGTGCACAGCACGAATCGCACGGCCCCGTCGACGTGGCGCTGGGCCGGCGGCGCGCCAGAGCGGCGTTGCTCCTGATGCTCGCGCTTCCGGGCAGCGCCTATCTCTATCAAGGCGAGGAACTGGGTCTGGAAGAGCTCGAGGACCTTCCGGTAGAGGTGCTGCAGGACCCGACGTGGGAGCGGTCGGGCCGCACGGCGCGCGGGCGGGACGGGTGCCGCGTACCGCTGCCGTGGAGCGGATTCCGTCCGCCGTTCGGGTTCAGCCCGGGCGACACCCCGACCTGGTTGCCGCAGCCACAGCGCTGGGTATCACTGACGGCGGAGCTGCAGAAGCGGGAGCCGGACTCGATGCTCGCTCTCTATCACCGAGCGCTCGGTGTGCGCCGCAAGCACTCCGCGCTCGGCGAGGGCGCGTGGTCCTGGCTGCCCAGCGATCCGGGGGTCTTGGCACTCCATCGCGCGCCCGGCCTGGCGTGCATCGTGAATATCTCGGGTGAGCCGACCGCGCTGCCCCGGCACGAGCGGGTGTTGGTGTCCAGCGAACCGTTGCCGGACGGTGCGCTGCCTGCCGACAGCGCTGCTTGGCTCGAGGTCGCAGACCACCATGTCCCCCAGCGAGCCGCAGCGACATCCGTTACCACCGACGGCGTACCCGGGCGATGGTAAGGAGGTGGCCCATGCCGGCGACTTCGCGAGGCGGTACCGGGCGGCGCGGCCGATGAAAGTCGTCGTCACCGGGGCCAGCGGCAATGTGGGAACGGCGCTGTTGCGCGCCTTGCGCGGCGACGATTGCGAGATCGTCGGCATCGCGCGGCGCGCACCCGATCGCGCATGCGAACCGTACGTGGCCGTCCGGTGGGTGCCCTGCGATATCGGTGCCACCGGCTCCGCCGAGATACTGAGGGCCGCGTGTGCGGGCGCCGACGTGCTCGTCCATCTCGCATGGGCGATCAATCCGCGTCTGGGTGATCCGCCGATGCGCAGAACGAACCTGATCGGCACCGAAAACGTGCTGCGCGCCGTGGCGGAGACGGCGGTGCCCCAGCTCGTCGCCGCGTCCTCCTGCGCCGCCTACGCCCCGGCCCACCGGTGGCGGCGGGTCTCGGAAGAATGGCCACTGTCCGGCGTGCTCGGCAGCGCGTACAGCATGTCCAAGGCGGCGCTGGAGACGCAGCTGGACCGCTTCGAGGCTCGGCATCCCGAGATCCGTATCGCGCGTGTCCGTCCGTGCGGGATCGCGCAGGCCGAGGCCGCCGCGGAACTGGCGGACTGGATCCTGCCGCCCTGGTTGCCGCGGCGAGTGATCGGCACGCGCCTGTTCCCCGTGCCACTGTGGCGCGACTTCCGGCTGCAACTGGTGCACAGCTCGGACGTGACCGCGGCGATCCGCCGGATACTGCAGCACCGTGCGGCGGGGGCGTTCAATCTCGCCGCCGAACCCGGCCTGGGTGCTGACGCGCTCGCGGCGATGTTCGGGGGGTTCCGCCTGCCCGCGCCCCGGCGCGTGGTCGACGCCGCCGCGTGGGCCGGCTGGCGCACCGGGCTGCAGCCGCTGCACCCGGCGTGGCTGACCCTCGCCGACCGCGCTTGCTTAGTCGACTCGGCCAAAGCCCGCCGGGAACTCGGCTGGGCGCCGCGTTTCGGCGCGCACGATATCTGCGCGGAACTCGTGGCCGCCATGCGTACTGGGCAGCCAGGTCACAGTCCGCCACTCGCGCCCGCTCGCAGCCCAGGAGCCGGACGTCCGTCGCACCAGAGCCAGCGCCCGCACGACGGGCACCGTGCGTACCGATGAGCGACGGCGCTCGCCGGATCGTCACGCCTCGTGTCGTTGCGAAAGACCGGCTGCCGAAACCCGTATCGTCGCCAGCGAAACAGCAACACCTCTCTTGCTCGTCCTGCGCTGGGTTAGGCACCGGAAGCCATCTCGAACAGCCGACCGTACTGGTAAGGAGAGCGATGTTCACCCATAACAAGGATCTCCAATTCGAAGTTCGCGTGGACCGTCCCGATCCGCGCTTCGCAACCCTGCTGCAGGAGCAATTCGGCGGCGCCAACGGCGAATTGAAGGCCGCCATGCAATATTTCAATCAGGCGTTCATGCTGCGTGGTAAGCATCCGAAGACCTACGACCTGTTCATGGACATCGCCACCGAGGAACTCAGTCACCTCGAGATCGTCGGCGCCATGATCACCATGCTCCTCGACGGACTCAACGACGACTTGAAGCAGGCCAACCAGCGGTGCGACTGGATGCCGGTCGTGGCGACGCCCGGCGGACGTGACGAGGTGATCCATCAGGTCGCGGTGAATCCGATGTACTTCGCACTGAGCGGCGGCGGCCCCGTGGTGAAGGACTCCGCAGGTGTGCCGTGGACGGGTGCGTACGTCGACGCGAACGGGGAGCCCTCGGTCGACTTGCGCAGCAATCTCGCCGCGGAGTCACGCGCCAAAATCGTCTACGAATACCTCAAGCAGTTCACCGACGATCCCGGTGTGCAGGACACGCTGTCGTTCTTGATGACGCGCGAAATCGCGCATTTCCAGCAGTTCACCGCGGCGCTGAACGAATTGCCGGTAAATTTCCCGCCCGGTGCGCTGCCCGGCGACGATCGGTTCCAGAATGTGGCGTTCAACATGTCCAACGGCACCGCGAGTGCCCGCGGCCCATGGAACGAAGGGCAGGGACCGTGGCCGTCCGGCACGGAATGGCGCTACATCGACAACCCGGTCACCGAATGGCTCCGCTCCGATGACCGCGTGAATCATGGGGCCGAGACCAATCCGGAAGGCGAACCCGCGGTCCGCGGCACCAAGCCGTTCACGCACGAGTCGCACATTCCGGACTGACCTCGGTAGTGCCTTGTGCCGGGTCCGACGCGGCACTTCAGGCGCTGACGGCGCGGCGCGCGGCTCCTCGGGGGTCGCGTGCCGTCGGCGTCCGTGACACGGTCCGGGTCAATGCTTCGGCTTGCTGATCATGTCCTTGGCGCGATCCATCATTGCGGCGAACGGGCCGACCAAAACGTTCGCGGTGGCCGATTCCACGCCGGGATGGGGCCGGGTCGGCGCCATCGTCTCGGCGAGTTCGACCGTCCGGCGCAGCCGCTGCAGAGTCTCGTCGTCGAGTTCCGCGCGCAGCCGATTGAATTCCTCGCGTTCCTCATGGTCGGCGTGCGCCAGCACCGCTTCGCGCAGTTTGGCCAGCTTGACCTGGAATTCCATCGAGCTGATGGACAGCGATTCCAGCTCGGCGAGCTGCTTTTTGGCCTTGTTCTCCTCTTCCAGCCGTGCGTCGACGATGGCGCCGCCGTCGCCGAGCTCGCGCCGGGCGCGCGGATGAATGATCTCCTCTTCGGCTGTCTCGTGCACCGCGAGCAGGCGGCGCAGCTCGAAGAACTTGCTCTCGCGCTCCACGGGATCGGAGGTATCGGCGGTCTCGACGAACAACTGCCGGATCCGGTCGTGCTGCTGGATGAGGAAATCGATCGCGTCGGTGGTCGAGTCGATCGTGGTTGCCATAGTTGATCTCCCTCGCACTCTCGGGACGGGCTGACGAACTACGTCCGTCGCGGCGGTACCCGACAGGGCGCGGGCGAAACCGCCCGACCGGCCGGTCAGGCGTAGACGGTGCCCGTGATGGGGGCGGGATAGACCGAGGTCGGCACGCGGTGGCGCCACGGGCGATGAATCTCCGAACCCGGCAGCGAAGCCAGTTCCGGAATCCAGCGCCGCACGTAGTTCCCGTCCGGGTCGTA
The DNA here is from genome assembly GCF_053602135.1 of Nocardia sp. NPDC004573. Taxonomy (NCBI): domain Bacteria; kingdom Bacillati; phylum Actinomycetota; class Actinomycetes; order Mycobacteriales; family Nocardiaceae; genus Nocardia; species Nocardia sp. NPDC004573. The sequence continues at coordinate 32,643 of NZ_JBSGDA010000005.1, forward strand.
ACGTTCGGCGCTGCCAGCCGCTCCCGGATCGAAACGCCCTGCTTGCTGCCAGGTCAAGCGGTCGCTCGCGGCGTCGTCGAGCAGCCACCGGCGAAAATGCTCCGCGCCGATCCGCCAGTCCACACGCAGCGTCGTGGTGAGGAAACCGGCGGCGATCACGCGGGCGCGCTCCGGCATCCATCCTTGCGCCGCCAGTTGCCGCATGCCCGCGTCGACGATCGGATATCCGGTGCGGCCGTCGCGCCAAGCGCCGACGACGACGGGATCGTGCGTCTGCCGCTCGTCCGGACGATCACCGGACCGCGCGATGTCGGCCCGGGCGACGAGAAACTGCAGATGGAAGTCGCGCCGGGCGAGCTGGCGGACGAACGCGCGTCCTTCCGTCGTCGCCATGTCGGTGTGGTACGCCATTTCGGCGGCGGACAGGCAACCGAAATGCAAATACGGCGACAGGCGCGCGCATCCCTCGCGGGTGAGGTCACCCGTCGACCGGCCAAGTGATTGCCGCCGGTCGGCGGTGCAGCCCCGCCACAGTGCACGACCCGTGATCTCCCCTCCCACCGCCAGCTGCGGTGAGATGACCGCGTCGCCGAGTCCGTCGAACCTCGGCACGGGATCACTGTCGATGCGGGGGACGATCAGTTCGGTGGGCTTGCTCAGTGGGCGTCGCTTCGGCGCCGCCAGCCATCGGCGGAAGTAGGTCGCGAAGTCCGGAATCTCGTCGTCCGGCCGGTGCTGGACGCAGTCGGCGGGATCCACGGCGGTGAGAGTGGCGGAATGGGTGTGCAGCAGACAGCTGCGGCGCTCCAGCCGTTCCCGTAGCGCCCGGAGCCTGCAGCGGCTGTACCAGGTGGCGTCCTCGGCGATATGGACGCTGTCGGCGTGCACCTGGGCGGCAACGCGATCCACCGCGTCGACATAGTCTCCGTGCCGAACCACCAGTTGTCCTCCGGCGCAGCGGAGCTCGGCGTCGAGTTCGGCCAGCGCGGCGGAGAGGAAGCGGAGCTTGTTCCCGGCCGGTCGGGCGCTGCCGACGATGCGATCGTCGACGACGTAGAGCGGAATCACCGCCGCGCCCTCGCGGACGGCGGCCAGCAGAGCCGGATTGTCGTGGACGCGCAGGTCACGAGTGAAGAGTGCGATTGTTACGGCCATTCGAGATTCTCGACGAAGGCATCCGTCGCGAGGATCGACGACGGCGGTATCGGACGGTCGGCGGCGTGCCACGCCGATGCGGGCGGTATCGAAGTAATGAGCTTTACGCCAATGCTGCGGGACAGCGGCTGTCGTGTCAAGCCGAGCTACCGCGCACGCCGGGATCAGTGTTCGCGGAACAGATCGGTGAGCCAGGGCTCCAAGTCGGCGCTCAGCACGGTCAGATCCGGCTCGTCCGACTCATCGAGCGCGTCGGCGGTGAGTTGACGGACGGCGTAGACGACGGCCATATAAGCGGTGACGGACAGCAGCGGCTGCCGATTCCCCGTCGCGCTTCGCACCAGACCTCGGATGTACTCCGCGAACAGCCGGATCGACTTCCGTCTGCGCCGACGCGCGGCCGGACCCAATGCGTCGATCTCCACCTGGTAAGCCCGAGCGACCACCAGGTCGTTCTGCAGTGAGCCGAGGTACTGGCCGAGCGCCTCGGCGACGATGGACCGCCGGTCCCGGCCTGCCAGCTCCGCGCCGGTGAGCTGGGTCAGCAGCACCTGAATGAAGCGGTCGTAGCCCGCGAAGACGCACTCGTCTTTGTTGGCGAACGCATCGTAGAAAGCCGCAAGCGATACTCCGGCCCGCTTCGCGACGTCGGTGGGGCCGAAGCCGGCGTAACCGCGCGCTGCCAGTAGTTCGGTCACCGCCACCAGCAGCCGTTCCCGTTGCGCCGCCATCACTTGCTCTCGCCCCAGATTGTGGCGGCCGCGCGGCAAGGCAGCGGGAAGTGTGAAGAACACTCCGTCTCGCACCGGAACGATCGGTGCGTCGGCGTCGGCGGGCGCGGCGGACACTCTTGCAGACTACCGAGCCGGTCGCGCCCACACCGAGGCGAGCGGGCCCCCGGCCGCTGCCGCGCTGCGTCGAACCAGCGGGTATGGGGGCGGCCGGAGTGGGTAGCCGCAGCCTATGACCGACAGACCACTCGCACTTGTCACCGGAGCCTCCAGTGGTATCGGCTTCGAATTGGCCCGGCAGTTCATCGAGCACGGCTACGACGTCGTGATCGCCGCGGAGGACGATGCCATCGAGACCGCCGCCGCTTCGCTGCGCCACCCGCAGCACGAGGTGCGGCCGGTGCAGGTCGACTTGCGGACCGCCGACGGTGTCGAGCAGCTCTACCGCGCGGCCACCGAGAACGACCGCAAGCCGGACGCCGTCGCGCTCAACGCGGGCGTCGGCCGCGGAGGCGCCTTTGCCGAGACCGACCTCGGCGACGAACTCGCCGTCATCGATCTGAACGTTCGCTCGACGGTGCACTTGGCCAAACTGGTCGTGTGCGACATGGTCGCTCGCAACGACGGCAAACTGCTGTTCACTTCATCCATCGCCGCCACGATGCCGGGCGCCCGGCAAGCGGTGTACAACGCGTCCAAATCCTTCATCCAGTCGTTCGCCAAAGCATTGCGCGAAGAACTGCGCGACACCGACGTCACCGTGACCGCGCTGATGCCCGGCCCGACCGACACCGACTTCTTCCGCCGCGCCGGGATGCTCGGTACTCGCATCGGCCACCTACCCAAGGACGACCCCGCCGACGTCGCGCGCCAAGGCGTCGAAGCCCTGCTCGGCGACCGGCAGCAGATTTTCGCCGCCTCGCTGCTCACCAAGGCGTTCGGCCTGGCCGACCACGTCCTGCCCGACGCGGTCAAAGCCAAGGCCAACCGCATCATCTCCGCGCCCACCCGGGCCGCCACCCGTTGACCGCTCGATGGCGCCGATGAAGCGCTTCCCGGCCGTGGCTCGAACGGGTGCGCGGCGATCACCGGAACACGCGGCACAGAAGGCCGAGCAGGTGGTGCGCGTGGCGAGCGACGCCTTGGCCACCGATGGCGTCCATCTCGTACCTGCTCCCCTCACCACGTCCAGTCTCGGTCAGGTGGACTGGGAGCGTTTCCGCGGGCACTGGGAACACTTGTGCACGGACGTCTACGCCGACGGTTGCGGCACGCGCAGGCTGCGTCGGTACGGGCAGTTCTCGCTCACCGGACCGACCGGGCGGATCCGGCTGATGCCGCAGGATCCGTTCGTGCAGCCGGAGAACTCGAATCCCCTCTACATCGGTGTGGACCGCACTTTCGAGCCCTTGACCGACGGCTTCGTGGCCGACTGCGCGCTCCATGCACTGCTGCGGCTGCTCGCTCGGTTGGCGACAACGCTGGACACACCCGCCAGGTGGAGCGCGAAGGTCCATCCCTTCCGAGTCGTCGCCTCGGCAGGCGCGACCGGTCTGCCCACACCGGAAGGCCGTCACCGCGACGGCGTCACCTTGGTGTCCTCGCTGCTGATCGGGCGGGACAACGCCGCGGGCGGTGCGAGTTCGGTGTACGACTCGAGCGGAAGGCGCCTGCTGAGCACCACGCTCAGCCGCCCGGGCACTCTCTTGGTGAGCGACGACCGCCGCACTCTGCACAGTGTCTCCCCAGTGCGTCCAGTGGATGCCGCGCGCCCGGCCTATCGCGACGTACTGGTGGTGACATTCGCACCCGACTGAAGCAGCCGAGCGCCTTCCGGTGTCGCAGTTGCGCGTGCCCGGGGCCGGTACCGGCCCCGGGCCACGTCCACGGTCAGCCGAGTGGCAACTCCAGACAGGAGGGCGCGTCATCGGGTGCACTGATCGTGATGGTCGACCCGACCCGGTTGACGGTGGAATAGAACGGGTCCATGCCGTCGACGACCAGCACCACTCGGTGACCGTCCGGCACGTCGTAGGCGGCGCCTTGCAATTCCCACGCCACAGTGGCGGGTAGATCCGACTCGATCGTCTTGGGCTCGTGCGTAATGATTCTTGCCGTGCCGTCCTCGGCCACGTCGAGCAAGTAGGCCACGACCGTCGCGGACTCGTCGGAGCTGTCGACGGTCAGTTCCAGCCGGGGCACGCCACGGATCTGCCTGGCGATGCCGCCTCGCGCTGCCAGCAGCGGTCCCGTCGACCAGACCAGGGCATGCGCGCGGTCGATCTCGTCGGTGCGGTAGATCTTCGGATTCCCGGCCCACTCTTCCTGGCCGGTCCGCATGAGTTTGTCCATGGCCACGACCTCGGGCTCGGCGCCGACGACGAAGCTACGCTGCCAGCCGGACGCGAGGTCGGGGCTCAGGCCACCGTCGCCGCCCTCGCGCACATCGGTCAGGAACAGCGATTCGGTGTGGGTGGTGACGTCGGCCCACGATGCCTTCTCCTCGCGCCGCGCCGGTTCGACGATGACGTTCTGGCCGTCGCCCGATGCCGGAGTGGTCACGTACGTGAACATGACCTGGTTGCTGATCTCGGGCCATTGGTCGACACCGTTGTCTTCGTCCTTGAGATAGTGATCGAGCCAGGCGTAGGCCTCGAGCAAGGGCACGTTCGGTCCTGCGCCGTGCGCGGGCGGAGCGATCAGGCCGGGGCCTTCCGGCGCCGCGTGGTCGCCGATCCACATGTTCAGCCGTTTCGGTCGCGGGAGCTTCTCGAAGGTCTCCAGCACCTGGTTCACCGGGAAAAGTCCTTCGTGCCAGGTGTTGGAGAAGAAGGTCGGAATCTCGCGGGAACCGGCGTAGCGCTCCGGAGCGCGCTCGTTGCCCCAGTCGACCACCGGATCCATGTCGTCACCCGCGTCGAACTTCGCCAGGATCTCCAGCGCCTCTTCGTCGAACTTCTCCTCCTGCGCGCCGCCGGTCAAGCCGATCAGCGCCTCGACGGCCCGCAGGTGGCGGGTGCCGTTGTCGTACATGCTGGTCGCCAGGTTGCCCCAGGTGCTCAGGGCTACGACGACATCGACGCGTTCGTCCTCCGCGGCCACGAGCTGGCTGATGCCCGAGCCGTAGGACTCGCCCATGAAGGCGATCCGGCTGGGCGCGAGGGCCTCTATCGCGTAGGTGAGCACCGTGGAGCCGTCCGTCCGGTCCTTCGGACCGGCGACATCGACAGTGCCTTCCGACGTGCCGAACCACGGCACGTCCGTGCCGGGAAGGGCGGACAGCCCGATACCCCGCGGCGTGTAGGCCAGCACGTGGTAGCCCTTCGCCGCGAGTGTCAGGTAGGCGTACTCGAACAACGGCCACCCGAACGGTGTCCACCCCGCCGGGAAGACCACCAGCGGGCACGGCCGGGTGGTGGTCTGCCGCAGCATGTGCGCCGACAGCTTGATCCCGCCGGATACTTCGATGCGCGGGAACGTCGGCACGGCCACGTTCAGTGCCCGGTTCACCAGGTCCGCCACGTCGCCGGGCACCAGCCCTTCGCCGCTGCGCTCCCGCACCGCGGTCACCAAGTTCGACGCGAACTGCACTGCTTCGGGGCGAACCTGCCCCTGGGGGTCCCAAGCCCCTTCCAGGGCGATGCGGGCGAGCTGTTCCGAGGTGGTCCCGACGATCGAAACTCCTTGCGACATACGCGTCATCGATCCTTCCTGCCAGTTGCCGAGGAACTGCGGACCGCAGCAGCGTGACATGGCAAGTAATGAATCGTCCGCGGAATCGGCGAGGCGTTCTCCGTTCGCAATCCGCTCTTGACCAGCGGAAACGTTGCAAGATTGGACTACCGTCCGCACGCTCGGCGAGCTGGGGTCCGCCCTCGGCTCGGGTCGGCGACCGAGTGCACGTGCACCGATTGCCGGTGCCGTGCCCGAACCATAGGCGAAGCGATGCCGCGCCGGACTTCAGGGCCGTAGCACGTACTTCCCGCGCACACCGCCCTTCGCGACCGCGCGGTGCGCCGCGGTGGCTTGCTGGAGCGGTACCGCAGCGTGCACACGCACCGGAAGGCGGCCGGTCGCGGTGTCGTGGAGCAGCTGCGCGAGCCGGGCGGCGTCGAACCGCGTCTCCACGGTACGCACGGTGATATCGCGTTGCTCGGCCGGCGCCATACCCGGCCGCACGCCGACGAACAGGCCGCCGTCGCGGACAAGGGCGAGCCCCTCCTCTTGGAGCGCCGCACCGTCGGCGACGGCGTCCCAGCCGGGCACGGCCGTTGTGGTGAAGTCGGCGCCGAGACCGCGCACGAACTCCTCGTCCTCAGCGCGTGCCAGCCCGGTGACCCGCCAGCCGCGATCCTGGGCGAGCGAGACGACGTAGCCGCCGACCGCGCCCGCCGCCCCGGTCACCAGCAGGCTCCGGCCGCCGCCGTCGCCGAGCAGGTCGACCGTCTGTGCCGCGGCCAAGCCGTTCAGCGGCACCGTGGCCGCCGCGATCAGGTCGAGCCCGTCGGGCACCGCGACGATGTCGCTCGCCGAGACGATCAATTGTTCGGCGTAGGTGCCGAAGTCGCGGTCGAATCCGCCGAGCAGGCCCGCGACGCGGCTGCCCACCGGCAGGTCGACATCCGGACCGGCCGCGGTGACGGTGCCCGCGAAGTCCGAGCCCAGACCCGTGTGGTCGGGCTGGTCGATCAATCCGAGTTCGTGGAACACCCCGGCGGCGATCGCCAAATCGACGGGATTGACCGTGGCCCCGGCTATCGCGACCCGGACCTGGCCCGGACCGGGGCCGATGACCGGTACGTCGATGATCTCGATGGCGTCCGGGCCGCCCGGCGTCCGGACGACCGCGGCGCGAAATGTGGTGGACATGTGCTGCCTCCTGTGGAGTTGTCGGTACCGCTACCCCACAATGGGCGAGTAACTCTCCAACAGGAAGTACGCACTTCGAAGTGCGTATGCCACCGCGCGGTACGAAGGAGCGGCCGATGCCGACCAGGACGGCAGCCCAGCGACGGGCGCAGGAAAAGCTGGACTACGACGCGTTCTTCGCGCAGTGCCCCAGCCGTCAGTTACTCGACCGCATCTCCGGCAAATGGGTGGCGCTGGTGCTGGCCGCGCTGGGCAGCGACGGTCCGCACGACGGAGCGGAATGCGCCGGCGAGCCGCGAGCGCTGCGTTATTCCGAGCTGTCACAGCGACTGGCCGGGGTCAGTCAGAAGATGCTCACCCAGACTCTGCGCTCCCTCGAGCGCGACGGACTGCTGACCCGTACGGTCACACCGACCGTCCCCGTCACGGTCACCTACGAGCTGACCGACCTCGGGCTCTCGCTCCACGAGATCATGCGCGGCGTCAAGATCTGGGCGGAGACCCATATGGACGCGGTGCTCGCCAACCGGGAGAAGTACGACACCACATCGTCCACGCCGGAAGCGGCGCGGTGACCGAGACGATCGCCACTCGCGGATGCGCTGCCGGGCGTGTGCGGCCGACGCGGCGACCGGGACCGTTCAGGGTTCGTGCACCCGGGACCCGATCGCCGCCAGCAGGAATCACTTCTTCTCGGCACCCAGTTTGATCGGCACCGAGAGCGGGCCGACCGTGAAGAAGGATGGCGAGTACGGGATCTCGGCGGGGTCGATGGCGAGTTCGAGGTCCGGCAGCCGCCGATAGAGCGATGCGAGCGCGAGCCTGCCCTCGAGACGCGCCAGGCCCGCGCCGATGCAGTAGCGGGGGCCATGGCCGAACCCGAGATGTCCGCCCCGCTGGCGCCGGGTGATGTCGAACTCGTTCGCGGTCTCCCCGTATTCTGTCGGATCGATCCCGCAGGCTTGGAAGGCGACGCCCACCGCCTGCCCCTTGGGGATGGTCACACCGGCCACGGTGACTTCCGTCAGGGTGAACCGCCAGCTGGTCATCATCACCGAATGGCGGTAGCGCACAGTCTCTTCCACCACATCGGCCCAGCGGTCCTCGGCCTTGGCCAGGGCGAGCTGATCGGGGTGTTGCGCCAGCGCGAGGATCGCGTGTCCGAGCATGTGGACTGTGGTCTCGTGGCCGGCCACGAGCATGATCCACAGGACGGCGACCAGTTCGTCGGCCGTGAGCTTGTCGTCCTGGTCGCGTGCTTGCACCAGACCCGTGGTGAGGTCGTCGCCGGGCTCCGCCTGCTTCCGGTCCGCCAGTTCGTACAGGTAGGTCATCAGCGAGTTCTGGGTCGCGAACGCCTCTTCCGGCGGCGTGGTGTGCGCGAGCAGGGTCGCGGTCCAGCGCCGCAGCCGATCACGCTCGTGCTCCGGCACGCCGAACAGCTCGCAGATCACCGCCATGGGCAGCGCCTCGGTGAAGGTGGGGACCAGATCGACGCCGTCACCGGCGGCTACCACCTCGTCCAGCAGCTTGTCGATGATCTTTTGCACGCGCGGCTCCATCGCCTGCACCCGTCCCGGCGTGAACGCCTTGCTGATCAGGCCGCGCAGCCGCCGGTGGTCGTCGCCGTCCTTGGTGGACAGATGGTCGCCTTGCACGACGGCGCGCAGCGGCCAGTCCTCCGGAATCGAACCGTCGTGCAGGGCGGGCCAATGCTTCGGATCCCGCGCGAATGTCTTGTTGTCCCCGGCGAGGATCTCGCGCACCGCCTCGTGCGTCAGTGCGAGATAGGCGGGTACGCCTCCGGGAAACTCCACCTCGACCACCGGCGCGATCTCCCGGAGCCGGATACAGGTGGCCAGCAGATCTTCGTTCGCCGCGGGGAATGCGGGCAAGCTGGTTGTCATCGGTGGTTTCCCTTCTGCGCGTTCGCCCTCCGGCCGTCGTGACGACGGCCGTGCTCGAGTATCGAGCGGGGCTCACCGGACGGAGCGACCAATCGGCGATTCCTGCCTCCAACCGGAACCAAGGCGTCGCAAAACGGAATTCCGGTGTGCGCGCTGCTCGATCGAACCCGTCTTCGCGGTAGCGATTAAGGTGGCGGTGTTCGCTGGATGTCCGGGAGGAAGTCGTGGGATCGAAGACGGTGGCGGGACGCGCTGTACACGCGGTGAACGCCGGAGTGTCCGCCTTGCTCGGCGCTCCGGTGCTCGGGCGGCTGCTCGGCAAGGGATTCGTGGTGATCACTTATGTGGGGCGTCGGTCCGGGCGAACGTTCAGCACACCGGTCAACTATCGGCGCAAAGGCGACGAACTCGTCATCGGAGTCGCCCTGCCGGACAAGAAGACTTGGTGGCGCAACTTCCTGGACGAGGGTGGACCCATCACGCTGCATCTGGACGGCGTGGACAGGCCAGGACATGCGGTAGCGCGGCGTGACGAACGCGGTCGCGTCTTCGTCGACGTCCGCCTCGACGGCCGGAACTGACCGCCACACGCCGGAAGAGCCCGCCGCGAGACGCCTGATCCGTGGTGCACCAGGTAGACGCGGCGATACGCTGCGACCAGCCCTTCGGCTACACGCTCGCCGAAGGCTTCAGCTGGGCGACGATCGCGGCCCCCATCCACCGTCGGAGATAGCGACGCAGGTCGTCTTCCTCGCGCGGCGGATTGCCCGGGGAAATGAAGAACGACTGCATCGTGCGCAGAACGTACTCGACGAGTTCGTGCAGCGACTCGTCGTCGTACCCGTAGCGCGCCCAATCGACGTCGAAGCGTTTGATCATCGTCATCCCGAAAGCTTGCGCCTCCTCGGAGGTCAGGCTCTCCGGGTGCACGTTCGAGTACGTGCTCGACAGCAAGATGCCCAGATGCGGTGTCCGGCGCACCTCGGCCAAGGTGTACACCACGCCTTCGGTCATCGCCTCCACGGCGTCCTCGATACCGCTGACATGCCGGGTCAGCCGATCGAGGAAACCGTCGACCGACGCCATCGCCGCGGCCGTCATCAGCGCGTCCGCACTGGGAAAGTAGCGGTAGACCGTCTGACGGATGACTCCCAGCGACTCGGCGACATCCGCGATGCTGATCTCCGAACCCGTCTGCCCGATCAGCTCGACAGCGGCGTCGACGATGCGGCGAGCAGCTTCCTCGTCGTTCTTCGGCGGACTCCCGCCCCACCCGCGCCTTCCTGCCACTGCCCGCTTCCTCGACTCGAAGCCCGTCGCTTGCGAACCCCCTGGATGGAAGCCTGCCGACCATCCGGATCAAGGGCTCGACCGTATCACAGGGCTATCGCACCGGGGCCGATTCCTCGATTCTGATCATACACGTGGACAGTTGTATGTATGATCAACGCCACCGCGGCTCGGCGCATCCGGGTGGTGCCGCCGGACCGTTCATTTCCGAAAGTCGAGGTATAGCCACGTGACCGATCTGCAAGTCCGGAAGATGCGCTTCGCATTCGCGGACTACGACGTGCCCTTCTTGTGGAACGAAGAGAATCCGGCCTTCTCGTCGATGGCCAACGCGGTGTCCTTCCTGGCGATCGGCTTCGAGAAGATGATCGTCAACATGATCCGCGAGGCCATGCCGCTGATCACCGATCCGGAGGTCGCCGAGGAGGCCGATGCGTTCGTGCGCCAAGAGGGGCAGCACTCCACCGCCCACCGTCAGCACGCCAACGCTCTGATCAGGCGCTATCCGGGGCTGCAAGAGACGCTCAACGAAGTGATCGGGGAATTCGACCGCCTCACCGTGAACACTCCGGTGAAATATCGGCTCGCTTATACCGCCGATCTGGAGGCGACCTTCACCCCGGTGTTCAAACTGATGCTGGACAACGACTCGACCCTGTTCCGGCCGGGGGACGACCGTGTGGCGTCGTTGTTCATCTGGCACTTCGTCGAAGAGGTCGAACACCGCAGTTCCGCGCTGATCATTTTCGATTCCGTCGTCGGAAGCGACGTGTACCGCATGCGGATGGCGCCGTCGATCTTCCGACACGTGATGAAGGTCATCAGGATCGCCTGCGCAGGCTTCAACAAGCATGTTCCTTCGGAGGAACGAAAGGTCGACGCCTTGTCGATGTTCGCGACGTACCGGCGCGGGCAGAAGCTGCGTAAGTTGTTGCCGTTTCACCATGCGGAGGACAACGGCCCGATGCTGCGCGCGTTCGATCATCTCCCGCTCGGCGAGCAGCTCGTCGCGCTGGCGGGCATCATCCGCAGCCAGCTGCCGAAGCACAACCCGGATCACGAGAAGCTGCCCGCACTGGCCGACGTGTGGTTCGAGCGCTATGAGGCCGGCTACGACGTCTCACACTGGTACACCGCCGACGCGGTCGCGCCCTAGGAGCCGGACCGATGGCTGAACATTGCGCACCCACCTTCGAGCAGCTCGCCACCGCGCTCGGTTTCTCCTGTGAAGAGGCGGGCGGACCGTTCGAAGTGCGAAACCCGTTCGCGTTGGAGAACTGGACGCTGCCCGTTCTCGAATTCACCATCGTCTTGGGCGCGATACTCGCGCTCGTCTACGCGATCCGGCGATTTCGCCGCCACGGCGACCCCACCGCTCTCGTCCTCTGGTTCGGCGCGACCGCATACCTGTTCATCATCGAGCCCCCGCTGTACTTCCCCGCGGCGTTCGGCATCGACGCGCACGTCGACACGATGTTCGCGCACAACTTGTTCACGGTGGAATTCCTCTGGGGCCGATTACCGCTCTACATCGTGGCGATCTATCCGTTCATGGCCACGCTGGCGTTCGAGATCGTCAGGATGCTGGGAGTCTTCCGGCAGCACGGCGTTCTCGTCGGATCCGCGTGCGTCGGTTTCGTCCACCATGCGTTCTACGAGATCTTCGACCACCTCGGTCCGCAGTTGCGCTGGTGGGAGTGGTCGACCGACAACCCGATGAATCAGCCGATGTTCGACTCGGTGCCGCTGCCGAGCGTGGTCGTGTTCGCCGCCCTGTGGCCGATGTCCCTCGCGTTCTGCGTCCAATTGCTCGTGGGCCGCCACGTCGACCGGGGACGAACCTTCTCCGGCCCGGAATTGGTCGGGCGCACGGTCGTCATCGGCATACTCGCGTCGCTGGGGACCGCCGTGCTGCCCATTCCGGCGACGGTGTTCGGCATGGGTAGCACGACAGTGCGCGGCATTCTCTATGCCGCCGAACTGATCGTCGTCACCATCGTCGCCGTTGTCGTTCTCTGCGGCCGATGGCTGCGGCTACGGCGCGACGCGGCAGACGCGGTGCCCTATCGGAACGACTTCATCCGGGTTTACAGCGTGGTGTACCTGTGCGTGATGGCTTTCCTCTGGGTGACCGCGTTGCCCGATTTCTTCGGCGCCGTCAACGGGGTGACCAGCGAAGGAGACCCCATCGGCAATCTCTGGTACACCCTCGCCTGCTTCGTCGTCGCGACTTTCTGCGTGCTCGCCGTGTTCACGGCGCCGCGGAGAAAGGCAACGGAAAGCGCTGTTGCGGCAGCCGCAGAAGCCACGGTGAGCCGCACGGCGTAGCGGCAAGCCGTCGGGCGGCCGCAGCGGCGTGTGACGCCCGGCTCGCCGGGATTTTCCGGCCGGGCGCGCGGGTTGTACCTGGGGCCGATATGAGGAGGTCATGTGGCACGGGAGTACAACCGGAATCCCGCGGCGGTCGCCGCCTTGTCCCCTGAGCAGTACCACGTCACTCAGGAGAACGGGACCGAGCGGGCGTTCACGGGCGAGTACTGGGACAACCACGAGCCGGGCATCTATGTGGATGTGGTCTCCGGTGAACCGTTGTTCGCCTCGGTCGACAAGTTCGACAGTGGCACGGGATGGCCGAGTTTCACCAAACCGCTCGAAGCCGGGAACGTGGTGGAGAAGCGGGACTTCAGTCACCTGATGGTCCGGACCGAGGTGCGTTCGGCGTTCGGCGACAGCCACCTCGGACACGTGTTCACCGACGGTCCCCGCGCGGCGGGCGGCTTGCGGTACTGCATCAATTCGACAGCGCTGCGGTTCATCCACCTCGACGACCTCGAGGCGGAAGGCTACGGGCAGTACAGGACTCTCTTCGCGAAGGAGGAGGCGTGACCGACACGCGGAAGGCGATTCTGGCCGGTGGATGTTTCTGGGGCATGCAGGACTTGATCCGCAAGCAGCCGGGGGTGGTGTCGACGCGCGTCGGCTACACCGGTGGGCGCAACGACCATCCCACGTATCGCAACCACCCGGGCCATGCGGAAGCCGTGGAGATCGTCTACGACCCGGCCCGAACGGACTACCGGGAACTGCTCGCGTTCTTCTTCCAGATCCACGATCCGACGACGAAGGACCGCCAGGGCAACGACATCGGGACCAGTTACCGTTCGGCCATCTTCTATCTCGATGACGACCAGAAGCGGATCGCCCTGGACACCATCGCCGACGTGGATGCCTCGGGCCTGTGGCCAGGCAAGGTGGTCACCGAGGTGACCCCGGCGAGCGAGTTCTGGGAGGCCGAGGCGGAGCATCAGGACTACCTGCTGCGCTACCCGGACGGCTACACCTGCCACTTCCCGCGGCCGGGATGGAAGTTGCCGAAGCGGCAGACCACCGCACAGTAAGACGGACCGCTCGGCGGGATCGCGCCCCGGCCGCCCGCTGAGACGTTCGAGCACACAGTATGCGACTGCGTCACCGTTCCCGGTGGCGCAGTCGCCCTGTTTCGGGGCCCGGCGGCTCGCGCGATCCGGCTCCCCCGCTGTGGGGAGAGGCCACGATCGGCGGCCTATACGATCGTCGACGCCTTCAAGTCCGGACATCCATGCCAGTCGACCCGAGGTAGGCCAGATGATGCGCAGCGGCGCAAAGGTTCTCGACGTGGTGGGCAGCCGTCGGATGGCGGTGGCGACACTGGCCACCATCACCGGCTTCTACTACCTGTTCGTCGCGTTCACCAACTGCGTGGACACCGACACCAACCGCAAGGGGGTGGCTGCGGTGCTGTCGATGAAGGCGACCATCCACCATTCGGGAACGGACTGGCGCGCGATCACCAACGGCAATGTCGCGCTCGTCGCCTACATCCTGGTGGTGATCTGGGAGTTCTTGATCGCCTTCGTGCTGCTGGCCGCGGGAGCCACGTGGGTGCGGGCGCTGAGCGGACGGCCGCGCCGAATCCGCGCCGGTCTCGAGGCGGCGGCGAAATTGTCCAGCCTGGGCTGGACGATGGCGGTGATGCTGTTCGCGGGTGGGTTCCTGACCGTCGGCGGCGAGTGGTTCCGCATGTGGGCCAACGACGACGTGAACGCGTCGTCGGCCGCGCTGCAGAACTTCCTCATCGCAGGGGTCGGCCTGATCCTCGTCCACCTGCCCGAAGCCAAGCCGGCCCCGGCCGCGGAAAGCGGTTCGGCCGCAATAGAATCGGAGTAGAGCCGCAGTCGACAGGTCACGGACGCGGGCGTCAGCGCCCGTTGCGCTCGAGTTCGTTCAGCTGCTTCTGCAGACGTTCCAGGGCGGCCCGGATTTCATCGATCTGCGCGTTGAGTTCGGCGATCTTCGCGCGATCCGGCGGCGGCGCCTGCGCGGGCGGTTGCGCTGCCTGCGGCGGCGCGGGCTGCTGACCCGGCGGCAGTGGCGCGCCCGGACCGCCGCCGGGTGGTGTGGCGAGCCGGCCGGTGCCGGGACCGAAGACCTGGTCCAGTGCCTCGGCGAGGGTCGGCGCGTAGCCCACGAGGACGCCACCCGTGCCGGGTTCGCGGTAGCTGACCAGCACCCGCGCCAGCTGCGGGAACGTCGAGGCGTTCGGTGCGGTCGAGATCCGCTCGGTGAAAAGCGGCTCGGCGTAGAGGACGCCGCCGTCGGCGATCGGCAGGGTGAGCAGGTTGCCGTACTGGATCCGGTTCGAGCGCTCGAGCAGAGTCCGCTCGGAGGCCACCCTGGTATCGGAGATCATCGAGTTCTGGATCTGCTGCGGCCCCTGGGTGAGCGTGTCGGTGGGCAGCTGCAACACGCTGATCTTGCCGTAGTTCTCGGGGTCGGAGCGGACCGAGACATAGGCGGAGAGGAATTCCCTGTTGTATCCGACCATCGCACTGGCCAGCCGGAACGACGGTTCGGCGCTGTCATGATCGCCGATCAGGACGTAGAACGGCGGTTGGTGCGGATTGGTCTCCACGGTGGGGTCGCTGGGCACCGACCAGAAAGCGTTGGTGGTGAAGAACTCGCGCGGTTCGTCGACGTGGTACTTGGCGAGCATCTCCCGCTGGATCGTGAACAAGTCCTCCGGGTACCGGAAGTGGGCGCGCAGCTCCGGACTGATCGATTCCTCGGGTTCGACCGTGCCGGGGAAGACCTTCATCCACGCCGCCAGGACGGGATCCTGCCGATCGAACTGGTACAGCGTGACCGTGCCGTCGTAGGCGTCGACGGTGGCCTTGACGGAATTACGCACGTAGGACACCTCCCGGGGGGATCCGCGGGAGCTGTCGTCCCCCGGCTCGAGCGCTTCCAGCGAGCTGCGCTTGGCATAGGGATAGCCGTCGATCGCGGTGTAGGCGTCGACGATCCAGACGATGCGGCCGTTCACGACGGCTGGGTAGGGGTTGTTGTCGGTCGTCAGCCACGGTGCGACGAGTTCGACGCGATGGCGCGGATCGCGATTGAAGATGATCTTCGAGTCTGGACCGATGGCCTTCGAGAAGATGATGTTGCGTTCGGTGTATGTCACGGCGAAGGCGAGGCGGTTGAGCCAATTCCCGATCGGCACCCCGCCCGCGCCGGTGTAGGTGTATTTGGTGGTGTCGGTGTCGTACTCCCGAGGCTCGGCGCCGCCGCCCACGATGGCGTAATCCGGACTGGCGTGGGCGATCACTTCTCCGAAATACACGCGCGGCTGATCCACTCGGATCACCTGATGACCGGAGGCTTGCGACGCGATGTCGCCGACCGCGTAGATCGGGTATCCGCTGTTGCTGCTGGCGGCGTCGCCCGCGGCCTCGCGGACCGCCGCGTTCACCCGGTTGGCCGGTGCGGCGACGAATCCGTTTCCATGCGTGTAGACGGTGTGCCGATTGACCCAATGGCGCTGGTTGCCGCTCAGCGCGCTCGGGGTCAGCTCGCGCGCCGCGACCACGTAGTCGCGTAGTTGTCCACCGACGCGGTAGCGGTCCAGGTCCAGATGCGGTGGGAAGCTGTAGAAGTTCTTCAGCTGTTGCTGCTGGGTGAACGTCCGGGAGAGCACGTTCGGGTCCAGCAGGCGGACGTCGGCGAGCGTGGTGACGTCCGCGGGGACCTCGGACGGCGGCTTGCTACCAACGCCGGAATAAGGCTGGTACTCGACCCGATCGCCGCCGATCCCGTACGCCTGCCGGGTGGCCGCGATATTGCGTTCGATGTACACGCGCTCCATGTCGGCGGCGTTCGGACGGACGGAGAACTGCTCGACGGCCAACGGCCAGACGGCGCCGACCAGAATCGATGACAACAACAGCAGAGCGGCGGCCATCGCCGGAATCCGCAAGTCGCGCACGACGACGGCGGCGAAGACCGCCGCGGCGCAGATGAGGGCGATCGCGAAGAGAATCAGGCGAGCCGGAAGCACCGCGTTGATGTCGGTGTAACCGGGCCCCGCGAAGGTGGGTTCCTTGCTGCCGCTGGACAGCAGCGAATACCGGTCGAGCCAGTAAGCGATCGCCTTCAAGAGGATGAACGCGCCGGCGAGGATCGCGAGCTGGACGCGGGCCGCGCGGGTCAGGCCACCCGCTTTCCTGGACAGCCGCAGCCCGCCGAGCAGATAGTGCGTCACCACTCCGGCGACGAAGGCGAGGACGACAGCGATGAACAGCCAATTGACGACGAATCGGTAGAAGGGCAGGTCGAAGACGAAAAAACCGACATCATGCCCGAATTGCGGATCCGGCACACCGAAGGACCCGCCGTGCAGAAACAGTTGGATGGTCATCCAGCTCGACTGCGCGGCGAGGCCGCAGATGAGCCCCAGCGCGGCGGCGACGCCGAGACCGAACCGCAGCGGCCGCCGGACCACCGCGGTCCGATACGGGCGGAGGCTGTCTTCTTCCTCGGACTCGGGAACGAACAGCGGGCGGAATCTGAACGCCAGCCACATCGCCGTGACGAGGACGCCACCGATAACCACTGCGATGACGAGGAACAGCGACAGCCGCGTGAGCAGCACGGTCAGCCAGACACCACGGAATCCGACTTCGCCGAACCACAGCCAGCCGATATAGGCCCTGACCAGCCGGGGCACGATCAGCAACAACACGACGAACACCGTGGCGGCGATCACCAGCACCCGGGTGCTGCGATGCAACCGCCGCAGGCTGGGGCCGTCGCGCGCGCTCATCTCCCACTCCCGTGGCCGCCGCCCGGCCGAGCTAGGGACGACCGAGGCGAACCACCAAGCCCGATACTACCGGGGGCGGGTCGCAGTATCGTGCCCGATCACGCCCGGGTTCGCGGGCTGCGGAGGGTCAGGCCGGGGCGGCCGCGAGACCGTCGTGGACGATCTTGGCGACAGCCGGGTGAGCCAGGTATTCGGCGATGCTGTGTGGGCGGTCTTTCGGGTTGTCCACCGGGAACTCTTCGAGTTGCCCCTGCCAGGTGTCACGCAGCGGGCATCCGATCGCGATCGGGTCGACGGCGGCCCACGCGTTGGTCCAGTTGCGGACGCGTTCGGGCCGGTGCGGCCCGCGCACCAGGACGCGCGAGGTAGGTCAGCACCCGTTCCGCCATGTGCGGAAGTTCGAGCTGCCTGCCACCGTGGGGCAGGATGAATTCCTCGACCAACGTGAGCTGGAAACACGTTGTGTCCGAGATGTGGCCCGTGCGCACCATGTCAGTTCTCGATCGTGGCGCCGATCGTCATCGAGACGGCCCGGCGACGGGTGCGCTCGATGTCCCCTGCCTCATACCGAACAGTCTGCTCAGCCTCGGCGGTGTCGGCGCGAGTAGTCGACTACGTGATCTCCGGACTGCGTCTCTCCCCCGCTTGCGCATTTCGGCGAAGGGCTGGATCCCGCTCGACCGACTCACCGGCTTCGGCGTCGACCCGAAGCAACTGGACGCGCTCCTGGCCGCCGCCGACGACTGATCACCCGGTTCCCGCTCATCCGGCGACGGCGGGGGCGCCCACGACCGGGGCACTGCCGCCGGGCGCTGTCGCGCGGTGCAGTCCGCGACGATCGTAGGCGTAGGTGGCCGTGACACCGAGCACCAAGCCGATGCCGAGACCGAGCAACGTCATCCACAGCCCGGGACCGAAACCGGCTTCGGCGCGGGCATCGAAGAAGAGGATGGCGCGCACGGCCAGGTAGATCTGGTGCATCGGTTCGAAGGCGGCCAGTTTCGCGATATAGGCGGGCGTCGCCTCCAGCGGGACCGTGGCGGCCGAGGACGGCAGGCCGAGGACGACGAACAGGATCAGGTTGACCAGCAGTCCGGCGGTCCCGAATGTGGCCAGGACGGCCAGTGCGGTCACGCCCACGGCGATGATGGCGAGTGTGCCGTAGAGCCACAGCAGCAGTGGGCTGTCCAGCGGGACCCGCAACATCGCGGCCACGGTGAGGAACATCCCGGACAGGATCGGCGCCGCGGTGACGATGACCGCCCACTTCACCAGCAGGGTGCGGAGCCGGGAGATCCCGGTGGCGGGCGGGTGGACGAACCACGGGCCGTACTCGGTGGGAGTGAACCCGAGAACGGAGTCGACGAGCGTGTGGATGATCATGGCTCCGGTGAAGCCCGCCAGCAGCAGGATCAAGGTGTAGAAGAAGGCGACCATGCCTTGGCCCGCCCCATCGTCCATCGGGCGATACGGCGCGGTGACGATCTGCACCGGGTCGGCGAGCATCAGGCGGGCGGCGCCACTGATCTCGACCGGTGCGCCCGGACCCGCGGCGAGGGCGGCGTTCACCTGGTCGGTCAAATTCTTGCCGACGGTCTCGTCCACCTGGTTCAGCGCACGATCGGCGATGCGCTGCATGATGCCGGTCGTGTACGGACCGATCCGTGGGTTGGTGTTGATCGTGATCACCGGGCGCTCGATCGCCCCGGGCACCACGGCGCCCGCGCCCAGGATCGCCAGCCGTTTGGTGAAGTCGGATGGGATGACGATCGCGCCGTAGACCTCGCCCTGCTGCAATTGTTTACGCGCCTCGGCGATGCCGACGACGTGCAGGTCGATCTTTTCCGCCGGCATACCCGCGACCAGCGCTTCGGTGACCTGGGCGCCGATATTGGCGGGTTTGCCGTCGAGCGTGTCGCCGAGGTCTTGATTGACCAGGGCGATCGGGAAGTCGTGCAGGTTCTTCTCGGTATTGCTCGCGTAGCCCAGGTACATCGTGCCCAGCAGCGCCGCGAAGACCGTCAGCACTGCGATCGGGGCGGTGAAGGTCCGAACCGTCATGCGAGTCAATGTAGCCACTGCCTACAAAGTAGGCAACGCCTACATCTTGTTATCCTGCATACACCATGCCGACCACTCGAAGCCGGTCTTACCACCACGGCGACCTGCGTGCCGAGCTGCTCCAGCGCGCCGAGGCGACGCTGCGCGAGTCCGGCGTCGACGGCCTGTCACTGCGCGGACTGGCGCGTGACGTCGGAGTCAGTCACGCCGCCCCGACCCGGCATTTCAAGGACAAGCAGGCGCTACTGGACGCCATCGCGGTGTCCGGATTCCAACGTCTCGCCGCCGCCTTGGAGCAGACGGCGGCCGCGAGCTCGGCCGACGGGCACATCCGAGCTCTCGCCCGGACCTATCTCCATTTCGCGACCGAGAATTCGGAGCTCATCGCCTTGATGTTCGCGCGCAGGCACAGCCCCGCCGCCGGAGACGCGATGTCCCGGGCCGTGGATGCGGCGTTCGCGACGCCGGTCGCACTCATCGCCGAAGCGCAGAAGCGGGGGGAAGTGATCGCGGGCGATCCGCGGCGCATCGCACTGTCCGCGGTCGCCGCGCTGCAAGGTCTGGCCACCTTCGTCGGCTCTGGCGTGATCGCCGCGGAGACCGCCGACGAACTGGTGGGCGAGACCACCACCCACATGATCGAAGGCCTGCGCCCGAGACCGTGAGCCCGGGCGCTGCCCTCTTCCTCAATACGCGATGAACAGGATTTCGTCGCGCGAGTACTCGTGCCCGGGGTGGTTCTCGGCCAGGTGGGCTTGGGTCTTGGCCACGAGATCGTCCTCGTCGGTTCCGACGATCCTCTCTCCACAGGGGCAATTGAGATTTCGCTTCATCAGCGTCCTTCCTCCTCGAATCGACAGTCTAGGACGCCGCCGCGGGGCAGACTCGCCGAGTCAGCCACGCGACCATTCGTGGCCCCAGTAGCTGTCGGCGGTGATCTCCTCGGCGCTGTAAGTGGATTCGTCGACCAGCATGCCCTCGGTGCCGTATTCCAGATCCCAGCCACCGGGTGTGCGGACGTAGAAGGAGATCATCTTGTCGTTGGTGTGCCTGCCGAGCGTCGACGACAGCGGGTAGCCCGCGCGCATGACGCGGTCGAGCGCCCGGCCGACGGAGTCGAGCTGGTCGACCTCGACCATAATGTGTACCAGGCCCGGACCCTCGGGACGCGTCCCGGGGATCAGCGCGAGGCTGTGATGGCGCTGGTTGACGCCGAGGAATCGCACCCGAACCGGCCCCACCTCGGGTGGGGTGGGCACACGGAACGAGCCGCGCGGCAGGAATCCGAGCACCTCACAGTAGAACCGGTTCGACTCTTCGAGATCGGGCACCGGCAGCACGACGTGACCCAACCCGAGTCCCCCGGTGACGAAACGGTCGCCGTGCGCGGTGACGACCGGGCTGTGGTCGAGGACCGGGCCATGGAAGACCTCGACGGTGAATCCGGCGGGATCGGTGAAACGGAAGGCTTCTTCCACGCGCAGTGCGTCGACCTGATCCTGGGTCAGTGGCGTGACAGCCACACCCGCCCGCTCCAGCGTTTCGCGCACCCGGGCGAGCGCGCGATAGTCGCGCACCTCCCAGCCGACGGCGAGCACCCGGTCCTGTTCGGCGGGAACGAGTTCGAAGCGGTAGGCGTGCTCGTCCATCCGCAGATAGAGATTGTCCGGATTCGGTCCGGAGGCCTGCGCGAAGCCCAGAACGTCGAAGGCGAAGGCGCGCCAGGCCGCCACGTCGGCGATGGCGACTCGGACGTAGCCGAGCGAGGCGATGTCAGCCATTGATTCGTCGTACTCCTCAGGAATAGGTGACTTGCACCGTGTCGGTGACCGGGACCGCCTGGCAGGCCAGCACGTATCCCTCGGCCAGATCGGCCTCGTCGAGAACTTCGTTGTGCCGCATCCGCACCTGTCCGGAGACGACCCGGCAGGTGCAGGCGCTGCAGGCGCCCGCACGGCAGGAGTAGGGCGCTGCCAGCCCGTTGGCCAGCAGGACGTCGAGCAGCACCTGATGGTGCGGCCACGGCAGTTCGCGCGTCTCGCCGTCGAGTTCGACTTCGACGGCGGCGCTGTCGGCGGAGTCGGCCACCTCGGGTGCGGCGCTCTCGAACGGGTTGCCGTCGAGCGAGACGAATTTCTCGACGTGCACCCGCTTGCGCTCGGCGCCCAATCCGATCAGCGCCGCGGATACCGCGTCCATGAACGGACCGGGGCCACAGACGAACGCCTCGCGCTCGGACCACGGTGTGGCCAGCGCCGCGAGCTGGGCGCGGGTCGGCAGTCCTTGCACGCTCTCCAGCCAATGCACCACGACCAGGCGGCCGGGATAGCGGGCGGAGAGATCGGCGAGTTCGGCCGCGAAGATCACCGATCGTTCGGCGCGGTTGGCATAGATCAGCGTGCAGTGCCCGGCCCCGGCAGCCAGTATCGATTTCAGGATCGACAGCACCGGGGTGATTCCACTGCCGGCCGCGAACAACAGCACGTCGTCGTCGAGCGACGCGGGAGTGAAGACGCCGGCGGGTGGCAGCGCGTCGAGAACCGTTCCCGCGACGGCGTTGTCGCACAGCCAATTGGATCCGTAGCCGTCGGGCGTCCGCTTGACGGTGACCTTCAGTGGCCCTTCCTCGTGCGGCGCGCTCGACAGGGAGTAGCACCGGCTGACCGAGCCCGTCAGTTCACTCGGTATCCGCAGTGTGAGGAACTGGCCGGGCCGGTAGGCAATCGCATTCGATTGCTCCGTGACGGAATCCAGTTCCAGTGAAACCGCATCGTCGGTCTCCCGGATCACCTGCACCACGCGCAGGGGCACGATCGCGCTCGGGTGGCTGTCGGGGTCATCGGGAACCTGCGTCGGCGCCACGGCCGCCCGATCCACTGTTGTGTCTCCTCTCCGGTCGTCCAGGGCGTGTGCCGCGCTCACGGCACGTCCCCGTCCCGCGTGCCGATTCCGAGGCTTCCGCCCGCGACGGCGGCATCGATGCTGTCGCGCAGCGCGACGCAGGTCCGCACCCGCGCGCTGTCCGCCCCGGCGAACTCGGCGCACGCCGCCACCGCGCCGGTGGTCCACTGCACGCTGGTGTGCTGCGGGCTGTACTTCTCGACCAGCACGCAGGTGTCGCAGGTACGGCAGGTGATCCGTTCCATGCCGATCCGCTCAGGCTCCGGCGGCGGTGCGCTGCCCGGCGAGATTCTCGGCGACCTCCGCCTCCCAGGCCGTGACCGCCCGGGTGGTGTCGACCTCGAACTCGAAGCGGTCGGTCATCTTCGGGTCGATCTCGGCCACGTCGGTGTAGAACTGCTCATACCAGCGGCGCAACTGGTAGACGGGTCCGTCCTCCTCGCACAACAGCGGATTGTCGATGCGGGTCTTGCGCTGCCAGATCGCGGCGTCCTGTTCGAAGCCGCGGCCCAGGCCGCCGGCGAACTTCGCCGCGATGTCCTCGGCCTGCTCCGGTGACACGCCGTGCGGCTTCTTCACGATTGCGCCGTACTGCAGTACGAATTTCGTGGGTGACACGGGATAGTGACAGTTGATGAGCACACCCTCGACCGTCAGTCCAGCGCTCTCGCTGCGCAGGTGATCGATCATGTAGGAGGGGCCGTAGTACGAGGCGTCGGAGTGCAGGACATTCTTGCCGCCCAGCGCCTTCGCGGTCTCCCCCATCATGTCCTCGCGCGACACCGACGTCATGTACTGACTGGCGATGTGACCTTCGAAGACGTTCTTGAAGTAGGTCGGGAAACCGAAATGCACGTAGAAGAAGTGCGCCATGTCCACCACGTTGTCGATGACCTCGCGGCAGTTCGCGCCCTCGATCGTCATGGTGTTCCAGGTCCAGTCGGTCCACTCGTCGCTGAACGCCCCCTCGATGCGCGGGATCGTCACCTGTTCCGGCGGCGGATTGCCCTCCGGGTCATTCCATACGAACAGCTGCTTGTTCTGCTCGAGGGTCGGCCACGAACGGGTCCGCGCCCGGGGTGGAACGCGGCGGCCGTACGGGATGCCGGTGCAGCGGCCGTTGCCGCCCCAGCGCCAGTCGTGGAAGGGGCAGGCTAGCGAGTCGCCCTTGATCCGGCCGTCGCCCAGGTTCCCGCCCATATGCCTGCAGTAGGCGTCCAGCACGTGGAGCTCTCCGCCCGCACCGGCGAAGACCACCAGTTCGGTGCCGAAGATCTCCACCGTGTGCGGTTTCCCGTCCCGGAAGTCCTGCGCGAGGCCGAGGCAGTGCCAGCCGCGCGCGTACCGGGCGGGCGGAGCGCCCGCGTCGATCACTCGGACCTCGGTGTCGGTAGTCATCGGTTCCTCCACAATTCGCGCACGTTTGTCACCTCGATATTTCGGTTCGGCATGCGGGGCGGAAATGCGCAGTCCCACTGGCCGGGAGGCGCTCACGCGCCATCGAACCGCCCGAACGCGGAGCGGTAGAACAGCAGCGGCGCGGCTTCCCGATGCTCCGACAGGGCGGTGACGCGCGCGATGACGATGGTGTGGTCACCGCCGTCGACCTCCTGCTCGACCTCGCAGTCCAGCCACGCCATGCTTCCGACCAGGCGCGGCGAGCCGTTCGGCGAAGGCTCCCAGTCGACCCCGGCGAACTTGTCCGTGCCGCTGCGCGCGAGGCGGCGGCAGATGTCCTGCTGGTCGTGGGCCAGGATGTTGACACAGAGCCGGCCCACCGCCCGGATGCGCGGCCACGACGTGGAGGTGCGGGCCGGGCAGAAGCAGACCGCGGGCGGCTCCAGCGACAGCGCCGAGAACGACTGGCAGGTGAATCCGACCGGCCCGTCTTCCGAGTGCGCGGTGATCACCGTGACGCCGGTGCAGAAGCGCCCCAGCACGGCTTTGAAGTCGCGCACATCCAGCGGTGATCCGTGCATCTCGAGCACCGGTTCCATCGGGCCTCCTATTTCGATCAGGCATATACCTGACAGCTATGACAGCAGCTGCCGCCCGAGGGAGGTCAAGACCGGAGTCCGGCCACCGGGATACAGATCCGTAGAAGCTACGTAGTTCTCCCGATTCATCCGGGTCGCGGAATCGCCAGTGTGATGGGAGACACAGAAGACCGGGCAGGTAATACCTGCTCCAGCTGCCCGAACGTGACCGACGGAGGTTCAGATGACCGTCACCCTGCTGCCCGAAGCCGCCCGGGCTCCCCATCGCACCCGGCCCGGAAGCGTCGAATCCGGCTCCGCGGACGTCCCCGTCTCGATGATCGAGCGGATGACCCTGATCCTGGACGCGTTCGACGCCGCCACGCCGACGCTGACGCTGCTCGGCCTGGTCGAGCGCACCGGCCTGCCGCGCTCGACGGTCCATCGGATCCTCGACCAGATGATCCGGCTGCGCTGGCTGGCCCACACCTCCGGCGGATACCGGCTCGGCATGCGCACCCTGGAACTGGGCGGTCTCACCGCGGATCACAACGAGATCCGCGACGCCGTCAGCCCGCTGTTGCACGAGCTGTGCCAGCGCACCGGCATGGTCGGCCACCTCGCGGTGCTCGACGGGCGCGAGGTCGTCTACCTGGACAAGGCCGGTGGCCGCTTGGCCGCCATGCTGCCGACCCGCCTCGGGGGCCGCATGCCCGCGCACTGTACGGCGCTGGGCAAGGCGATGCTGGCCGCCCTGGAACCGAGCATCGCCGAAGCCGCGTTCCATTCCCGGCTGCCGCGCCTGACCGCGCACACCATCACCGAGCCCGACGCGTTGCACCGCGCGCTGGCCCAGATCCGGCTGCGCCAGGGCGTGGCGGTGGACCGCGAGGAATCGATGGACGCAATCGCCTGTGTCGCGGCGCCCTTGCGTGGTCGTGGCACGGCCCCCGCGGCGCTGTCGCTGTCCGGCCGGGCCGAGGCGATGAGTTTCGACAAGCTGGCGCGGGTGCTGCTGGAGATCTCCCACGAGGCGGGCCGGACGCTGTTCGGGCGCCGGGCGCGCTGGCGATAGTTCGAATCCGCAAATGCCTGAGCGGTACAGTCCGACCATGACCGATGGCGGCACACCCGCGGTGCCCGACCTGCCGACCACCGCGTGGGCCGTGCTCGGCATGCTTTCGCACGCCGACGAACTCTCCGGCTACGACCTGAAGAAATGGGCCGACTGGAGTCTGCAGTTCTTCTACTGGAGCCCGTCGTTCAGCCAGATCTACGCCGAACTCAAGCGCCTGGAGAAGCACGGCTACGCCAGCTCCCGCGCGGTCGTGCAGGAGGACGGCGTACGCGGCAAACGGATGTACGCCATCACGCCGGAAGGCCGTGCGGCGGCCGCGCACTGGGTCAATCACGCGCCGGTCGAGGCGCCGGTGCTCAAGCACAGCGTGATGTTGCGGGCATGGCTCGGCAATCTCGCCGAGCCCGACCGGCTGCGTGACATCCTCACCGAACACATCGCCTACGCCGAGAAGATGCGCAAGCGCGCCGAAGCCGACGCGCAAGGCGCCGAGACGAATCCGGACTGGGCCTATCCGGCACTGGTGCTGCGCTGGTGCGTCCGGCACTACGAGGCCGAGGTCGACTTGGCCCGCGAACTGCTCACGGATATCGATCGCCTCACTGAGTGAGACGCCGCCTGGTTGTTCCAGCCTCGCCATATTTCTATTAGGCATATGGAGGTGGCGGACGATGACCGGTGAACTGGACACGGTGCCTGCCGCGGTGGCGGCGATCGCGAGCGGCGGCATGGCGCTCGTGGTGGACGACGAGGACCGCGAGAACGAAGGCGACCTGGTGCTCGCCGCGGAGATGGCGACCCCGCAGAACATCGGATTCCTGGTGCGGCACACCAGTGGCGTGCTGTGCGTGCCCATGGCGGGCGACGACCTGGACCGCCTGGAACTACCGCCGATGACGGCGGTCAACCAGGACCCGAAGGGCACCGCCTACACGGTCTCGGTGGACGCGGCGGCGGGTGTGGGCACCGGCATCTCGGCCGCCGACCGGGCGCACACCATGCGCCTGCTGGCCGATCCCACCGCCACACCCCGGGATCTCACCCGCCCGGGGCACGTGTTCCCCCTTCGAGCGCACCCGCGTGGGGTCCTCGGCCGGCGAGGGCATACCGAGGCCGCCGTCGACTTGGCGCGGATGGCCGGTTTGCGCCCGGCCGGTGTCATCGCCGAGGTGGTCCGCGAGGACGGGTCGATGGCCCGACTGCCGGAGCTGCTGACCATGGCCCGTGTGCACGGGATCCCGATCATCTCCATCGCCGCCCTGGTCGACTACCGCCGTCGGCGCGAACCGGGCGTCGCCCGGATCGTGGAAACCCGGCTGCCGACCCCGTTCGGCGAGTTCCGGCTGATCGGCTACCGGGACGCGACGAACCACGCCGAGCATCTCGCGCTGGTGTTCGGCGCACCGGGCGAGCACGACGTGCTGACCCGGGTGCACTCGGAATGCCTCACCGGTGACGCGTTCGGTTCCCTGCGCTGCGACTGCGGCGAGCAACTCGACGCCGCCCTGCGGGCCGTGGCCGCCGAAGGCCGCGGAGTCGTGGTGTACCTGCGCGGCCAAGAGGGACGCGGCGTCGGGCTGCTGAACAAATTGCGCGCATACGAGCTGCAGGACGGGGGCGCGGACACCGTCGACGCGAACCTGCGGCTCGGGCTGCCCGTCGACGCCCGCCACTACGGCGCCGCGGCGCAGATCCTGGCCGACCTGGGTGTGCGGTCGGTCCGGTTGCTCAGCAACAATCCGGCCAAACAGGCGGGCCTGACCGAATACGGCATCGCCGTCGAACGGCGAATCCCGTTGCAGGCCCGCCCCACCGAGCACAACGTGCGCTATCTGCGCGCCAAGCGCGACCGCATGCGCCACCAGTTGACCGAGGTCGACACCGCTGTCGCCGTCCGATGAGCGGCAACGGTTCGATCGGTCCGCTGTCCCGGGGACACCATCGCGACCCCCGCACCGGCGGACCACGCGGGCACGCCCAGCGGAGTTGAATTTGTCCAGAATGCTCTTGCGCGCCACGCGCGGTACCTAGGGTTGACACCCATGGCGCGGCGTCCCATCGGCAACCTCCCTGCCGAGGTCACCAGCTTCGTCGGGCGCCGGGAGGAACTCGCCGCGGCGAAGCGTCTGCTGCCCACGACCCGGGTGCTCACGCTGCTCGGTCCGGGCGGCGTCGGCAAGACCCGGCTGTCCCGACAGGTCGGCGTGGCGGTCGCGCGCGCGTTCCCGGACGGGGTGTGGCTGGTCGAGCTGGCCGACGTGCACGACCCGGATCTGGTGACGGTGACCGTCGCGGAGGCGCTGGCGCTGCGCGACGACACGGCGACGCCCCTGCGGCGGCTGACCGAGTTCCTCGCGGACAAACGGTTGCTGTTGATCCTCGACAACTGCGAGCACCTGATCGACGCCTGCGCACAACTCGTAGGCCGAATCGTCGCCAGCACTCCCGAGGTGCGGGTGCTGGCGACCAGCCGGGAGGTGCTCGGCGTGCAGGGGGAACAGGTCATGCCTGTGGCTCCCTTGCCGCTGCCGGACGGAAAGACCGAGGACAGCGATGCGATGCGGCTGCTCGCCGAGCGGGCGGGCGCGGCCAACCCCGGTTTCGCGGCCTCGCCCGCGAACCGGGACGCACTGGCGGCGATCTGCCGCAGGCTGGATGGTATTCCGCTCGCGTTGGAACTGGCCGCCTTGCGCTTCCGGATGTTCACTCCCGAACAGATCCTCGCCCGGCTCGACGACACCATGGGCCTGCTCAGTGCCGGGCCGCGCCTGGCGCCCGAACGACAGCAGACCATCGAGGGGGCGATCCGCTGGAGCTACGACCTGTGCACCCCGGCCGAGCAGCGGGTGTGGGAGCAGCTGTCGGTATTCTCCGGCGGCTTCGACATCGACGCCGCCGAAGCCGTGTGCCTGCCTGCTCCTGGGGCGCGGACGCTGTTCGACGCCCTGACCGGCCTGGTGGACAAATCGGTGCTCAGCCTGCGCTACGACGGTGATGTCGGCCGGTACTCGATGCTGGAGCCGATCCGCCAGTTCGCCAACGACCGGCTGGCCGAACGGGGAGACGAGCCCGCGATCCGAGCGCGTCACCGCGATCACTACCGGCGGCTGGCGCTGCGCGGCCGGACCGCGTACTGGAGTTCCGACGACGTCGTCTGGTTCCGCGAGCTGAACCGCGAGCACGCGAATCTACGCGCGGCGCTGCAGTTCGGCCTCGGTGACGCACCGGAGGCGGCGCTGGAGATGGCCGCGGTGCTACGGCCGTTCTGGGAGCACAACCGTTTCCTCACCGAGGGTTACCGCTGGCTGACCGACGCGCTGGCGAAGCTCGAGGAACCCACCGAGCTGCGCGCACGCGGGCTCTCCGCGGCCGCCTCACTCGCGGCGCTGCTGTCCGATCGCGTATCCGCGCGGCAGTTGGTGGACGAATGCGTCGCGCTGGCACGCAGAGTCAACGCTCCCGACATTCTCGCGGAGGCGATGCTCGACTCCGCGTTGCTCGCTTTCAACGACGGCGACACCGCTCGCGCCCTCGAATTGGCCGAGACGGCGACGCACCTGGCCGCCGAATGCGGGCACCACGCGATGGAGATGGACAGTCTCGCCTTCGCTTTCGTGTGCGCGCTGGTGCTCACCGACGCGCGCTCCACCGCTTTCGCCGAGCGGCTCCTGCGGGTCGCCACGGAGCGGGGACCGTCTCTGCTCGGCGGGCTGGCGCAGTGGTCGATGGGCCTGGACCATTGGCGACGCGGCGATCAGGACGCCGCCACCGGCTATCTCGCCCGGTCGATCGAAATGTTCAGCTTGTTCGACCGGTGCGTCTGGCTCGCCTCCGGATTCGAAGGACTGGCCTGGACGGCGGTGGCCCGAGCCGACTTCGAACGCGCCGCACGTCTGCTCGGCGCCGCGGAGATCCTCGCTCGGAGTACGGTGCGCCTGGCCCACGCCATCACCGGCGTGCTGGGTGACAAGATGCGGGGCCATGTGCGAGAAGCACTGGGCGAGCGCGTGTTCCAGGAGATCTTCGACAGCGGCGCGACGCTGTCGCTGAGCGAGGCGATCGACTACGCGCTGGGTCGCGCGCCCGCGGCTGCGCGACCGCCGCGGCCCGCCGCGACCGATCCGCAGGCGGCGGACGTCCTCACTCGCCGGGAGAAGGACGTCGCCCGCTTGGTGGCCGCGGGCCACAGCAACAAACGCATCGCCGCGGACCTGGTGATCTCGGTGCGCACGGCCGAGACCCACGTCGAGCACATCCTCACCAAGCTCGGCTTCACCTCGCGGACCCAGATCGCGGGATGGGTCCGCGATCACGAGGTGTGATCGACGTGGGCCGCGATCACAACCCGCCGGTGAGGAAGTCGGCGACAGCGCGTTCGAACGCCGACTTGCGCTCGATCTGCACCCAATGACCACAGCGGGCGAACACGCGCAGATCGGCATTCGGTATCTGGCGTGCGGGCAACAGCGCCGCCTCCACCGGTGTCACCCGATCGTCGCGTCCCCACAGGATCTGCGTCTCCGGACGCAGGCCGCGCAACCGGGCCCACAGCGGGACAGGTTCGGCGAGCGCGGGATCGGCGAACGTCGCGTAGGCGTCGCGTAGCGCGGCGATGGCGTCGGGATCCGCGGCGGCGGCCAGCCGGGCATCGACCAGTTCCTCGGTCAACGTCGCGGGATCCGACACCATGGTGCGCAGCCACGGCGTGAGGCGCTCCCTGGTGGGATCGGCGCTGAACTCCAGCAACCGGGTGATGCCTTCGGACGGTTCCGGCCCCAGCACGTTGACCCCGACGCCGCCGGGCGCCATCAACACCAGCCGGTCGACCCGCTCGGGATGTTCCAGCGCCAGCAGCGTCGCGACGGCGCCGCCCATCGAATTGCCCAGCAGGTGTACCCGATCCAAGCCGAGGTCATCGAGCAGTCCGAGCACCGCGTCGGCGGAGATGCGCAGGTAGTTGCGTTCGTACACCGCCGGGCGACCGCTCGCGCCGAAGCCCGGCTGATCCACGATCAGGCACCGGAACCGTTCGGCCAGCACCGGCAGGTTCGCGCCGAAGTTGGCCCAGCCCGACACGCCCGGTCCGGAGCCGTGCAGCAAGACCAGCGGCGCGCCCGACCCCGCCTCGTGATAACGCAACCGGAGACCGCCCGTCGCGCTCCAGCGCGTGGTGTTCTCGGCGGTGAGCGTCATCAGATCATCCGATCCGTCACCGGCAGCCCGAACGCGTCCCGGCCGTAGAGGACCAGCGCGCGCTCGACGTCGTTGATGACGTGCACGCTGCCGGCGTGCGCGTCTCGCCAGTGCCGTTCGATCGGATTCGGCTTACGGATCGAGTGACCGCCGGAGTTGTCGAACAGCAGGTCGATGGCCTCGATGGCGCGTTCGGTGCCGCGCACTTGGTCGCGCCGGCTGCGCACCCGCAGTTCGAACGGGATCTCCTCCCCCGCTTCGGCATAGCGCAGCTGTTCGCTGATGTTGCGCTCCATCTGCAGCACGGCCGCGTCGATCTCGGAGGCGGCGCGAGCGACCCGGACGTGCGCGAACGGATCCTCGGCGGCTTTCTGCCCACCGTAGGAAATCCGCACCCGCTCGCGCATGCGCTCGATGTGCGCTTCGTACGCGCCTTGGGCGGCGCCGATGATGGGTGCGGTGATGGTGTTGGAGAACACCGCGCCGAACGAGATGCGATACAGCGGAGCGGTATTGACCTCCTGACCGGGCCCGCGCAGCTCGGCCTGCTCACTCGCGCTGTAGGTCCGGTGCGCGGGCACGAACGCGTGCTCGATGACGATGTCGTTGCTGCCGGTGCCGGACAACCCCGACACATGCCAGACGTCCTCGATCCGGTAGTCGGTGCGCGGCACCAGAACGGTCAGGTATTCCGCTCCCCCCTCGTCGTCCGGCACGACCGCACCGAGGAACGCCCAGCGGGCGTGATCGCACCCGGAGGAGAAGCTCCAACGACCGCTGATCTCGAAGCCGCCCTCGACGGGGGTGAGCTTGCCGGTCGGCGCGTACGACGACGAGACCAGCGTGTCCGGATCGGCGCCCCACACGTCCTGCTGCGCGTGCAGCGGGAAAAGCGCCAGCTGCCACGGGTGCGCGCCCAGCACCGACGACACCCAAGCGGTGGACGGGCAGGCGGTGGCGATGGCGCGGATCACCTCGTAGAACGCGACCGGTGAGGATTCGTCGCCACCGAAACGGGACGGCTGCAGCATGCGGAACACCCCCGCCTCGGTCAGCTCCCGGATGCTCTGCTCGGGCACTCTGCGCTGCAGATCGGCGTCGGCCGCTCGCTCTCGGATCGCGGGCAGCAGATCCCGTATCCGATCGAGCACCTTGTTGGTCATATGCGGTAGTCCTCCTCGTAGTGCCGTCTTTCGACGCTAGGCCGGTGCGGTGCCGTCGGATCCGATCCATCCCGATGACCGGAACCCACCACCCGGATCAGTTGGCGCGGGCCGCGGCGGCGCCGGCGCGGCGGCCGAAGAAGGTGCCGTCGCCGAGTGAAGTACCGCTGATGTAGCCCTCGCCGTGCAGGTTGCTCGCGGCGCGGCCCGCGGCGAACAATCCCGGGATCGGGCCGCCGTCGATGTCGAGCACGGCGCCGTCCACCGAGGTGTGCAGACCGCCGAGGGTGAAGACGGACGCGCCGGTTCCGCGGCGATCGCCGGACTCCGATGGCGGCCGCACCCCCGCCCGGACATCGATCGCGGCCAGCGGTGGCGTGAGCGGCCGCACCCAGCGCGGCGCCTTCCCGAATTCGGGATCCGTGCCGTGCGCGGCGTGGCTGTTGTAGCGACGGACGGTGTCGGCCAGCGCCGCCGCGGGCACGCCCATCAGCCCGGCGAGTTCTTCGGGCGTGTCCGCCACGTGGGTGGGCCGCACACCCCAGCGCTGTGGTTCCGGCACTTCGTCGAAGGCTCGTTCGTCGAGCACGACCCAGGTCCGCATCCCCTGCCCGAACAGCGCCGCCTGGCCGATCCGGCCGGGATAGGTGTCCTCGTTGACGAACCGCTGCCCGTGCTCGTTCACCACCATGCCGCGCGCGGCCAGACCGGGAACCAGCGAGATGCCGACCTGCCCCGCGGACATGTGCCGCACCGCCGCGCCGAGCGCCTGCGCCATCCGGATGCCGCTGCCGTCGTCGGTGCCCGCACTGACCTTGGTGTGTCCCAGCAATCGCGGCGCGTGGGCGGCGAGCATGGCGTCGTTGTCAACGAATCCGCCGGTGGTCAGCACGACGCCGCGACGGGCGCGAATGGTCAGCTCCGTGCCGTACCGCCGAGCCACAACGCCGACGACCGTGCCGTCACCGGCCACGATCAGGCAGGCGGCCCTGGTGTCGAAAAGCGCTGTCGCACCGGCGGATCGGGCGGCCTCGGCGAGGCAGTCCATGAGCAACTTGCCGCCGAAATCGGCGGCGGTCGGGCGATGGCCGCGGGGCGCGGGCGCGGCGAGGTCGGCGAACGGCTTGCTGTTCTCCCCCAGCCACATCAACCCGTCGTCGGTCGGCGGGACCCAGGCCGGCGCATCCCACAGGCTGGGTTTGAACGGCACGCCGCGCTCGGCGAGCCAGTGGAAATGCGCGACGCTGTCCGCGCTGTAACGCGTGATCTTGACCGAGTCGGCGCCCGGGCCGAGCGCGGCGGAGAGAAACGCGGCCATCGCGGCCGGGTCGTCGTCGAACCCGCACGCCCGTTGGATCGGTGTGCCGCCGCCGAGATAGATCTCGCCGCCCGACAGCGCCGACGCGCCTCCGGGACCGCCCATCCGATCGAATATCAGCACCTGCGCGCCGCCCGCTGCCGCCTCGAACGCCGCGGCCGCGCCGGCGCATCCGTAACCGACCACCAGCACATCGGTCTCGATGTCGTAGGCGCGCACATCGGCGGCGGCCCGCGGCACGACCGAATTCCGATCACTCATACGTCGACCTTCCCGCTCGGCGCTCGGTGGCCGGGCGCCCATCTTGGTGAGCGACCTTCCGGTCCCGATCAGCGGGACTGCGGACCGTCGCGGGCACGCCGGGTGGCGATGGTGTGTGAACGGCGTCACGTCTGCGTGGGCGCCAGCGAGGAGGAAGAATTCATGCGGGTCCTGGTCACCGGAGTGTCCGATCCGACCGGCCGCGCGGTGGCGCGCATGCTGCTGGCCGCGGGCCACGACGTCGTCGGGTCGGACCGTGTGCGGCACCGGTACGTCGATCCCCGGGTCCAGGTGATCACCGGTGACCCGGACGATCCGGCGAGCTGTGCGCGCGCCGTCGCCGAGTGCGCGGTGGTGGTGCATCTGGGCGGTTCGCTCGCCGCGAGCGCGGCGGCAGCCCGAGCGGCCGGTGCGCGCATCGTGGTTCCCACGGTGGCGGGAACGGATTCCGCCGCCGAAGATATCGTGCGATCCAGCGGTGCGCGGGCTCTGATCGTGCGCACCGCCCCGGTCGCGGGCAGACGCGTCGACCGCGAGAGCTGGCGAATCCTGCGGCGACTCGTCGGTTCTCGCCGAGCGAGCGGATTCCAGATGCTGCACACCGACGACTTCGAACGGTTCCTGGTGCTGGCGGCGGAGTCCGCGCGCGTCGGCGTGGTCGAACTGGCCGCGCCCGGCGTGGTCTCCGGCGCGGACGTGCATCGTATCCGTGCGGCGACGGGTACACGATCGGTCCGGCGGATGGCACGCGATCGGACTGTGCCGGAGGTGGATCCCACTGCGGCACAGGCGGAATGGGGATTCCGCTGCGGGTGGACCGCGTCCGAAGCCGCGGCGGACGTCGTCCGCGGACTGGTGGGCCGCAAAGTCGACGGCGACGAACTCGTCGCACGCACCGGGGCGATTCCGCTGCCCGGCTACGTGGTTCCCAGTCGTGCGACCACCTCGGACGGCCACGCCCTGGTGTCGGTGGCGCCGGAAGGTCTCGAGGGCGAGTTCGACGATCGCGTCGATCCGGCCTACCCGGTGCACACCGCGACGAATACGTCCGAAGCGCTGCCCGGACCACTCACGCCGCTGACCGTTGATCTGCAGGCGGGCGCGATCCGGCTGGCCAACGCCGCCATGGGCAGGATGATCGCGCTGGACGGGATCGCGCTGGAGCACTGGACCAGCCGGGTCACCACCGTGCTCGGGCACCACATCTACATCAACGCCTCCATCGGGGTACTCGCCGCGGAGAACATGCCGGGCTGGGACGAGCAGAGCATCCGTCGTGACGTCTACGGCAACATTCCCCCCGAGATCTCACTGACTCCGCACGGCAAGCCGCCCACCCCGACCGGTTTCGCCAGCACCCGCGCCACCTGGCGCGCGGCCGGCCGGGTACTGCGCACCGCGCTGCGCTATCGCGAGACCACCGACGGCATCAACGCGGCGGCGCATCAGGAATCACTGGGCGCCGCCGCGATCCGCGAGCTCACCGACGAGCAACTGCACGCGCGGGCCCTGTTGTGGCGGGACCGGTTGAACCAGTCCTGGGCGGCGGCGTCCATCGGCGTGATGATGACCGGCGCGGCCACTGCCATCCACTCCCGCGGCAAGGAAGCCGCCGACGTGCCCATCGACCTGGAACAGTTGGAGTCGGCCAGGACCATGCTCGCGGTGGAACGCCTCGCCGCGTTGTGCCGTGCGGACGCCGCGTTGCGCGACGCGGCGCATTCGGGCGATGTCGCCGCCGCGCGGGCCGCCTCCCCGGCGTTCTCCGCCGCGCTGGACGAGGAGCTGCGCCGGATCGGGCATCGCGGCCCGGGCGAGTGTGAGCTGATCAACCCCACCTTCGGCGACCGGCCCGAACTGCTGGTGACCGCCGCCGCTCGCGCCGCCCGAATGCCCGCGCCCAAGCGGGAACCGGTCGACCCGTCACCGAGCCGCACCGCGCGGATGGCGGCGGGCGCGACCATGGCGCGCGAACGGGTCCGCGACGCCGTCGTCCGGTACACCCACTGCCTGCGTCTCGCCGTGCGCGAGCGGGCCGAACGGCTGGTCCGGCAAGGGCTGCTGCAACAGGCCGAGGACGCCTGTTTCCTCACCCTCGACGAGATCCTCTGGGCGCCCGCCGACGTGACCGACCGCGTAGCGCGACGGCGCGCGGAACTGACCCGCTTGCAGGGCGTCCGCATGCCCGATGTGATCGCGGGCGACTGGGAACCGCTCCCGGACGCGGACGCGTTGACGCCCGGAGACAGCCTCACCGGCATCGGAGTGAGCCCCGGCGTCGTGGAGGGCACTGTGAAACGCGTGCTGTCCTCGGACGACGACATCGAACCGGGCGACATCCTGGTGGCCTCGGTCACCGACACCGGGCACACCGCGATGTTCGCCTACGCCGCGGCGGTGGTCACCGACATCGGCGGTTCCGCCTCACACGCCGCCATCGTGGCCCGGGAATTCGGCATTCCCTGCGTCGTCGACACCAAGACCGCCAGCACGCGGCTGGCGGACGGTCAGCGCGTACGCGTCGACGGGTCGGCCGGCACGCTCACCTTGCTCGTCGACGCCTGAGCCGGGGCCGGGGTGGCGCATCCCGGCCCCTTACCGGTTCGGCGTCGCCGGGCCGCGACCCCATGGAAGGAATGATTCAGTGACGATTTCGCGTGCTCTACGCGGGGCGATGACCGGTGTCGCCGCCGCATTGATCGCCGTGTTCCCGTCCACCACCACCGCCTTCGCGGGCCCTGCGATCGTGCACACAGCGCATGACCGCTCCATGCAGCTCTCGACGGCACCGAATGCCAGGGACATCGGCGACTACCCGACCCAGGGCAATGGCAAATTGCGTACCGGCGTGGTCTTCCGCACCGACGCCCTCGACAAGCTCACCGCCGCCGATCAGCAGAAGCTGGTGGCGGCGGGCATCACGGCGGTGATCGATTTCCGCAGCCCGAACGAGTCGGGAGCCAACCCCGACAAGCTTCCGGCGTCGATTCCCGCGCTCGCGCGTCCGGTGTACGACCCGGCCAACGACTTCTACCTGATGGTGGGCAGAGCGATTCAGGGCGGTCCGGCCGTGCAGCAACAGACCTTCGGCGACGGTAAGGCCGCGGGCATCATGCGCGACTACTACCGCTGGCTGGTCACCGACGCCACGGCGCGCGCTCAGTTCGGCACCGCCATCCGGGATGTCGCCAACGCGAGCGGTCCGGTGTTGTTCCACTGCACCGCAGGCAAGGACCGCACCGGATGGATGACCGCGATCCTGATGACGGCGCTCGGCGTGCCGAAGGGACAGGTCTACAAGGACTATCTGGAATCGAACGACAACCTGGCCGCGGGCAACAAGGCGCTGATGGACGGGCTGGTGGCCAAGGGCCTGGTCACCGACCCGGCACTGTTCGATCCGATCCTCGGCGTGCAGCGCGACTTCCTCGACGCCGCGTTCGACCAGGCCGGCGCGTCCTTCGGATCGTTCGACCGGTTCGTCACCGAGGGGCTGGGCGTGGACAGTGCGACGCTCGAGGCGCTGAAATCGAAACTGCTGGCTCGATAGTCGAAGACCAAGAGTGGGTCCGGTGGATCGTTGTCCACCGGACCGCTCAGTCGTCCGACCCGCTGTGTCGAAGTGAGGTGAGGTGGGCCGAGTGGAAGGAGATCGACCGCGATATCGCGATTGTTCGGATGGTCAGTACCAGTCCGAGTCCCACCGGTGCCTGGTTCCGACCTCACGCTTCTGGATGTTCTTCTCGCCGTTGGTGAGATCGGCCACGAGGTCGGCCGCAAGCTGTCTGACGTCGGCGTCGAGGTCATGTTCGACACGTGTGGCCAGATAGGTGACGGTGGGGGTGCGGTCCGCGGCGTGCTGGGGGTCGTGCACAATCTCGACGAGTAGTTGGGCGCGGAGATCGGGGTCGGGATCGTCAGCGGAACGGCGGCGCATGAGGGCGGCAATATCCTCCCGGTCTGACCAGAGGGCCAACTTTTCCCATGCCGCGCCGCGGACATTTCCGTGGGTGTCCGCGACAGCGCGGTCGCGCAGCAGTTCCAGGTCGGGGCCGTCGTCCTGCCAATCGAGTTCTTGGACAGCGTGGGCGCGAACCTTCCAGGACGGGTCGACCACCGCCATGCGCCGCACCATCTCCTTCGTTTCGGGATCGTCGTGACCGCTTGCGGACAGTTTGAACATCATCGTGCCACGCTCTCGATCGTCGGGATGGTGCTCGGCGATCCCGCGCAGCAGCGTCCGGACCTCGGGGTCGTCGGTGAAATGCTCGAGGAGATACACCGCGAACCGGCGACTTTTGGTAAAGGGATCAGCCGCAACGTATTCCCGAAGTCCGCTGATCGCCTCGGGGTGGTTGGGCCACAGCACCCTCGAATTCCTGCGCCGCGAGGCTGTCCGCAGTGCTGCCTCGCGCACGTTCGGATCGTCGTCGGTGGTGACCCGCTCGTACAGCGCCTGAGCTATCGCAGTCGTGACTACCGTCGGGTATGTGCCCAAAGCGTCGACCGCGGCCGCACGCACCTTGGCATCGGGATCGACCACTGCCTGCAGCGCGAGAACGAACGTGCCGGGATCGGCACCGTCTTCCAGAGCGTTCATCGCCTCGTATCGCACTTCGGCCGAGCTGTCACTCGTCAGACAATCGCGGATCGCGGTAAGCGTGTCGGGGTGGTCCTTCCAGAACGTTCGCAAGGTCCACAGTGCCCGCCTGCGCACGCCCGGGTCCTGCGACCTCACGTCCTCGTGCATCCAGGACATCGCGTCGCCCGGCCGGAGTTCGATGAGGCATTCGGCCGCCGCTTTCATGACCGAACGCTCCGGATCGGTCGTCACAACTCGCCTCAGTTCCACGCAGGTTTGCTCATCTGGCCACTGGTTGACCAGGAGCTTCACCACACCCCTGCGATTGTGGGCAAAACCGTCGACATGAACGAGATCATGCAGCAGAGCACGGGTTTGCGGATCTTCCGGCCACCGGTCCACAAGGGTCTTGATCAGATTGCCGCGCACGACATCGTTGGTTTCCTCAACTGCACCGCGTCGTAGTTGGGCCGCTTCCTCATCCTGCCGCATGTTGCTTGATCTTAAATTGCTCGATCTTGAATTGCTCGGTCTCGAGTGCTCGTGCACGGCACCACCGGATTCTGCGTCGAAGTGAGGTGAGTGGGCCGAGTTGCCCGCTCGCACTTGGTGCGGAGCCATTGGTTGATCGCGGCGACGGGGATCGTGGCCAGGTAGCGGACGGCGAGCTTGTCGTGTCTGGTGGCCACGGCACGGTGTTGTTCGAACTGGTTGAAACAGTCCACGCTGGCCCGCGACCGGATCGCGCCCGCCGCTTCAGCGAAGACCTGCAACAGCCTCGAGATCACCAGCCCCATCCCGTCGCGCTGCCAGCGGAACAATCCATGGATCGCCGACCAGGATCCGTACTGCGGCGGCACTCCCGCCATTGGCAACCCATCCGGGTCCGCCACCGGATCCCGTCGATGAACTGCCGTTTGGTCCACACAGGCGGGCGTCCCGCTTCTTCCCACGAGGCAGCAACGGCTCCAACCGCGCCCGCTGGGCATCGGTGAGATCCGCCCGTCCCGCCACCGCTACGCCCGTTTGCCGGGCGCCGCACACGCGGGTCCTATTCCGGCGCGATCAGCACTTCACGCAGTCGCGCCAGCTCCACCGTGGTGAGACCGCTGCTCAGCAACCATTCGGCGGCGCCGCCGTGTTCGGCGGACAGGTTCGCGAGAAAACGCCCCATCACCTCGGCCTCGACGCCGAGGATGCCGGTGCCGACCGGAGGCAGCCCCGTGTACGACGGGAGCGCGTCGAGGCGGTCGCGGACTCGGTGCATGCGTTCACCGGTCAGCGCGTAGTCGGCCGCGATCGCCTCCGGCGGTACGCCCACCGCGTCCAGCAGCACCGCTGCGAGCACTCCGGTGCGGTCTTTGCCCGCGGCGCAGTGGAACAGCACCGAATGGCGGCCGGCGTCGACGACGAGCCGCACCGCCGCCACGATGGAGTCGGCGCTGCCCGCCAGCAGCTTCTGGTACAGGTCCACCAGATCGACCCGGGTGGAGTCCGGCACCAGATCGCGCGCCGCCAGCGAGGATTGCGGCGACTTCCGCACCGGGAGGCAGACCCGCCGCACGTCGGCCGTGGCCAGCAGTCCGTAGCCCTCGCGCTCCACTTCGTCGGGCAGCCGTAAGTCGATCAAGGTGCGCAGACCGATCGGTCCGAGCAATTTCGCCATATCGGACTCGGTGAGATTCTGCGGCGTGCTGGAACGGTAGACCACGCCGAATCGGGTTGTGCTCCCGCCCTGCACCGGGAGCCCGCCCAGATCACGCACGTTATCGATCTGCGCGAATTCGACCCATCGGTCACCGGGCACCGTCGACTCCCCCGCGATGTCAGTGGGCACGGCCGGCCGCCGCCTCGTCGGCGCGGCTCAGGCCGCACAGTCCGATCAGGTCCTCGTGCAGCTCGAACCACACGGTGTGGTAGCTGTCCAGCACGGGCCGGGCGACCCAGGCGTGATCACCGGCCGCGATCCGCTCGATCGCGTGCGCGAACCGGGCCGAGTACCGGGCCAGCCGCGGTGCGACCGCGCCGATCCGCCGCAGCAGCGGCTGCGCGGCGCGATGCAGGTCGGCCAATCGGGTCAGTACCGCACCGTCGTAGTCGGCGTCGGCATGATCGTTGACGGTGGCCGGATCCTTCATCTGCCACGCGGTGACGACTTCTTTGAAAACTCCGTTCAATTCGCAGAATTCGGCATAGACGGAGGCGATTTCGGCGCGGTCGACCGTTCGTCGTTCCGTCGCCAGCAGGCCCTCCAAATGCTGTCTGCCTTCCGGTGTGAGCCGCACACCGATCGGCGTCGCGGCGCACCAGCCTCCGGCCACCAGATCCTCGCATCGAGCGGCGACGATCTCGGCCGGGGCCCCTACGCCCGCGGCCAGCGCGTCGTGGGCCGCCCGGCCTTTGATTCCGATCAGCCGCAGCAGATCGAGTTCGGGAATTTCCGTCACCGTTGCCGGGGGCGCCACGTCCGGCTTCGGCGCGCCCTCGGTCGCCCGCGCGTCCAGCCGCGCCGCCAACCCGTCCAGGTCGGTGCCCGCCCAATCGGCCAGTCGGCCGACGTCCGCGAGGGTGCTCGCGTCGACGGGCTTGCCAGCGACCCGCCCGGGCCATACCGTGCCCGCGCCACCGTCGACGGTCACCACCTGACCGGCCAGTGCCGCGACGACGCCGGGGCCGCAGCCGACCACGCACGGCCTGCCGATCTCGCGGCTGACCAGCGCGGCGTGCGAGGTGGCGCCGCCCAACCCGGTGACGGTCGCCCGGGCGGCGATCATGCCGTGCAGGTCATCGGGGCTGGTGGTGGGACGCACGAGAATCACGTCCTCGCCGGCTTCCGCGCGACGCTCCGCCTCATGCGGATCGCTGACGGCGACGCCGGAAGCCAGCCCGGGACACGCGGATTCACCGCGCGCCAGCGGCGTCCCCGAATACTCGCCGGTCGCCGGACGCAGCACGGTCCGCACCTGTTCGGCGGTGACCCGGTTCAGCGCTTCCTCCGCGCCGATGAGTCCCTCCTCGGCCATCGCCACCGCGGCGCGCACCGCTGCCCGCGCCGATCGCTTGGCGGCGCGGGACTGCAACAGCCACAGGGCGCCGGACTCGACGGTGAATTCGATGTCTTGGATGTCGCGGCCGTCGCGTTCCAGCAAGTCGGCGGCCGTGACGAGTCGGGCGTGCACCTCGGGTAGAACAGTGGCCAGTTCATCGAGCGGTCGCGGGGTGGTCCGGCCGGACACCACGTCCTCCCCCTGCCCACCGACCAGCCATTCGCCGAACAGCGCGCGCTCGCCGGTGTTCGGGTTGCGGCTGAACAGCACACCGGTGCCGGATCTCTCGTCCAGATTGCCGAAGACCATGGCTTGTACCGTCACGGCGGTGCCGAGGGGCCCGGAGACGCCGCGATTGCGCCGATACGTCTGCGCCCGAGGTGAATCCCAGGACCGGAACACCGCGCTGATCGCCGCCCGCAACTGCTCCCAGGGATCCTCCGGCACCGCACCGGCGGGGTCACCCAGCACGGTTTCACGATATTGGGTCCGGAACCGCTCGCGCGTATCGACCGCGTAGCCCGGATTCCCGGTCTCCGCCGCCAGCGCCCGCGCGACCGCGTCGCTCATGCCGAGGTTCAGCACCGTGTCCATCATCCCCGGCATGCTCACCGCGGCGCCCGAACGCACCGACACCAGCAGCGGACGTGCGCCGGCTCCGAAGCTCCTCCCGGTGCCGCGTTCCAAG
Source organism: Nocardia sp. NPDC004573 (assembly GCF_053602135.1). Taxonomy (NCBI): domain Bacteria; kingdom Bacillati; phylum Actinomycetota; class Actinomycetes; order Mycobacteriales; family Nocardiaceae; genus Nocardia; species Nocardia sp. NPDC004573. The sequence continues at coordinate 74,004 of NZ_JBSGDA010000005.1, forward strand.
GCGGCGATGCCGGTCCGGACCCCGCGCCAGACCTCCTCGCCGATCTCCCCGTGCGCCGCGAATTCGGCCCATCCCTCGATGGTGATGACGAACGCGGGCGGCACCGGCAGACCGAGCGCGCGCATGCGGTTGACGCTCCAGGCCTTCCCGCCGATGCGTTCGCGGGACAGCAAACAGGCGCCGTCGAGTTCGACGACCGGCCCCGCGCCCGCAGCCTCGTCGTTTCGCTCCACTAGCTCTGCTCCGGCTGTCATGTCACTCCTTAGCACTCACTGAACACTCCGCGCCCCAGCGCGATTCGGAACCTCGGACACCGGCCCGTGCCGGACCGGACGCGAACCGCGGCGCACACACCTGTCGCTCGTTTCGAGCCTGCCGTGCCCTCGGTCACCTGCCGTACCCGCGGTCCCGCTGAGCAGGACGGTTCCGATGAGCCGAGCGGACACGGCGTGTCGTGTGGCCCTGCTGGTCATCGCCACCGTCGCTCGATCGGTTTGCCTGTACCCACTTGCGGCGGTCGCGCGCGGCCGCTGCGAACGCGTGACCGGGAAAGAATTCCCGGTCAACGGGATATCCGGCCGCGATCACACCGCGTCGCACAGTCGATGCGGCACGATCGCGGCATGGATCGACGCGGTGCAGCGACCGGTGAGCTCGCGACGATTCCGGCGGTGCTGGCCGAACGGGCGCGGCGGGACGGCACGCGGGTCGCGGTGGCGTCACCGGAAGGGCAGCTCACCTACGCCGGACTCGCCGCGGCAGCGCGGCGTGTCACACAGGCGGTGATGGCGCAGTCGGTGCGGCCCGGCGAGCGGGTGGCGATCTGGGCGCCCAACACCACGCGGTGGGTGATCGCCGCGCTCGGCGTGCTCGGTGCGGGCGCGACGCTGGTTCCTCTCGGCACTCGACTGCGCGGTCCGGAGGCTGCGGGCATCCTCGCTCGTAGCCGGTGCCGCATGTTGCTCACCGTGGGCGACTTCCTCGGCAACGACTACCCGGGAATGCTGCGGGCATCGGGGCGCGCGCTGCCGGAGTTGCGGACCGTCGTATGTCTCGACGAGTCCCGCGAGAACAGACCCGAGGAGCTCCCGTGGGCTCGCTTCCTCGTCCTCGGCGAGGTGATAACCGTCGCGGAAGCCGACGCGCGGAGCGCGTCCGTGGCACCGGAGTCGATCTCCGACATCTTGTTCACGTCCGGCACCACGGGCGCACCGAAAGGCGTGCCGATCACACACCGGCAGACGATCGAGGCTTTCACCCACTGGGCCGATGCGGTCACCCTCTCCGGCGACGACAGATATCTGCTGGTCAACCCGTTCGCCCACACCTTCGGCTATAAGGCCGGGATCATCGCGTGCCTGCTGCGCGGCGCCACCATGGTGCCGGTGGACCACTTCGATCCGGAGCGGGTGTTCGGTGTCATCGAGCGCGAGCGGATCACCGTGCTGACCGGTCCGCCGACGCTCTTCCACGACCTGCTCGCCCACGACCGGCGCGCCGATTGTGACCTGAGCTCGCTGCGCCTGGCGGGCACCGGTGGTTCCAGCGTGCCGACCGAGTTGGTGGAGCGAATCCGCCGTGAACTGGGGGCCGGAGAAGTATTCACCGGATACGGACTGACCGAATCAACTGGTGTCGCCACGCTCTGCCCACCCGATGCCCCTGCGATCCAGCTCGGGGAGACCGTAGGAAAAGCATTGCCGGAGGTGCGAATTCACGTCGTGGACGACGCCGGGCAGCCTGTGCCGGTCGGCCAGCCCGGCGAGATAGTGGTTCGCGGCCCGAATGTGATGCACGGCTATCTCGACGACCCCGCCGCGACAAGAACCGCGATCGATGCCGACGGCTGGTTGCACACCGGCGACATCGGCACCCTGGACGCCGACGGCTATCTGCGCATCACCGACCGCCGCACGGACATGTTCGTGGTGGGCGGTTTCAACGTCTACCCCGCCGAAATCGAGCGCATCCTTCGTACCCACCCCGACCTCGCGGAGGCCGCCGTGATCGGCGTTCCCGACGCCCGTCTCGGCGAGGTCGGCCACGCCTTCGTCGTCCCCGACGGCATCGCTGAAATCGACCCCGCCGAGATCATCGCGTGGGCCGGGACCTATTTGGCAGGCTACAAGCTCCCGCGCCGCCTCGAGGTCGTAGCGGCACTACCCCGGAACGCCAACGGCAAGGTCCTCAAACGTGTCCTCCGTTCGCACGTGGCGCAACCCTGAGCACTCGGTGCCCGCTCGCACGTTCGAGGACGTGTCCGGTGGGCCTGGTTACGAGGACTCCGAGGCCGCCACTCGTCGCTCAATTGCCTCGAAAATCCCGATATCGGTCCTCTGCTGCCACTCGGGCAACTGGTCCCAGGGCGCGATATAACCAGGCTTCGGATCAGGTATCCCCGCCAAAATCTGCCCAATCCAGCAGATCGCGACAAACTGCCCTTTCAACTCCGGACCCTGGCCACGAACGCGGTAATCGCCTGAACCACAGAGTATTACGGGCTCGCAGTGGACCAGATTCGCCGTCAGGGCCGCCGCATCGACGCTGATGTGCTGGCCCACCTCTCACCCGCGCACAGCGAGAACATCAATTGCTTCGGCGCCATCGAGGTCGACATCGACGCCGAACTCGCCCAGCTCGGCCCGCACAGGCTACGTCCGCTGCGGGTGCGCGACACACTGTTCTGACCGCTGCACGCTCCGCTCAGCGGTCGATCCCACGGCTCACCTCGGCAAACCGGTCCAACTTACGAAGCGCTGCATCATGTGGCAGCACAGGCACGATGCCCAGCAATGTGCGATGAATTCCTAACTCCGCCAGATATTCCAGGTCACCGCGCTGCGGATCGAACAGGGTCACGATCACCGGCACCGGCGGTCGGCCGTGGCGGTCGGCCAAAGCCTGTAGCTCGCGGACGCCCTTCTCGAGTTCGTCGAGTGGAATACCTACCGGGGCCAGCCACCCGTCGGCGTGGTCGAGGATGCGTTCATGTGTGGATGGCCCCCAGCCACCGAGCCAAACCGGTGGGCGCGGCTGCTGGACCGGCTTCGGCCACGAGTACAACGGGTCGAAATCGACAAATTTGCCGTGAAATTCGGCTTGCTGCTCTGTCCAGATAGTCGTCATCGCAAGGAGTCGTTCCCGCTGTAGCGCAACTCGTGTTCGGGGATCGGTACCGTGGTTGCGCATTTCCTCACGCAGCCAGCCGACGCCAACGCCCAGCTCGAAACGCCCTCCTGATGCCAGGTCCAGGCTCGCCACCTCCTTGGCCAACGTGATCGGATCGCGCTGAACAACCAACGCCACAGCCGTGCCGATCCGTATCTTCTGGGTCACAGCGGCGGCGAACGCCAGCGTGATGAACGGATCGAAATTCCGGTAGTAGTCCCGTGGAATCTCGCCCCCGCCGGGGTACGGGGTTGTGACAGTGACCGGGATGTGCGTGTGCTCAGCAACGAACAACGACTCGAATTCACGGTCTTCCACTGCTCGGGCAAGGTCGGCCGGACCGATACTTTCATCGGTCACGCCGGTAAATATTCCGATCTGCATGCGGCTACGGTAAACATTGACACCAGCGTCAAGGTCAAGATCGAGGTGGGTGGAATGCAGATAGGCGAGCTGGCGCAGCGCACCGGCAGCAGCACAAGGGCGCTGCGGTACTACGAGCGGCAGGGCCTACTGGCGGCTGCGCGAGGCCGCAACGGCTACCGCAGCTTCGATGACTCCGCGGTCGGCACCGTGCTCCGCATCCGTGCCCTTCTGGCAGCGGGACTGACCACGGACGTCATCCGTCGGGTGCTGCCGTGCACCCGCGACACCGCCCCCAGGCTCGAGCCCTGTGCCGAGGTCGTAGCAGTGCTGAAGTCGGAGATAAACCGGATGGATGCGCTGGCCTCAGATCTGGCCCGCTCCCGCCACCTACTCGCCTCGATTCTGCTCGACTCCGATGTGCCGATACCCGGCGATCACCGCCAGCAGGGCACGGCATAGCAATCGCGCGATCCGACCATTCGACGGCACGTTCAATGACGCATGCGTGTCGCTGGCGGCACCGTCTCACTGCGCGGGTTTGCCACGGCGGTGTTCCGTTGGCCGATCAGCCAACGGAACACTACGACCGAAGGACAGCCCTGGTCGCAGGTGTTCCGTAGGGGGTTCCGCGTTTCTTCGCACGATTACTACCGGAACCGCGGCTACGACCAGCGCGGCGGCACCGGCATGTTCGTGCAGGACGACAAGGCCGATGCCCTGTGGGGTCTGCCACTGAGGGGTGCCATTTGCAATACTCGGTAAACCCTCCCGGCGCGCAGCCAGGAGGGTTTAGGTCATCGACGTTCGCGAACTTCTCGGGTGCGGTAGGACCACCTCGTGGACTGCGTGATCAGCGGGAAGGTCCGGACTTTCAGGCGACTTCGTTCTTCATCTGGGCGGTGAGGATCTTCTGGTAACCGGCTCCGAAAAGGCGGGGCAGCCAGTCGATTACGTGGGCATCCGTGCCGATCAGGATCTTCGCCTTGTTCTTGCGGATGCCGTTAACGATGACCCGTGCGGCGCGCTCGGGGGTGGTCTTGGCCAGCCGGTCGAAGTTGGCGGCGAGGGCGTCGCGGTCGCGGTCGCCGCCCGCCCGCGCCTTCCAGGCGATGTCGGTCTTGATCATGCCCGGGTGCACGCTGCTGACGCCGACCGCGTGCCCGGCGATGGTCATCTCCTGGCGCAGCGCGTCGGTGAACGCGCGGATGGCGAATTTCGTCGCGCTGTAGGCGCCCTGGCTCGGGCACGCCGCCAGGCCGAACATGCTCGACACGTTCGCGATGTGCCCGTCACCGGAGGCGATGACATGAGGCAGGAACGCCTTCGTGCCGTACGCGACGCCCCAGAAGTTGATGCCGACGATCCATTCGAAGTCGGCCCAGCTGAGTTCCTCCACGTTCGCGGTGAGCGAGACGCCGGCGTTGTTGACGACCAGGTTGATCCGGCCGAAGTCCTCGGCCACCTCGTCGGCGTGCCGATAGACCGCGTCCCGGTCGGTCACGTCCAGCTTGTAGGCGCGGGCTTGGGCGCCTTCCTTGCCACACAGCGCCGCGGTCTCGGCGACGTTGTCCACGTTGCGGCCCGACAGCGCCAGCCGGGCGCCGCGGCGGGCGAGCTCGATCGCCACCGCCCGGCCGATGCCCGCGCCCGCGCCGGTGATGACGGCGGTTCTGCCCTGGAAGTTCTTCACGGTTGTTTTCCTTGTCTCGCTCGGCGGTCGGTCCGCCGGGTTGCCCCGCCGGACGCCGTCACAGGGACGTGTAGCCGCCGTCGGCCACGAATTCCGAGCCGGTGCTGAAGCTCGATTCGTCGCTGATCAGGAACAGCACCAGGTTCGCCAGTTCCTCGGGTCGACCGGCTCGGCGGATCGGCTGGTTGCCCGACATACCCTGCGAGCGGTCGGAGGCCGCGGTCATCTCCGTGACCACGACGCCGGGGTGCACCGAGTTGACGCGGATGTCGTCGGCGGCGAACTCTTGCGCGGCGGTCTTGGTCATGCCGCGCACCGCCCATTTGGACGCGGTGTAGCCGAGGATGTTGGCGAAGGCGATGATGCCGCCGATCGAGGAGATGTTGACGATGGAGCCGCTTCCGGCCCGGCGCATCGACCCCAGCACCGCCTTCATGCCGAGGAACACCCCGACCTGATTGACGTCGATCACCCTGCGGAAGTCGGCTTCCGACAGCTTTTCGATCGGAGCGACGTGCACGATGCCCGCGTTGTTGACCAGACCCGAGACCGGCCCGAAAACCTTCTCGGTGTAGGCGACCACGTCGTTCCACGCCGACTCGTCGGTGACGTCGAGCGGAAGGAAGGTCGCGGCGTCGCCCAACTCGGCAGCCAGCGCCACGCCTTCGTCCATCAGAACGTCGGTGATCGCCACCGTGGCGCCCTCGGCGACCAGCCGCCGCGCGAACGCCGCACCCATGCCCCTGGCGCCGCCGGTCACGATGACGTTCTTGCCGTCCACTCGTCCCATCAACGTTCTCCTTCCACTGCCGGCCGCGCGGTCGCGCCCGGTCGGTTGTCTGCCATGTGACCGGCCGCGATGTAGCCGAACACCATGGCGGGACCGATGGTCGCGCCCGCGCCCGCGTAGTCGTTGCCCATCACCGAGGCCGAGTTGTTCCCCGCCGCGTACAGGCCGGGGATCGGCCGGTCGCCGCTGTCGAGGACGCGAGCGTGCTCGTCGGTGACCAATCCGCCCTTGGTGCCCAGATCGCCCGGCACCATCTCGACGGCGTAGAACGGGCCCTGATCGAGGGGAGCCAGACAAGGATTCGGCCGCACGGTCGGGTCGCCGTAGTAGCGGTCGTACGCGGAATCGCCGCGCCGGAAGTCCTCATCGCGACCGGCAAGGGCGAAGCGGTTGAAACGCTCGACCGTCGCGGAAAGCGCCGCGGGCGACACACCGATCTGGGCAGCGAGGTCGGCCAACGTCTCGGCCTGCTCGATGATCCCGGCATCCAGGTACTTCTGCGGAAGAGGGCGTTTGGGGAAGTTCCCCAGGAACAGATACCGGTCCCGGAAACGCTGGTCCATGATGAAGTACGCCGGAATGTGCCCGACGCCCGACGCTTCCTGCTCGTACATCTTGTGGACCACGTTCACGTATGGGGCCGATTCGTTGACGAATCGCTCGCCCGCGTGATTCACCATGATGCCGCCGGGCTGCGAACGCTCGGCCAGACAGAAGAACGGCGGCCCATCGGGGTTGCGCACAGACGGGCCCCACCAGGCGTCATCCATGAGATCCACCGCGCCACCGGCCTTCTGGCCCGCGACGATGCCTTCACCGACGTTCTCGGTGGCGCCTACCGTCCACTCGGTGGACTGCGGACCGCTCATGTACTGCTCGCGCATCGCCAGGTTGTGCTCGAAGCCGCCCGCCGCCAGCACCACCCCGCGGCGCGCCTTGATCACCACCGGCGTCCCGTCGTGCTCGGCGTGCACGCCCACCACCGCGTCGCCCTCGGTGATCAGCTCGGTCAGCGGCGTGTTCAGCCACACCGGGACCCCGGCGTCGCGCAGTGACAGCCACAACCGGGCCGCGAGCGCCTTGCCCAGGCTCAGCGGCAACCGCCCTCGCAGCTTGTTCCCGACCGCCTGCGTCCCGACCTTGATCGCGGTGCGCTTGCCGGCCCAGGTGCGGGCGATCATGTTCAAGTCGTGGAAGTCGCTGACCGTGAACGCGATTCCCTTCGGCCCGGACATGGTCGGCTGGTTGATCTTGTGCAGATCGCCGCCGAGCAGTCGCCCGTCCAGCGGCGCGGGCTCGATGCTGCGCCCTTGGGCCAAGCCACCGGGGAATTCCGGGTGGTAGTCCGAATAGCCGCGGTCGTAGACGAATTCCCAGTATTTGCTGCGAGCGCCGAGATAGCGCATCATCTCCGGTCCGCGATCGAGGAAGGCGCGCTGCTTGGCCTCCGGCACCCGATCGCCGACCACCGCCTTCAGATAGGTGCGGGCCAGTTCCGGGCTGTCGGGCACGCCTTCGCGCTGCAGCACCGGGTTGTTGGGGATCCAGATGCCACCGCCGGACCGCGCGGTGGACCCGCCGAAGGACCGGCTCTTCTCGATCACCGTGACCGACAGCCCGCGGTAGGCGGCCGTCAGCGCGGCGGTCATGCCCGCGGCCCCGGAGCCGACTACCACCACGTCGAATTCGAATTCCTGAGTCATCGCATCGCTTCCGTCAGTAGCCGCAACCGGTCAGCATGCCGCCGTCGACGACGAATTCGCCGCCGGTGCAGTAACCGGCCGCGTCCGACGCCAGGAACACCGCCACATGGGACACCTCGACAGGCTGCCCCCAGCGCGGGATCGGCAGGCTCGCGAAGAAGCCCTCGCCGTCCACCCCCGACGCCCCGGATACCGCAGCCGTCATGGGCGTGGCGATGCCACCCGGGTGCAGCGAGTTGACGCGGATGCCCAAGTGGCCCAGCTCCCGAGCGGCCGACTTGGTGATGCCGCGGATGGCGAACTTGCTCGCACTGTAGGCGGACAGGCCCGCCGCGCCGACGAACCCTTCCACCGAGGAGACGTTCACGACCGAGCCTGCGCCGGTCTCGGCCAGCGCGGGTGCGGCGGCCTTGATGCCGAGCCAGGTGCCGGTCACGTTGACCGTCATGATCGCGGTGAAGTCCGCCAAAGCCATCTCGGTGATCGGGACGAACCGCAGAATTCCCGCGTTGTTCACCAGCGCGTCGAGCCGCCCGTAGTGGGTGACCGCCTCGGACACCGCGGCGGACCAATCGGCTTCGCTGGTCACGTCGTGGTGCACGTATCGCACGCCGTCGCCCAGCTCGGCGGCCAACGCCATTCCCTCGTGGTCGAGCACGTCACCGAACACCACCCGCGCGCCTTCGGCCACGAACTGCCGCACGTGTTCGGCGCCCATCCCCCGCGCCCCGCCGGTGACCAGCGCCACCTTGCCGTCGAGTTGTCCCACCGATTCCCGTCCTCTCTGACCGTCGCTTCGCACCGACGCTAGGACGCCCATCGGGACGCGGCACCGGACCGTCCCGGCCACCGGGACTTGCGCCTGACCTGAGAAGTTCCACCGGTCATATTTCGATTAGGCATACAACTCCGGCCGTCCCCTTCCAGGACGAGCCACACCGACGACACCGCTGAACGCCCGATCGGGCGATCGAGAAGGAGACCGGATGAAGTTCTCGATGATCTTCGAGGCCCAGATGGCCGACCCGTCGCGCGAACACGAGCACCAAGTGCTGCGCGACTGTGTCGAGCAGGCCGTCCTCGCCGACCAGATGGGATTCGACACCGTCTGGGCGGTCGAACACCACGGGCTGAAGTGGTACGCGCACATGAGCGCACCGGAGGTCTTCCTGACCTGGGTGGCCGCGAAGACCGAGCGGATCCGGATCGGACACGGCGTGGTGTGCATGCCGTTCAACTTCAACCACCCCGTGCGCGCCGCCGAACGCGCCGCGATGCTCGACGTGCTGTCCGGCGGCAGGCTCAACCTGGGCGCGGGCCGCGGCGCGACCCCGGTGGAGACCTCCATGTGCGGTGTCGACCCCGAGCGCACCTACCAGGAGGTGGAGGAATCGCTGCGCATGATCGGCAAGGCGTGGCAGGATCCCGAAGCCGAATTCGAGTACAACGGTGAGCTTCTGCAGGTCTCGCCGCATTCGCTGCTGCCGCGGCCGGAGCAGCTGCCGCATCCGCCGCTGTTCATGGCCTGCACCAAGAAGGACACGCTGAAAATGGCCGCCGACTACGGAATCGGCGCACTGGTCCTAGGTTTCGCGGGTGTGGAGGAGATCGCGGAACTGCGGCGCACCTACGACGAGGCGATCGCCGCGCGCACGGGCGAGCGTTTCGTGTCGACCGTCGTGAACGATCATTTCGCGGCGCTGTGCCCCACCATCGTCCTCGACGACCGGGAGAAGGCTCAGCAGATCGGCGCTCGCGGCCAGCGCTTCTTCGCGCAATCCATCAAGCACTACTACGGCGCGGGCCCGGCCCCCGACGAGGCGGTCGACCCGAATGCGGACGAGGTCGCCGCGATCAAGCAGGCCGCCGACGATCACGTGGCCTACCTGCACGAGGCCAAGATCCCGGTGAAGACCGGCGCCACCTCGGTCTTCAACGTCGAGCACGCCTACGGAAGCCCCGAGGACGCCATCGCCTACGTCGAGCGCCTGCAGGCCGCGGGCGCCGACGAGATCCTCTGCCTCATCCAGATGGGCACCGTGCCGCAGGAGGCATGCCTGGAGACCATCCGGCACTGGGGCGAGAAGGTCATCCCCCATTTCCGCAACAGCTGACCCACGCGATCGCCGAGAACAAGAGGAGTTCGACATGGTTGACCTGAATGGGAAGGTCGCCCTGATCACCGGCGCCGCCCGAGGGCAGGGCGCCGCCGAGGCGCGGCTGTTCGTGGAGCGCGGCGCCCGCGTGGTGATCACCGATGTCCTGGAAGCCGAGGGAACGCAGCTGGCCGAATCGCTCGGCGCGGCGGCCCGTTTCGTCCGGCACGACGTCGGCAGTGGAGCGGACTGGGAAGCCGCTGTGGGTGCGGCGGTTTCCTCGTTCGGCAGGCTGGACGTCCTGGTGAACAACGCCGCCATCTACACCGCGAAGCCGCTGACCGAGACCTCACCGGAGGAATTCGAGCGCATTCTGCACGTCAATCTGATCGGCGCGTTCCGCGGCATCCACGCCGCGGTCGGGCCGATGACACGGGCGGGCGGCGGCTCGATCGTCAACATCTCCTCGCAGGCGGGCCTCGAGGGGCTGATGGGCCATTCCGCCTACGGCTCGTCGAAATGGGGACTGCGCGGTCTGACCAAGACCGCCGCACTCGAGCTGGGCCCGGCCGGAATCCGGGTCAACTCGGTGCACCCGGGGCCGATCGCGACGCCGATGGTCCCCTATCTGACCACCGGCCCGGGCAGCTTCCCAACGTTGCCGCTGCAACGCACCGGCGAGCCTCGAGAAGTCGCCGAACTGGTGGCGTTCCTGGCCTCGGACGCCTCGGCCTACATCACCGGCGCCGAGGTCACGATCGATGGCGGGTTGGCGGCCGGCAAATTCCTGCCGCCGGACGCGCGGCCGTAGGCGAGGGAGCGAGCCGGATGCCACTGACACCCGAAGCGCAGGCGATCGTCGACGCCGCCGGCGCCGCGTTCCCCAAGTTGGGCACCGAAGTGCTCGACGCCACCGAGGCGCGGCGGCTGCTCGCCGCACGCCCCGCGGCGCCGGTCGATCCCATCCCCGTCGCGGAAGTCTGGGAGCGGCGGATCCCCGGCCCGGCGGGCGCACCCGAAGTCCGGGTCCGGATCTACCGGCCCGCGAGCGCGGCGCAGGCGGCTCCGGTCGTGCTGTTCTGCCACGGCGGCGGGTTCGTGATCTGCAGCCTCGACAGCCATGACCGGTTCTGCCGGGCCATGGCCGTCGGAGCGGACGCGATCGTGGTGTCGGTGGATTACCGGCAAGCCCCCGAGCACCGTTGTCCCGCAGCGGCCGAGGACGCGTACGCGGCGCTGTGCTGGGTCGCGGGCCACGCCGACGCGCTGGGCGGCGACCCGGCCCGCCTCGTCGTGGCCGGCGACAGCGCGGGCGGCAACCTCGCCGCCGTGACGGCGTTGCTGGCACGGGATCGGGGCGGACCCGAGATCGCCCGGCAGCTGCTGCTGTATCCCATGCTCGACCCGGCCTGCGCCACCGCGTCCTACCGGGAGAACGCCGAGGGCTACTTCACCACCGCCGCGCATCTGCGCTGGTACTGGCGTCAGTATCTGGGCAAGCACGACGGCGTCGACCCGTACGCCAACCCACTGCACGCCGAGCTGTCCGGGCTTCCGCCCGCCCACATCGTCACCGCCGAATACGATCCGTTGCGCGACGAGGGCGAGGATTACGGGCGACGGTTGCGGCAAGCCGGTGTCGCGGCCGAAATCCACCGCTACGACGGCATGTTCCACGGCTTCATGAGCATGGCCGACCACCTGCCCGATGCGATGCGAGCGAACGCCGCCGCCTTCTCGGCCATTCGCACGGCGCACGCCGAGCGCCGTTCCTGACCGATCCACTTCTACGGAGACCCATGACCATCCAGCGAATCGGGCCTGCCTACCCCACCGACGATCTGCCCACCACCGTGGCGCTGCTGACCGCCGTCTTCGGCGTGGGACCCACCGCGGTCGACGGCGACCGATGGGCTCAATTCGACAGCAACGGCGTCCGAATCATGCTCGCGGGCAGCGACCGCGACGACGACACCCCGTTCCTCGCGATCAAGGTCGACGACCTGGACGCCGCACTCGACCGGCTGCGCGCCGAAGGATTCGAGGCAGCACAGCCGGTCACCGGACCGCACGAACGCCGAGCCGTCATACGGCCGACGCCCGGCGCGGTCTGGCACGTCGCACTCTACGAACCGGTCACGGCAGCTTCGACGTGATCGGACGAAGGGAACCGCGCGGGATCGAGCCGCTCATTCGGTGCCGATCCACGCGGTCGGCTCCGGCGCGGATGGCCGCCGCCGCGCACGACTCCTCCGCTTGACTCGCTTCGGGAGTTTCCCGTCCGGAGTCACCGGAGCAGGCAAGACGACGCGGAACGATTCGGACGGCGGTCGCCGCAAGGCGCGGTCGAACGCGCGAGCCGACGCAGGCCACGGATTGGTGACGCGCCCGCTCTCGTGCTTGTACCAGCTCGGCCCCGTGGCAGGCCACACCGTCTTCGCCAGGGCGGCCTCGATCCACTGCCGGTGGGCCCGCATCGCGCCTGCCCGGACTTCGACGGCGGACGCGCCGATCCGGTCCCGCCAGCGCAGACAACGGACGATGTAGTCGATCTGGCATTCCTTCATTCCCGGGTTGCTGCCCGCGGAATTGAAGCTGTTCGGTCCCGCGATCAGGAACGCGTTCGGATAACCCGGAACCGCCACACCCAGCAGAGCTGCCGCGCCTGAGCGCCATTCGTCGTGCAGCAGCGCTCCCCCACGCCCGCGCACGGTGATCGGCACCAGGAATTCCGGAGCACGGAAGCCGGTTGCGTAGACGATCACGTCGGCCCGATGGTGCGCGCCGTCGGCGGTGCGCAGTCCGTCCCGGGTGATCCGGCTGATGGGAGCGGTGACCAGCTCGACGTTCTCGCGCGTCAACGTCGAGTAGTAGTGGCTGTCGAAAATGATGCGTTTACCCCCGATCCGATAGTCGGGAGTGAGTTTCGCGCGCAGCTGCGGATCGGTGATCCGGCTGTGCAGATACCGTCGGGCAGCCCATTCGGCGGGGCGCGCCGACCAGCCCCGGTGCATGATCGGCGCGAGCACGGCATCGGCGCCGTAGTACAGCGCTCGGCGATACATGCGGTGAGCGCCGGGCAGCCGCAGCGCCGCTCGGGCGAGCGGCCCGAAATCGGCCGAAGGCTTGGGCAGCACCCAGTGCGGCGTGCGCTGGAAGACGCGGACGTGCCGGGCGGTCGCGGCCAGCGTCGGCAGCATCTGGGCCGCGCTCGAACCGGTGCCGATCACCGCCACCTCCAACCCGGATAGGTCTTGCCCGTGGTCCCAGCGCGCGGAATGGAAGGACGGTCCTGCGAAATCCGCCCGGCCGGGAAGATCGGGGATGTTCGGCCGGTGCAGCTGCCCCACGGCGAAAACCACCACTTCCGCGTGCACGCGCTGCCCCTCGGACGTGACCAGCTCCCAGCCGCCCCGGGTTTCGGAATAGTTGGCTTCGCCGATCGCGGTACTCAATCTCAGATGCGCTGCCAACCCGTGGTCGGCGACGACCGCACGCAGATATTCCAGGATCTCGGCCTGGCTCGGAAACCGGATGCGCCGACTGCGGTAGGGCGCGAAGGAGAACGAATACAGATGCGACGGCACGTCACAGGAGCACCCTGGATAGGTGTTGTCCCGCCAGACGCCGCCGACGTCGCCGCCCCGCTCGAAGATCACGAAATCGGTGATCCCGGCTCGTCGCAGCGCGACCCCCATCCCGATGCCGCCGAAGCCCGCTCCGACGACAGCTACCTTGCAGGTCATCGCGTTCGCCACCCCTCCTCCTTCACGCTCAGCACACAGTCAACGTTCAGCTACCTCATCTCTTCGTTGGCTGGAGCGTTCTGGATGGCAAGATCGTCGAGGTACTTGTCCGGGGTCGACGGCAACCAGAAGCGCGGTGGCGCACGGAACTCCGTTCGTGACGTGATCAGCGGGACGATGTCCGGCGACCCGTTCGGAGCACGCAGGTCACCCGAGTCGCCCGCCCGCGAATACTGCGAACAGCACACTTTTCGCTATTCAGCGTGTGACCGGCCGGGTCCATCTGTGCGGACGAGATGTCCGATACGGGCAGGATCCCGCGCCGGAATCACGGAGATGCCGTGCGCCGCAGGCGCACCGAAGCATGCCGCCGACGAGGGCGTGGGACGGATTCGTCGGGGCGCTCGTCAACGGCACACCGATCCGGAATCCGCTGGACGTAGATATGCGGCCGAATTTGTGCCCGTGTTCCGACCGTTGCTAGTCCGTGGTGTGGGCGGTCAGGTCGTCGAGCAGAATCATGACCTCCCCTTCATGCTTCACCACCTGAGCGAGGCGGATCGTCAGAGCGACGACTTCGCCGTCGTCCACGGGATCGGCCGGTTCGTGTTGGAGACGCTGCCATTCGCCGGTCGCGGGGACGCTTCCCAGGACCAGTTCGCGCTCGCCCTGTCCGGTGCCACGCAGTCGCGCGGACACCCGGATCGACGCGTGCGGCGAACGCACCCACAGGTTCAGGGCGGCCAACCGCCCTGGGATCGGCAACGCCCGGCCGGGCTTGGTTACGAGGTCGACTTCGAGATCGTCGGTGGCCGATCGCGCACACGGCTTCCGCAGACCCTTCTGGATCAGCCCGTCACGGAATGCGGTCCGGCCACCACCGGCACCAGGTAAGTGCGCGCGAATTCTGCCAACTGCTCGTCGGTTTCGAGTTCGGTGAGCCCGTGGGGGGCGAGGATCAGCGAGTGGACGATCCGGCACACGATCTCCGCGCGGGTGTTCAGATCCGGTGCGGCGGTCGACAGGATTCCGCGCTCGACCGCACGCTGGAGCGCAGCGGCGGTGGTGTGGACGGACATCGCGAACGGAGCCGCGCCGTCGACGGTGAGTTTGAGGACCACGCGCGCCGGTTCCAGCGTCAGCATGCGTTCCACGAGCGGATTCGTGCGCCAGCGGGTGATGACGGTGACGAAGATGTCGGCGACGAGCTCACCGAGGTCGTCGTGGCGTTCGGCGATCTCGGTGATCTCGGCGAGCACCGCGGCCACCTCGCGACTGATCACGGCTTGCACCAGGTCGTCGCGGCCGCCGACGTGGCGATAGACCGTCACCCGGTCCACGCCCGCCTTCCTGGCGACCTCCTCGATCGTCGTCTTCTTCACGCCGACCTGCTCGAACAGCACCAGAGCCGCGTCCAGGATCCGGGTGACCGGGGTGCCGGCGACGTTTTCGCTGCTCGTGGTGGCCTTCGAGGCGGTGGGCATGGGCCAACGCTAGCAAAATCGAGCCCTTCTGCAACATTCGCTCCGAGTTGTTGCTGCAACATTGCAATACGATTTGTAGCTATGTATGGTCGGGGCATGGCTGAGCAGGAGGGCGCGACGCAGCGCCGGTATCGCGACGAAGCGCACGCCATCCATGCGCGCGACGTCCATTTCGACTTCGCTTCCGTGCCGATGCACTACGTGCCGGGCGAGGCTTTGGCCACGCACATCGTCAACGTGATGCACCTGGTGCTGCCCGAAGGGGAACGCGCGATGGCGCAGGCGTTGGCCGAAGCGCTGCCCCACATCGACGACGAGCGGTTGCGCGAGGAGGTGACGGGGTTCATCGGGCAGGAGACCATGCACGCGAACAGTCACGAAGCCGCGCGCAGGCATCTCCAGTCGATCGGCTTGGATGTCGACTCGTATGTCTCGAAGGTCGCCTGGCTCGTCGACCGCATCCTCGGCGATCACGGCTTGACCGGTCGGGCGCGGGAGGAATGGCTCAAGGAACGGCTCGGCCTGTTCGCGGGCATGGAGCACTACACCGCGGTACTCGGAGAATGGCTGCTCAACGCCGACATCCTCGAGGAAAAGGGCATGCACCCGGCGATGCTGGACCTGGTCCGGTGGCACGGCGCCGAAGAGGTGGAACACCGCAGCGTCGTCTACGACGCGTTCATGCATCTCGACGGCAGCTATGCGCGGAAAGCCCGCACGGCGATCCTGGCCAGCGCGACGTTGCTGCCACTGTTCATCGTCTCGACCGCCTATCTCTACCGAAAGGACCCGTCGACCGAGAAGGGCCGGTTCTGGGGACTGCAGTTCTGGAGCGCGACCCGGCGCGGCGTCATCCCGAAATGGACGGTCTTCTTCACCGAGATGCCGCGGTATCTGCGTCCCGGCTTTCATCCGTCTCAGCTGGGACCGATGGACAAGGCCCTGCGCTATCTCGCGCACTCACCGGCGGCGCGGGCGGCGCACCGGTGAACGGATCGCCCGCCCTCGAAGACCGCTCGGCGCCCGCGGGACTGCGGCTGATCGGCGATGTCATGGACATCTACCGGAAGGTGTTCGTCACCGGTCGGGCTGCCCCGCTCCTGTCCCGCCCGAACGCGGTGCGCCGCACCGGATTCGACTCGGACACCACGATCGCCGCGATCGATCGCGAAGCCGCCGACGTGGTGAGCCTCACGTTGCGCGCGGCCGGCGGCGGCCCGCTGCCCGCGTGGCGGCCGGGAGCGCACGTGGACGTCTTCCTGCCGTCCGGCCGTCAGCGCCAGTACTCGCTGTGCGGCGACCCGAGCGACCGGTTCCGGTATCGCATCGCGGTTCGCCTCATCCCCGGAGGAGGCGGCGGATCGCGCGAGATCCATCAATCGCTGCGGATCGGGGACCGCCTGCGGATTCGCGGGCCGCGCAACGCGTTCACTTTCGTCGACGCGCCGTCGTACTTGTTCCTGGCCGGTGGAATCGGGATCACGCCGATCATCCCGATGGTCGAAGCCGCGGGCACACGGGGACGTCTGGTGTACGTCGGCCGCTCGCGCGAGACCATGCCGTTTCTCACCGACCTGCCGGACGCCGACGTCAGGCCGGACGACGAATTCGGGCCGCCGGATGTCGCCGCGCTGCTGGCTCGCGCCGAACCCGGCGCGGCGGTGTACGTGTGCGGGCCGCCGCCGATGCTGGAGGCGGCGCAGCAGTGCCTGTTCGAACTCAACCCGACGGCCTCGTTGCACACCGAACGGTTCTCCGCCCTCCCGGTCGTCGCCGGCGCGGAATTCGATCTCACCTTGGCTCGCACCGGGACGACGATCCGGGTCGCGGCCGACGAAACGGCGCTCACCGCGATCCACCGCGAATTGCCTGACGTCGCCTATTCCTGCCGACAGGGTTTCTGCGGCACCTGCAAAGTCGCGGTCGTCTCGGGCGCCGTCGACCATCGCGACCGCGTACTCACCGCCGCCGAACGCGAGAACCAGATGCTGGTCTGCGTCTCCCGCGCCGCGAGCGAGCACCTCGTGGTCGACCTCTGAGACCGTCACACGAAAGGGACAGCGTTGTCTATCCGTTGCCGAACGAGCGAGCCGACCCGATGAGCGTCTCCACCAACCACCCCGCGCAGTCCGTGGTGTCGACATTCGAGGTGCACGATCCGGCCACCGGCGCGGTGGTCGGCACCTATCCGATCCACGATCGCCACGCCGTCGACACCACCGTCGCCGCCGCTCACGAGGCAGCGACCTGGTGGCGCGATCTCGGCTTCGCCGGTCGCGCCCGGCATCTGGACGGGTGGCGTGCCGAGATCGCCGCGGGCCGTGACGAACTGGCTCACCTCATCCACCGGGAGATGGGCAAACCGGTCTCCGACGCCAAACTCGAGATCGCCATGGCGCTCGAGCACTTGCGGTGGGCGGCACGCAATGCCGAGAAGGTGCTCGGCCGTCGCACCGTGCCGTCGAGCCTGCTGACGGTGAATCACGCGGCGACGGTCGAATACCTTCCCCTCGGGGTGGTCGGTGTCATCGGACCGTGGAACTACCCGGTGTTCACTCCGCTGGGCTCCATCTCGTTCGCGCTGGCCGCCGGGAACGCGGTGGTGTTCAAACCCAGCGAGTACACCCCCGGCGTCGGACTCTGGCTCGCCGAAGCGTTCACCCGCACCGCACCCGCCGAGCCGGTGCTGCAGGTGATCACCGGTCTCGGCGATACGGGCAACGCGTTGTGCCGCAGCGGCGTCGGCAAGATCGGGTTCACCGGGTCCACCACCACCGGCAAGCTCGTCCTGGCCGCGTGCGCGGAAAATCTCACGCCGGTGCTGATGGAGTGCGGCGGCAAGGACGCGCTGATCGTCGACGCGGACGCCGACCTCGACGCCGCTGCCGACGCGGCGGCGTGGGGCGGATTGTCCAACGCCGGACAGACCTGTCTGGCCGTGGAACGCGTCTACGTCCATGCCGAGGTCTACGACGAGTTTCTCGCGAAGCTGGTGGCGGCGGCGAGCCGGATCCGGGCCGGTGCCGCGGATTCGAAGATCGGGCCGATCACCATGCCGAAGCAGCTCTCCGTCATACGCCGCCACATCGAAGATGCTGTCGCGCGCGGCGCCCGCGCGGTGCTCGGCGGTCCGCACACGATCGATCGCCAGTTCGTCCAGCCGACCATTCTCGTCGACGTCCCCGAGGACGCGGCCGCGGTGACCGAGGAGACCTTCGGCCCCACCCTGACGGTCACCAAGGTCCGGGACATGGACGAGGCCGTCGAACTGGTGAACCGCTGCGCGTACGGGCTGGGCGGCACCGTCTTCGCCCGCCGCAACGGTCGCGCCATCGCCGACCGCATCCGTGCCGGCGGCACCTCGATCAACGCGTTCGTCGCACACGCCACCATTCCCGCTCTGCCGCTCGGCGGCGTGGGCGCATCCGGCTTCGGCCGTGTCCACGGGCCGGACGGGTTGAAGGAATTCACCTACGCCAAATCGACGACGCGGCAACTCTTTCCCTCGCCATTTCCCTTGACGTCGTTCCGGCGCGATCACCGTGTGGACGCGATCGTCGACCAACTCATCTCGGTTCTGCACGGAAGGAAGCGGCAGTGACGGACGATCGGATCGAGCACACGCCCATCGCCATCGTCGGCGCCGGCTTCGGCGGCATCGGCCTGGTTATCAAACTGCGCGAGGCCGGGTTCGACGACTTGGTCGTCCTCGAGCGAGCCGACGACCTGGGCGGCACGTGGCACGCCAACACCTATCCCGGGTGCGCCTGCGATGTGCCGTCCCACCTCTACAGCTACTCTTTCGCACCCAATCCCGACTGGTCGCGCACCTACGGGCGGCAGCGCGAGATCCTCGACTACATCCGCGCGGTGGCCACCGAACACGATGCGGTCCGGCATATCCGCTTCGGCGCCGAACTGCTGGACGCCCGATGGGACGAGCAGCGTTCGCTGTGGCGGATCGAGACCTCACGCGGTGCGCTCACCGCGGATTTCCTGCTCTCGGCCGCCGGGCTGTTCGCCGAGGCGAAATACCCGCAGCTGCCGGGCATCGACTCGTTCGCGGGCGCATCGTTCCACTCGCTGCACTGGGATCACGACCACGATCTGACCGGCGAGCGGGTCGCGGTGATCGGCACCGGCGCCTCGGCGGTGCAGTTCGTCCCGGAGATCCAGCCGAAGGTGGCGAAACTGTCGCTGTTCCAGCGATCGGCGCCGTGGATCGTCCCGCGCATGGATCGCCGCACCCTCGAGCTGGAGCGGCGGCTGCTACGACGTCTTCCCCTGGCGCAACGCGCGATCCGCGGCGGGTTCTACGCGGCGATCGAGACGTTCGGGCTCATCTCGCTGGTCGACCAGCGCTTCCGGCACCCCTACGAAGCGCTGGGCCGATGGCAGTTGCTGCGTCAAGTTCGCGATCGCGACCTGCGCGAGAAGCTCACGCCCGACTACGTCATCGGCTGCAAACGCGCCATCTTCTCCGACACCTACCTCCCGGCGCTCGATCAGCCGAACGTCGAGGTCGTCACCCAGCCCATCGCCGAGATCCGCCCGCACTCGATCGTGCTGCGCGACGGCAGCGAACATCCGGTGGACACCATCATCTTCGGCACCGGCTTCACCTCTATCCCGACCGCCTATGAACGTTACGCCGGACGGGGCGGGCGAACGCTGGCCCAGCTCTACCGCCGGCGACCGCAAAGCTATCTCGGTGTCGCGGTGGCCGGGTTCCCCAATTTCTTCTGCACGCTCGGCCCTTTCGGAGCCGCAGGAAACCAGTCCGCGATCTACATGATCGAATCCCAGATCGCCTACATCGTCGACGCCTTGCGCACCGCGCGCTCTTCCGGCGCTCGCCGCGTCGAGGTGCGCCCGGAAGCGCAGGAGGCTTTCGTCTCGGAGATGGCCCGACGCAGTTCGTCGACGGTGTGGCTCACCGGCGGATGCCGGAGCTACTACCAGACGCCCGACGGGCTCAATGCCGGTCTCTACCCGAACTGGAGCTTCGAATACCGGCAGCGCACCAGGCGATTCGACACCGCAGCCTACGAGGTCAGCCGATGATCAACGACATCATCACCCTCGGTCGAGGACGCCGCGGCTATTCGGTCGAGGGCCGGGTCGTGCTGATCACGGGCGCGGGCCGCGGGATCGGGCGCGAACTCGCCGCGGTCTTGCACCGGAAGCAGGCCTCGGTGGTTCTCGTCGACGTCGATCAGGACGCGGTCGATGCGGCGGCCGCGGCGCTGGGCGGGCGGACCCTGACCGTCGCCGCCGACGTCGCCGACCGCTCGGCGATGCGGATGGCCGTAGACCGGGCCGCCGAGCACTTCGGCCGCTTGGACGTGGTGGTGGCGAACGCGGGCGTGGTGCCGCGCCCCGCGACGGTGCGCACGCTCGACGGGCGGGACTTCGATCGCGTCATGAACATCAACCTCACCGGTGTGTTCAACACGGTGCGTCCCGCGCTCGACCATGTCGTCGCTGCCCATGGCCATGTCGTCGTGGTGTCCTCGTGTGCGGCGTTCGCACCCGGTATGGCGGGCGCACCGTACATGATCAGCAAAGCTGCGGTCGAACAACTGGGCCGGGCCCTGCGCGTGGAGCTGGCGCCCTTCGGCGCATCGGCCGGCATCGCCTATTTCGGCATCGTCGACACCCGCATGACGCACGACACCCTGGACCACGACGAACTCGGCCGTGAGCTGGACGAGCTGTTGCCCTGGCCGCTGAACGTGCGGATCTCGGCCGAGCAGGCGGCGCGGACGATCGCCGACGGCATCGAACGGCGCGCGGCGCGCACGATCGCACCGGCCGGCTGGGAGCCGTACGCGTTGCTGCGCGGCGCGGTCAACGTAGTGCTCGACAGCGCACTCACGCGCGACAACCGCGTACACGACTTGCTGCGCAGGGTCGAAGCTCGCACGACCTCGTCGTGACGTTCGCGCTCAGCCCGATCCGGCCACAGCACCCGCCACCTGATCCGAAAGGACCCACTCCCGTGAGCACTCGACGCTTCGATACCCTCCCCGCGGCTTTCCAGTACAACGCGACCGTCGATCCCGACGCGGTCGCACTCCGGACACCTGGGGACGCCGCCACCCTCACCTGGCGCGAATACGCGTCGCGGGTGCGGCGGATCGCCGGCGGGCTGGCGGGGCTGGGCGTGCGCCGTGGCGACACGGTGGCCTTGATGATGTCCAACCGCATCGAGTTCTATCCGCTCGAGGTCGGCGCGCAACACCTCGGCGCCACCAGCTTCTCGGTGTACAACACCGCAGCACCCGAGCAGATCGCCTACGTGCTCCGCAACGCCGGTGCGCGCGTGGCGATCTGCGAGCCTCGATTCGTCGAGCAGATCCGCGCGAGCGGAGTCGAACTCGACCACCTCATCTGTGTCGACGACGCGCCCGAGGGAACCTTGTCGGTCGCCGACGTCATCGCCGCAGGCGAAGCGAACTTCGACTTCGACGCCGCGTGGCGCGCGGTCGGGCCCGACGACGTCGCCACGCTGATCTACACGTCGGGAACCACGGGCAATCCCAAAGGAGTGGAGACGACGCACGCGAACCTGATGTTCGAGTGCTACGCCGTCGACCAAGTGCTGGGAATCCGGTTCGGCGACACCATCACCTCCTATATGCCCACCGCGCACATCGCCGACCGGCTCACCGCGCTGTACTTCCAGGAGGTCTTCGGCACGCAGATCACCTGCGTCGCCGATCCCACCCTGATCAGCGCCGCCTTGGCCGACCTGCGTCCCACCATCTGGGGCGCCGTGCCGCGCGTCTGGGAGAAATTCAAGGCGGCAATCGAATTCGCGGTCGCGAACGAACCCGCAGAGGACCGGAGGGCGGCGCTGCAGTGGGCGTTGGCGGTGGCCGCCCAACGCAGTGCGCATCAATTGCGCGGGCAGCCGGTCCCCGAATCGGTCGCGGACGAGTGGGCGCGCGCCGACCGACTCGTGCTGTCCGGCTTGCGTGCGAAGCTCGGGCTCGACCGCGTCCGCTGGGCGATGTCCGGCGCCGCGCCGATCCCGGCCGAAACGCTCGGCTTCTTCGCCGGCCTCGGCATCCCGATCGCCGAGATCTGGGGCATGTCCGAACTCACCTGCATCTGCAGCGTCAGCCACCCCGCCGACGCGAGGCTGGGCACCGTGGGCAAGCTGCTGCCCGGCATGCGGGCCCGGCTCGCCGACGACGGCGAACTCCATGTCCACGGCCCGTTGGTGATGAAAGGCTATCGCGGTGAGCCGGGCAAGACCGCCGAGGCCGTCGACCCCGAGGGCTGGCTGCGCACGGGCGATGTGATCACCATCGACGAGGACGGCTATCTCCGTGTCGTCGACCGCAAGAAGGAGCTGATCATCAACTCCGCGGGCAAGAACATGTCCCCCACCAACATCGAGAACGCGATCAAGGCGGCGGCACCGCTGGTCGGCGCCATCGCCGTGGTCGGCGACGGACGTCCCTACAACACCGCCCTCGTCGTCCTCGACGCCGAATCGGCCGGACCGTACGCCGCGCGCCACAACCTGGCCGACGCCTCGGCGGCGACCTTGTCGGCCGATCCGGATGTCATCGCCCAGGTCGCGGCGGGCATCGCCGCGGGCAACGCTCGACTCGCGCGGGTGGAGCAGGTCAAGCGGTTCCGCCTCTTGCCCACCTTCTGGGAGGCAGGTGGCGACGAAGTCACCCTCACCATGAAACTCAAGCGCCGGGTGATCGCCGAGAAGTACGCCACCGAAATCGCGGAGCTCTACCAGCCCGAGCGCCCCGCGGGTGTCTACGAACCCGCCGCCACCCCGGCGGCTTCCGTCGCGACAGCCGGCTGAACGCGCGATCAGCGCTGCTTGACCCAGAACATGCCGCGACCGGACTCCGCGGGCGCTCGTTTCTCCCGCGGCTCGATCCGATTCAGCCGGTAGCCGAGCCGCCGGGCGACCGCGGCACTGCGGACATTGGCCTCGTCACAGTGGATCTCGACACGGTCCACACCGGGCAACTCCAACGCGATCCGGGTCAAGGCGGCTGCGCTCCGGGTGATCACACCCCGACCGGTGTGCGTGGCGTGACACCAGTAGCCGATCTCCACCGCCCCCGGACCGAGCCGGTCGTGCAGGCCGATGGCGCCGAGCACGATGCCCGCGGTATCGAAGATGCCGTAGTTGAAGGCTCCGGCGGCGCTGGGCCAGCTCTCGTCCGTCTCCCGGCCGAACGCGCGCTGGCTGTCCAGGGTGGCGGGTTCGGGGAGCCAATCCATCCAGGGGTGGATGAGGTCGTACGACGCGTTGATCGCCTCCAGCCGCGGCCGCACATCCTCCGGACGCCACCGCCGCAACAGCAGGTCGTCCACCTCGATCCGTTCGGGTGGCCCGACGCCCGGCGCCAATGCGGAACACGATTCGATGTCCATACCGCTATGGTGGTGGCCCTGCGCCCGGCCGGGCAACGGATATATCCGGTGCCCGCGCTTTGTCACCTTCGCATCGGGGCTGTTCAGCGGTGGTGATCAAGCGCCACGAAGGCGGACCTCGGCGTCCAGCTCGGCGGCGGCTTCGGCCAGCGCGGTGGCGTCCGGATCGGCTCCGAGCCGGTCGGCCAGGTCGGCCCGCGAGAGGATCAGCATCCCGCGCGGCTCGGACCCGGCACCGGGTTCGATCTTCAGGTGTCCCTCCTCCAGCACCAAGCGCGCGTCCGGTTCGTCGGTGGCCAGCAATCGGCGCAAGTCGTCCTCCGTGACTCGACCGGCACCCTCTGTGCTGCGCGGCGTCGGGTCTGACGACCCGCTCGTCTTCTCAGCGTCCATGATGACCGATTGCCCTGGCGAACCCACGGGAAACCCGCCCGCACGGAAGACCGGAGCCGGTCTCCCGCGGACCAGCCTGATCAGGCGAGAGCGACGGGGCCCCAGCGCGGTGAGCTGCAGGCCGACCCGCGCGTCCCGTCCAGCGGCGGCCCCGTCGCCCGCAACGGGTCTACTGGAGACTGTTCGGTGATCTCCACGCGGACACCACTTGACCGAGCGAGTCCTCAGCGTTCACCGTCAACTCTTGAACCAGCCAGTGCGCCGGTCAGATGTCACCGCGCCGCACCCTCAGACCCCGGCCGCACCGCTGCAGTGGCGGTGGAACCCCGGCTGCCGGAACGAGCGTCACGGCACCTGAGACGGTCCCGGAGCCCTCTCCGGGACCGCCCGGCGTGCGCGGACGTGATGCGTAGACGTTCGTCGGACCGGGTCGACACGATCACCGCGTCGAAGACCCGCCGCGACCGGCGCGAGCGGCTGCCATCGCGAAGTGGAGCGAAGGCTCCGGACCACCTGTCGTGCCCGCCGACGTAATCGGCAGAGCTTTGCCTGCACTGGGGACACCTGGTGGTGCCGTGCTCGGCGATACTGCGCCTATACGCAATGCTGGAGCGCCTGCACGAGCTGATATCGAAAACGAATCGGGAGAACGACATTGGCGAAGCTACACCGGCCCGGGCGCCCCGACGATCTGCCGGATGCGCGATTGCTGTGGGCGCGGTGGGCGGCCGTAGCGGTCGCTACCTACGATCGCGACGAGGAGCGCGAGCCGCAGCAGCATCGTTCGGGATACTGGATCGACGACGACGGCCTGCACTGGGACGACTGCGGTTGTACCTGGTGGGTATTGAAGTGGTTCGGCGACGGCCGCGCAGTGCTCGTCGGAGAGGACGAATCGAGCAAGGTCAAGTGGTACGAGCCCGCGATCGACCTGCTGGCCGGGGCGCCGGAATGGTTACCGCGGCACTACCTGCAGGAGCTGATCGATGACTACATGGTCGGCTGTATCTACTGGTTCGACGAGGGTGCCTGGCGCCGTGCGCCCTACCCCGACGATCTGGCCGACGACGGGCTCGATTGTGGCATTTCGGCGTTGACGACCCGGGCAGGTGCCGTCGGCGAGATCGCCGAACGACTGGAGTTCGACAACACCGATACCGGAATGCCGGAGCTGTGTGAACAACTGATCGGCGACGCCGAGCGTGGCGCTCTCACCGAGACCGGGCTTCGATCCTTCGCCGAGGCGATGGTGCGGTTGAAGGCGCAGCACTACCCCGAGGTCGATCCCCGACCACGCACCGACAACGACCTCGCCGCCATGTTCGCACTGGCCGCGCGTGCCGGTCTCGACACAGCTGCCCGGCCCGGCACGCTCGGCATCCGAAACTGAACCGGACGGCCCTCGGCCAGGCGGCGCGTAGATACTCACCCCGAGAACAGTGCCGCCACAAGAGGCCTGGGCGGCAAAGGCCACACCGAGACGACTATCCGATACCCGAGCGCCGTAGAGCCCGCTGCGCGGCGTTCGCGCCGCACATGCCGTGCGCCCCCGGACCCGGCGGCGTTGCGGCCGAGCAGAGGTAGTGGCCCGGTACGCCGACGTCATAGGGCTGCATGGTCACGCGAGGGCCGAACAGCAACTGGGGGATGTCTTTCGCGCCGGTCATGATGTTGCCGCCGACGTAGTTCGGGTTGTATTCGGCGAACCCCGCCGCGGTGCGCGCGCTCGTCCCGACTATGCGGTCGCGGAATCCCGGAGCGAAGCGTTCGATCTGGGCGGTGATCTCCGCTGTCGCATCGCCGCGATATCCGTACGGGACGTGGGCGTATGCCCAGATCGGGTGGATGTCGCCGACCGATCGCTGCGGATCGGCGAGGTACTGCTGACCGACCAGCACGAAGGGACGTTCGGGCATACGGCCGCGGTGGACGTCACGTTCGGTCGCGGCGATCTCGGCGAATGCGCCGCCCAGATGCACCGTCCCCGCCCGGCGGGCTGCCTCCGCCGTCCACGGCACTCCGCCGCGCACGGCGAAGTCGACTTTGCAGGCGCCGGGACCGTAACGAAATCTTCTGTAGGACTTACTGATTCGGGGAGGCAGGTGATCGCCCATGATCTCCGCGACCGCGGTGGGCGCCAAGTCCCACATCGTCACATCCGCCGTCGGCAGATCGGACACCGACCGCACGCGAACGCCCGTTTCGATCTTGCCGCCCAGGTCACCGAGGGCCGCCGCCATGGCTTCGGTGATTCGTCGCGATCCACCGGCGGCGACCGCCCAACCGTAGGTGTGGCCTGCGGTGAGGATGCCGAGGCCGATACTCGCGCTGAGCGGTCGGTGCAACGGATGAAACGCATGAGCCGCGACGCCGCCGAACAGCGCCCTGGCCTGCTCGGTCCGAAACAGTCCGGCCAGCAGCGCGGCCGGGGCGAGGGCAGGAATCCCGAAGCGGGCCAGAGAGATCGGATGGCGTGGCACGCGCAGCAGCGGCCGCATGATGTCACCGCTCATCCGCTCGTAACCCGCGGCCGTACGCTCGAACAGCAGCCGCCACACTCGGCCGTCGCTGCCGAGACCGGCGGCGGTCTCCGCGACCGAGCGCAGCAGCACGCCCGCGGTGCCGTCGTCGAGCGGATGGGCGCAGTCGATCTCCGGCCACGCCCAGGACAATCCGTACCGTGTCAGGTCGACCTCGCGCAGGAACGGAGAACCGACCGCCATCGGATGGATGGCCGAGCAGTGGTCGTGCAGCAGGCCGGGCACGATCGCCTCGCCGGTGCGGGTGCCGCCGCCGATCTCGTCGGCGGCCTCCAGCACGGTGACGTCCGATCCGGCTCGGGCCAGAGTGATCGCCGCGGCCAAGCCGTTGGGGCCGCTGCCGACCACCACTGCGGTACTCATGTCGCTCTCCTGTCCTTACCGTATGTCTCAGCCGACGGTTTGCGGGGCCAGCACCCGGTCCGATTCGTCCGGCAGCATCGGCACCGTGTAGCCCGCGCGCCGCCACGTCACCTCGTGCGGGATCGGGCCGTCGGGCAGCCACGGTTGCGTCTCGACGGCGTCGCGCACACGCCAGGTGCCGCGTTCGACGACACCCAGCGCCGCGTCGATCACCTGATACTGCTGGACGCCGCGGTGGATGGGCTGGGATTCCACCCACACCACGATCCATTCGCCCGGCGCGAACCCGACCCGGGATTGCACCGCGTTCACCAGATCCAGATTGTGCAGGTGACCGTCGCCGAAGTTGAAGCCGATCAGCGAGTTGCAGCCGAATTCCGCTTCCCGCACGGTCCACCGATCGATGTCGGGCAGGAGCTTGTACAGCAACGAGAACAGTCCGCGTCCCTGGCTGTGCATCGAGCGCCACGCGATCGTCTGCTGCATGGTGATCTCCGCGACCGCGGGCGGGTAGCCCATAGCCTTCAGCTGGTCGATCTGGTTCATCGTGGGCCGGTGCTCGATGGTGTTGAGCTTCTCCTCCGCACCGGGCGCGAAGGCCCACAGGGCCGACGCCCAGTTGCCGGCGTACTGGCGCATCGACGGCAGGAAAGACACCAGATCAGGGCGCAGGTTCCCCAGGACCGGGAAGAACAGCAGCGCCGCGACAATCGCTGCAGCCAGCCACGGTGAGGAGATGTCACCGAGGCCGTAGCCGGCTTGGTTGGGGAAGCCCAGGAACAGGAAGACGGTCAGGTAGGCGAACAGGACGTTCCATTCCAACGGCACCGCGAGCGGGAACGTCGAGGTGATGAACGCGTGGAAGATCACCATCAGCACCACACCCGCCAGCGTCAGCCAGTGGTTGGTGGACAACAGCAGCACCAGCGGCGTGACGATCTCGACGGCGGTGCCGCCGACATGGGCCAGGAACGAGGCGACCTTCGACGGACGCAGGTCCCGGGGGAAGTCACGGTAGTGCAACCGCTTGACCCACTTGGCGGGCACGCCCGGGCTGTTGGAGACCATCGGCCCAACCACGTTGGTGAAGTGCCGCCCGAACTTCGACACACCCGCTCCGATCCACACCGCACAGATCAGCAGCTTGGCGGCGATGATCATGTCGACGAACGGCAAGACCGCGAAGAACACCAGTGCGGGCAGGTACTGCTCGCCGCGCGCGGTGAGGAAGATCGTCTTGTCCCGCAGGCCGCACAGGATGTACAGCGTGATCGGGGCGATCAACAGCGCGGGATTTACCAGGCCGGAGGTATTGCCCGGCAATACCGCGCTGAGTGAAGCGCTCGGTACACCGGGTAGCACGATCGCCACCAGCAACGTCGCCAGGAACGCCAGATACAGCAGCACGTCGAAGACCGTGCGCGTGTCGCCGCCCGTGAACGGGACCCGCCCCCAAGGACGCAGGCGGATCGTGCCGGGGCGTGCGTAGAACAGGATTCCGCCGGTCATCGGCTTGAATTTGCCCGCGAGCGGCCCCCACGACCCGGCGATCCCGAGCGCCTCGATCAAGACGGTCCACAACACCAACTTCTGATAGACGATCGGCTCGTTCCACCACCCCGCGACGTCCCAGAACGGGCCGACGCCGGAACTCCAGGTCGCCAGGGCGACCCCGGCGAGCACCGAGACCAGCAGAACCTTGAGCAGATAAATCGTGTGGATCATCCGCGGCGAGCCGAAGCCGTATTCGACCCAGTGCAGAGCGAGTGTTCTCATCCGCTCCCGCAACGGCTGGTCGAGGAATGTCGTCTCGTCGACGGGCGGGAAATCCGCTGTTTTGAATCCCATTGTTCGGACCTTTCTCATCCGATGAATCGAGCGCATGCGAGGACCCGGCCGAATTCGGTTCGGATCATTGAGTTCCGCTCTCCGCCGAGCGGATTGCTGCTATGCCGTGGTGACCGCGTCGGCGACCAGCTCGCGGAGCTTTCGTTTGTCGATCTTGCCGACCGGATTCCGTGGCAGCGCGTCGGTGATTCCGATCGATACCGGCACCTTCGCGCGGGACAGAGATATCCGGCAATGCTCGACGAGATCCGCGGCATCGACATGCGTGCCGGGCATGGTCACCACCTGGGCGACAGGGACCTCACCGAGCACCGGGTCGGGGGCGCCGACCACCGCGGCCTCCAAGACGGCGGGATGGGCGTGCAGGACGTTCTCGATCTCCTTGGGATAGATGTTCTCCCCGCCTCGCAGGATCATGTCTTTGATGCGATCGACCAGGACCAGGTATCCGTCCGAATCGAAGTAGCCGACATCGCCGGTGTGCAGCCAGCCGTCGACCACCGTTCGCGCGGTCGCCTCGGGCCTGCCGAGATACCCGCGCATGACGTTGGCGCCCCGGATGACCACTTCTCCTCGCGTCCCGGCGGTCACGACTCGGCCGTCGGCATCCACGATCGCTACGGCTTGCCCTGGCAGCGGCCGCCCGACCGTACCCGGCTTCCGCGGTCCCTCCGGCGGATTGAGCGTCGAGGCGCAGGTGCCTTCCGACAATCCGTAACCTTCGACGATCGGCACCCCGAAACGCGTTTCGAATCGCGCGATCAGTTCCGCGGGCATGGGCGCGGCCCCGCAGATCGCGCGGCGTAGCGACGAGGTGTCCGGCGCCGCGTTCTCGGACTGCGCGACGAGCATCGCGTAGATCGCGGGCACGGCCGAGAAATAGGTCGGCCGAACTTGTTCCACGATGCCGAAGAACCCCGAAGCCGAGAATCGGCCCGCGATCGTGGCGCGGCCCCCGGCGAGCAGCGGTGACAGGACACCGACCACGATGCCGTTGACGTGGAACAGCGGCAGAACCAGCAGGCTGTGGTCGGTGTCGTCCAACCGCAGAGCTTCGACGAGCATCTCGCACATCGCGGCGATGTTGGCGTGGTCGAGAACCACCCCCTTCGGCTGCCCGGTGGTGCCGCTGGTGTAGATGATCAGCGCCGCGGCGCCGGGATCCACCGGCAACGGTTCGGGCCCGCCGGTTTCCGGGCCGGGCCCGGCCACCTCGGTGACATCCAGCGTTCCCGCTGCGCGTCCGTCTTCGGTCACGACCACCTTCGCCCGGCAGTCATCGATCTGATAGCGCACCTCCTCGGACGTCGAATCCGGCTTCACGGGGGTGACCGCGGCGCCGAGCCGCCACGCGGCGAAAAGAATGACGACGAATTCGAGTCGGTTCCGCAAGACGACAGCGACGACATCGCCCTCGCGAACTCCATTGACGTACAGGACGGCCGCGGCCCTGCGTACTCTTCTCGCGAAATTCTCATTATCGAGCTGATCGCGGTCGTCCGCGATACAGGGATCGGACGGGTTCCATGCCGCCCGGACCTCCGGAATTTCCACAACGTGCTGCATTCATACCCTCGACTGCTGGTGGGTGACTGGAATTACATTCCACGGTAGGTTCGGTGCCAGGCCACAGCTACGGGCCCGCATCCCAGAGTTTTCGTGCCGCTTTGTACTACCGGCACAACAGGTTGGGGAATGCCTCCGAGTCGTCGCACCGATTCCGGTACGGTCCGGACATGAGCGTTGACGTGGACAGAACCATCCGCGATGTCGCCGGACGCGTCAAAGCCGATCTCGACCGCTTGATCGCCGAGATGACCGCTATGTTTGTCGAAGTCATCCCCGAATTCCGGCACGACGACGAGGTGCGGCGGCTGATGGTCGCCAGCACCGCGTCCAACGTCACCGCGATCCTCGACATGCTCACACTAGGGATCTCTCGCGACGACATCACCGTGCCGCCCGCCGCCGCCGAATACGCTCGACGCTTCGCCCAGCACGGGATGTCGCTGGAGGCCCTCCTGCGCGCGTACCGCCTCGGCGAACACACGTTCATGCAGCGGACCATCGCCGTACTCCGGCACTCGGAGGCCTCCGCCGACCTGGCCCTGGAGACCACCAGCCGGGTCGGCCTGCTGGTCAACAGCTATATCGACCAGGTCATCGAGGGTGTCATCGACATCTACGAAAGCGAACGCCGTCGCTGGGACGCGCGCTCGGACAACACCCGCGCGGCCCAGATCCGCGCCGTGCTCGACACCGAAAACCTCGACCTCGCCTCGGCGGAACAAATGCTGGCCGCCTCATTGCGGGGATGGCACGTGGCCGCGATCGTCTGGGTGCGCGAACCCGTCACGTCATCGATCGACTCGGTGCGAGCGGGAGTCTCGATGCTGCAGGCCGCGACCGGGAAGCATCCGCTGACGGTGCTGGTGGACGAGCAGAACTGCTGGGCCTGGATCTCCTCCATCGGGCGGCCGTCGCTGGATGCCGATCGCCTGGAACGAGACCTGGCCCGCCGCCCGGAACTCCGCGTCGCGATCGGCGACCCCGGCGCCGGACTGGCCGGCTTCCGGCAGACCTTCCGCGATGCCCAGCGCGCCCGCAACCTGGCGTTGACCGCCGATCCCACCCGCGCGCTGACCTTGCACTCCCGCGTGGCATTGGCGAGTCTGCTCGTCGACCGTCTGCCCGATACGAAAGCGTGGGTGCGCCGGGTACTCGGCGACCTCATGCGCGGCGACGAGACCACCGCGCGTCTTCGTGAGACGGTGCAGACCTACCTCGAAGCCCGCGGCAGCCTCACCGACGCCGCGGCGCGCATGCATGTGCACAAGAACACCGTCCACTACCGGATACGCAGAGCCGAAGAGGTACTCGGTCATCCGTTGACGGTGAACCGGCTGGAGACCGAAGTCGCCTTGATGGTCTCCGAACAGCTGGGCCTCGACCGGATGGAGTGAACCCGCCCGGCGGTGACCGCCGCATCCGGCCGGTCATTTTCCGGCGCCCGGAGAGGCGACACGCTGCGGCATGTGCGCGCCACGGCGATTCGTCATGGCGTGCGAAGCTTCGCGGCCCGATACTGAGGGCAAGTTGGGACCGATTCCGAGGTGGAAGATGAATGTGATCGGGGTGGGCTCGGACGGGCTTGTCGCGGCCGGTGAGACTTGGGGTATCTCCGGGCCGGAATTCCTGGCGATATACCTGCCGGTCGTGCTCATGGCGGTAGTGGCCGGAATCTGGCTGCGCGTACGGGTCACGGGCGCCGACCCGGAGGCAGACGCGGTCGCGGCGCCGGGCGCGGAACTGACCTCACCCGAAGTGGGGATGCTCTTCGGCGACCAGAACGCCGCACTGGCGGCGATGGCACGGCTGCGCGCTGTCGACGCGATCGATTCGGGCGCCGCGCCGGTCCGCGCCCTCACAGCGCAGGAGCGCGGACAGCTGGATCCATTCACCGTGTCGGTGTACGACCGTCTGTCGGCCGGTCAGCGCAAGACCGTTGTCGGCGGATCGTCGGCCACCCTCGAGGCGCTGCGTACCAGAATGATCGACCTCGGTTACTTCCCCGGACCCACCGTGCGCCACGGATTGCGCGACGCGGGCATGCCGCTGCTGGTCACCGGCGCGCTCGGCGTGGTGCGCATCATCGCGGGCGCCTCGCACGGAAACCCGGTCGGCCTGCTGGTGGTGCTGGTGATCGCGCAAGCGGTCGCCTACTGGTTGGTGGTGCGTAAACCGCGGCTCACCGCGCTGGGCGTCCGCGCTCGCAACGCCGCCGACGAGCGCAATCGTCATCTGCGCCCGAGCAATTCCCCGTCTTTCGCCACCTACGGCGCCGAGAGCGCGGCGATCGCGGCCGCCGTGTTCGGCATCGGCGCGCTCAGCGCGCTGGATCCCGGCCTCGCCCAGGCCGTGGTACCGCCGAGCGGGTCGAGCGGCGGCGGGGACGGTGGCGGCGACAGCGGTGGTGGTGGTGGTGGCTGCGGCGGGGGTGGTGGAGGCTGTGGTGGTTGCGGCGGCTGAACGGTCCGGGCCGCTGCCCGAGGATGCGCTCGGGATCGGCTGGCGACCGGAGATCTGCGGGTTGATAGCTGCTTTGGACGGGCTGGCATTCTGCGAGGTCATCGCCGAGTCGTTGCTCCAGGATCCCCACCGGGCCGGGCAGCTGATCGTCCCCGAGGAACTGACCGCTCTGCGTGCGCGAGGCGTGGCCGTGGTGCCGCACGGCATCGGGCTGTCACTCGGCGGCGCGGAGCCGGTCGCGGACCAGCGCGTCGAGCACTTGGCGGCGTGCGCGGCGGCCGTCGCGGCTCCACTGGTGAGTGAGCACATCGCTTTCGTCCGCGCGGGCGGCTTGGAAGCGGGTCACCTTCTGCCGGTCCCGCGCACCCGCGAAGCGCTCGACGCGCTGACCCGCAATATCGCCCGAACACGCGCGGCGCTGGATTTCCCCCTCGCGGTGGAGAACATCGCGACACTGTTCGACTGGCCCGACGACGAATACACCGAAGCGGAATTCCTCGCCGAACTCGTCGAGCGTACCGGTGTCTCGCTTCTGCTGGATCTCGCCAACGTCTACGCGAACGCTCGCAACCGAGGTCTCGACCCACTCACCGAGCTGCTGCGCCTGCCCGCCGAGCGCGTCGCCTACTGTCATGTCGCGGGCGGTCACGAAGCCGGTGGCCGCTACCACGACACGCACACCGATCCGCTTCCAGCGGAGGTGCTCGCCCTTGTCGCGGAGTTCACCGCGCGGCGCCGCGCGCCGATGATGCTGGAGCGTGACGGCAACTATCCGCCCGCGGCCGAGCTGCTCGACGAGCTGGACGCCATCGCGGCGGCCGCGGCCCGGCCGCCGATCACCATCCGGGCCAGGGCGGTGGTGCCATGAGCGCCGGATCCGGACCGGCACCGACGTCCGGTGCCACCCTGGCCGAGCGACAGGCAGCACTGGTGCGAGCGCTGGTCGCCGGAGCCGCCACACCCGCGGGTTTCGATGTGGACGCCGTCGCAGCGGCGGCCCAGGCATTGCGGCACAAGCGGGCCCATGAGGTGGCTCGGCGCTTCCCGCTGCTGGTGCACGCGTGCGACGGCGATTTCACCGCACGCTTCATGGCGTGGGCCCGCGAGCATCCGAAGACGACGACCGCCGCTGACGCGGCAGCTTTCGCGGCCGCCGAAGGTATCGACTGGAACGCCGCACCGCAGCGACGGGGGATCACCCGCTTGTTCCGCCGACGTCGCGCCGCAGGCCGCAGCGTCCGCTGAGAGCCGAACCTCGGCGGCGGCTCAGGGGCGGCGCGCTTCGACAGGCATCGCGGAGTCGCCGGCGTCGCGCCGATCCTCGAGCCACACACTGACCGCCACCGTCGCATACGCAGCGACGGTCGCCATCCCCGGCAGCATCAGCATGAGCATGAGAAAAGAAAGCATGGAAAGCCCTCCCGGACAACGCGATGGAAACTGTCGCACCGGTGCGCCGCGCTGCGTCACCGTCACGCCCGGGCATACCCACGACCGGAGGTCCAATCTCGACCGAGCCGGCGAGTCGATGTGATTGATCTCACTCTTTTATCAGGCCACGCCGTTCGCGGTTCGCGGGAGATAATCCGCCGCTGACGCCGCATCCCGGCTGAAGTGGTACACCGGTCACCATGCGGTTGCTCATCATCTCCGATACGCACGTGCCCAAGCGTGCGCGGGACCTCCCGGAGCCGCTCTGGCGTGAGGTCGACGTGGCCGACGTGGTCGTGCACGCGGGCGACTGGGTGGAGGCCGCGCTACTGGATCGGCTCGAAGCGCGCAGCGCGCGCCTGATCGGCGTCTACGGCAACAACGACGGTCTACAACTGCGGGCCCGGCTGCCCGAGGTCGCCCACGCCGAACTCGACGGGCTCAGGCTGGCGGTGGTGCACGAGACCGGCCCCGCGAAAGGGCGGGAGCAGCGCTGCGCCCGAGATTTCCCGGACACCGATCTGCTCGTGTTCGGGCACAGTCACATCCCCTGGGACAGCGTCACCGACAGCGGATTGCGCCTGCTCAACCCCGGCTCGCCGACAGATCGACGCCGCCAGCCGGAGCACACCTATCTCACGGCGCGCATCGAGTCGGGTCGATTGAGCGGGGTGACTCTGCATACCGTGCCGAAAAACTGACCGGGACCCGGCACACTCCCTGTTCCCGCACCGGCCACAACCGCTGTCGGAGGCAGCGCCAATCCGCTAGGCGCGCGAGACGCCACCTGTGAGCCTGTCCTGCGGGTCAGTCGCCGCGATCGCCCGCCAGCGCCATGTGGTCGCCGATGGCGGAGTCGGTGATCGCGGTGGAGATCTTCGGCAGGGCGTACGGATGGTTGCGGCCGAGCCAGTCGAGCATCTCCTCGCGGACCGCGCAGCGCAGGTTCCACACGTCGTCGGCATTGGCGGCCGACATCGTCGCGCGCACCACGATATTCGTCGGCGTGCTGTCGGTGACCTGCAAACTCCAATCGCGACCGTCCCAGTCCGCGCGCGTGCGCAGATACTCCTGCAAATGCTCGCGCAGCAGCGGCACCGGCGTGCTGTGATCCAGGTAGAGGTAGACGGTGCCGGTGATCTGCGGTCCACCGCGCGACCAGTTCTCATACGGCTTGTTGTTGAAGTAGGAGACCGGCATGGTCAGCCTCCGGTCGTCCCAGATCCGCACCGTGAGGAAGGCGAGGGTGATCTCTTCGACGATGCCCCACTCCCCCTCCACGACGACGGTGTCCCCGATCTTCACCGAGTCGCCGAAGGCGATCTGCAAACCGGCGATCAGGTTGCTCAAGGTCGACTGCGCGGCGACACCGGCGATGATGCCGATCACGCCTGCGGAGGCGAGCAGGGAGGTGCCCAGGGTCCGCAGACTCGGAACGAGCAACAGAATCACCACCGCGGCGGTCGTCACCACCAGGACAGAGGTGATGATCCGGCGGACCAGGCCGAGCTGGGTACGCAATTGCCGCACCCGTGTGATGTCCTGGGTGCGCCGAGCGTAGGAGCGCAGCGTGTTCTCCGCGACCGCGTCGGCGGCACGGATGACCACCCATGCCGCCGACATGATCGCCGCCGTGGCCAGAACGGTGCGGATCATCGCGTCCTGGCGCAGGTCGAGATGCGCCAGCGGGTAGGTGGCATGCAACGCCAACGCGCCCAGCAGGACTTGCAGGGGCAATTGAACCCGGCGCAACAGTGTGGGGAGTTGGTTGCCCGGCCGTCTGCGAGCAGCGAAACGCAATGATCGATCGATCAGCAAACCGGCCGTCACGGTGAGCGCCACCGTGCCGAACACGACGATGAGCGGCCGTAGTACTTCCTCCAACAGAGCGAACTCCTTTTCCTCATCCACCCGGCCTCTCGCGCTGCCGCGGACTTCTGCCCTCCGGGCAACGCGAGGAGACCTCCGAGCGATCGATGCGGCTCGGCTTCCGTACAGGGTGGGTCGAGCTTCGGTGCCGGCTTCGGCGCAGCGGCGTTCAGCCGCGGACGTTCCGCGCCGAGCCGTCACCCGGCCAAGGCGGTGTTCCTACAGCAGTGCCAGTGCGATGCTCAGCACGGTCACCATCAAGACCCATGCCGCGACGGTCCATTCGATGGGCCCTTCGGAGCCGGAACAACCGCTGTGGTTGCGTCGGGCGGCGCGATACTGCGAGCGCGAGGCCGAAACGGACATGACATCCTCCTTCGGTCGGTTGCGTCATTCAGCGCATACCCGCTCGAGCCGTCGATCGTCGCCACATCACTGTGGCGAATCCCACGCAACCGGCCTGCCCGCCCGGCGCAAGCTGTTGTCGGTCAGGTGTTCTCGAGACGTCATCGCCTGCCGGACCGGCTGCGGTAGCGCAGGTCGTCCAAGGAGAGAGGCGGAACGTAGCGGCTCACGAGCGTGCGGTGCCACCACGCCCTGGTGTCGGCCAGCTCGCGCGGTGTCGTGAAGCGATAGAGATACAGCTGTGCCCGGACGAAACGCGGCGCGGCTTCGGGAAACGGATTGTGTCGTAGCAACCGCAGCGTGGCCCGATCGTTCTGCAGTAGTCGTGCCAGGAACGGGCCCAGCCACGATTCCGCATACCCCGGCGAGGCCGCGGCGAACCACATGAGCCAATCCAGGCGCAGATGGTAGGGAGCCCATTGACGGGGAAGCCGCCGCGGATCGCCGGGCTTGCCTTTGAACTCGTACTCCTTCCACTGCGTCCGCTCCGTGACAGCCGGCTCGTCGGTGCCTTCGATGACCACTTCGTAGCGGGTGCGGCCGATGCTGCCGAACGCTCCGTAGGTGTTCACCAAGTGATAGGGGTCGAACGATCGGTTCATCGCCTGGTGACTGGAGATCAAGTTGCGGGCGGGCCGGTAACTCAGGAAGACCACGAGCGCGGTGAACGCGATCACCACGGCGGTGAACCAGGGCGGCGGTCCCGGCAGCGCGGGCGGGGTGGGCACCGGTAGCACCGCCGCCGCCGCGGGTCCGCTGACAGTGCCGCACGCCAGGACGATCGTGATCCAGTTCAGCCAGGCGAAATTGCCCGACAGCACCAGCCACAGCTGGGTGATCACGATGACGGCAGCGGCGATGCTCGCCACCGGTTGCGGGGCGAACAGCCCGAAGGGCACGACGAGTTGCGCGAAATGGTTGCCCAGCACCTCGGCCCGGTGCAGCGGTTTGGGCAGGTGGTGGAAGAACCAGCTCAACGGTCCTGGCATCGGCTGGGTCTCGTGGTGGTAGTACAGACAGGTCAGGTCGCGCCAGCACCGGTCACCGCGCATTTTGATCAGCCCGGCGCCGAACTCCACCCGGAACAGCAACCAGCGAGACAGCCACAGCACCAGCACCGGCGGCGCCGTACGGTCGTTGCCCAGGAAGATCACCAGGAAGCCGGATTCCAGCAACAACGACTCCCAGCCGAACGCGTACCACTCCTGTCCCACGTTCACGATCGACAGGTAGAGCACCCACAACGTCGCCCACAGCAGCATCGCCGCCCACAGCGGCACCGCATCGGCCGCGCCGGCGATCATCGCCGCGGACAGCGCCGCGCCGAACCAGCAGACGGCGGCGAAGAAGCGATCGGAATAGTGGAGATGGAAGATGCTCGGCGTCCGCCGGAACGACCGTCGTTCCAGCCACCGCGGCACGGGCAGCATGCCGTGCTCACCGATCAGCGCCCGGAATTGCCGGGCGGCCACCACGAAGGCGATCAGATAGACGGCCGCGACACCGCGGGTCAGCGCTTGCCTGCTGAGCCAGTATTCGGATGCGGTGAACCAGTCCATGCCCGCAACTCCTCTGACCGCGGACCTTCGTCCCACCCGGCCGCATACCCAGCCCGGGAGCAGGAAAACCCGTCGCTACATCGGGTACAAGCTGTGCTTGCGTGGGTTGTGTTCGGCCGCTGCTTCCTTGTCGCGCAGGAGCTGGAGCGCATGCCGGATCTCCAGCCGCGTGCGCGAAGGCTCGATGACGGCGTCGATGTAGCCGCGTTCCGCCGCGATCCACGGCGTGGCGACGGTGGCGTTGTACTGGTCGATCATGAACTCGCGCACCGCCGCGCGCTGGTCTTCGGGCACCTGCATCAGCTGGCGCCGCCCGGCGATGTCGACCGCGCTCTCCGCGCCGATCACGGCGATGCGGGCGGTGGGCCAGGCCAGGCTGATGTCAGCGCCGAGCTGCTTGCACGCCATGAAGCCGTAGGCGCCACCGTAGGACTTGCGCACCACGACGTTGATGATGGGCACGGTCGCCTCGATGATCGCGCGGAACACACGTCCGCCGCGGACGATCACGCCGTTGCGTTCCTCTTCGACGCCGGGAAGCACGCCGGGCGTGTCCACGACGAACACCAGGGGGATGCCGAAGGCATTGCACAGCCGGATGAAGTGCGTCGCTTTGTCGGAGCATTTCGCGTCGACCGCGCCGCCGAGCACCAGTGGCTGATTGGCGACGACGCCGACGCTGCGTCCGTCCACGCGCGTGAAACCAGTGATCAGATTCGCCGCGGTCGCGGAGCGGATCTCGTGGAAATCACCGTCGTCGAAGATGCGCAGCAGGATCTCGTGCATGTCGTATCCCTCCCGGTCGGAGTCCGGGATGATCGACTCGAGCTCCAGGTCGGTCGCGGTGATCTCGGGCTCCAGACCGGGGTTCACGATCGGGGCCTGCTCCAGGCAGCTCGACGGCAGGTAGCTCAGGTACTTGCGGGCCCAGTCGAAGGCCTCCTGCTCGGTGGCGGTCACGTGGTGGATGACGCCGTTACGGGCCTGCACATGGGCGCCGCCGAGTTCCTCCGCCGTCACGTCTTCGCCGGTCACCGTCTTGATGACCTCGGGACCTGTGACGAACATATAGGAGTTCTCGGTGGCGACGAGAACATCGGTGTTCACCGGGCCGTACACCGAGCCTGCGGCGCACTTGCCGAGCATGATGGAGACCTGCGGGACGAACCCGGACAGCCGCTCCTGGCGACGGCTCATGTGGGCGAACCACGCCAGCGACGTCACCGCGTCCTGGATGCGGGCGCCACCGGAGTCGTTGATCGCCACTACCGGGCACGCCTTCTCGAACGCGAACTTCAGGATATGGGCGACTTTCCGGCCGAACATCTCGCCCACCGATCCGCCGTACACCGTCTGATCGTGCGCGATGACCACGACCGGCCTGCCCTCGATGCGGCCGTGACCGGTCACCACTCCGTCTCCGTACTTCGCGTCGGCGGCCCCTGGCGTGCGCGCGAGCGCGCCGATCTCGACGAACGTTCCGGGGTCGAGCAGCGAACGCACTCGCTGCCTGGCACTCGGAATTCCTTTGCTCTGCCGTTTGGCGACACCGGATGCTCCGGCCGGCTCCTCGGCGACCGCGAGGGTGCCTCGCAACTGCTCCAACTTCTCTCGCGTGCCGAACGACATCCGGGTATTGCCTCTCGAGCTCAGTGGCCAACTGCGCCGACGATAGGGGGCTGGACGACCGGCACCGGGTTCACGAGGCGATTACTGGGCAGCTCACAACGCGCGGACGGTGACGTTGGCACAGCGCCCTATGGATCGACCGCGTACGGAGGTTCCCTTGCGGCCTGGAAGGATTCGGTGCATGAGTTTCACCGGGGACGATGTCCGGGCCTTCGCGCTGTCGCTGCCGGAGACATCCGAACAGTTCGCTTGGGGGATGCCGATCTTCCGCGTCGCGGGCAAACTGTTTCTCACTCTTCCGGAGGCGGAGACCTCGATGGCGGTCCGCTGCCCCGTCGCCGACCGGGACGAACTCGTCGTCGCCGAACCGGGCAAATTCTGGATCGCCGCCCACGAAGCCAACAATGCTTGGGTCCGCGCGCGCCTGACCGCCCTCGACGACCGGGACGAACTGGAGGCCATCGTGCTCGACTCCTGGCGGCAGGCCGCGCCCAGGCATCTTCTCGACGACGCCGGGTGACCTCCGCGACGCCGCCTGCGTCAGCGTGTGCGGCGCCTGCGCGGCCGGGGCGCGAGTTTCAGCCCGAAAAGCAGATCGGTATTGCGCGCCGGTGTCGGCTGTTCGGACCCCCGCAGAAGTCCCGCCTGGCGGATCCAGCTGTGGTGCCAGTGGTACAGGTCCGGGAGGGTCACCTCGCAGGCCGCGGCGAGCCTGCGGAGGCGGAAGCCCGCCCCACCGATGGCTCCGGCGAATAGTTTGCCGTTGGACGCGGGGCGTGCTTCCTGCTGGACGCGGGCGTCGTAGAGCAACGGACGCGCTGCGGGCGGAATCACCCACACGTACAGGTCGGGCGCGTGGGTGTAGCCGATCGGACCGTTGAAGATCAGTGCGTCGGCGGCAAGCGCGACCGTGGGGATCGCGTTGAGTTCCATCGCGGTGGCGCCGGTGAACAACGCGGTGGCAAGTGCCGCCGCGTCCACCGGATCGGCCGTGCGGGCGCGAATGCGGGCGATGAGGTCGTCATCGGTCGGG
The DNA here is from genome assembly GCF_053602135.1 of Nocardia sp. NPDC004573. Lineage (NCBI taxonomy): Bacteria > Bacillati > Actinomycetota > Actinomycetes > Mycobacteriales > Nocardiaceae > Nocardia > Nocardia sp. NPDC004573. The sequence goes on from NZ_JBSGDA010000005.1 coordinate 114,561, forward strand.
ACCGTCGTCAGCCCCGGCCCGACGGAGTACGCCAGATCCGGCGGCAGGTCCAACCGCAGACCATGGAGCAGGAACGCGGCCTGCGCGCCACGCAGGCGCGTGATGGTGTGCCCGCGGCCGGGGCTGTCGGCCACCAGACTGCCGAGGAAGCGGTAGAGGCTCAGGATGTCGTTCCACTCGTCCACCAAACCGGCGCTTCGACCCTGCGAGAAGCGATCCGGCGCGGTGAGGCGAGGTTGCAGCACCGAGAGCATGTATTCGGCCAAGCCTGCCCCGCGGGGCCCCAGCCAGCTTCCGACGCCGTTCTGGTTCAGATCATGTCTGCACGGCCGTCCGGTGTGTTCGGCGAGCCACCGGCAGGCCGTCTGGATCCCCTCGGTGTAGACGGCGTCGATGCGGGCGAACTCCTCCGGCGGCAGACTCCGGTAGGCGTCGGCCCGGAAGTTGGTGACGTCACCGTCGGAGATCTGCGGCAACAGCCCGTCACCTGCCGCGTCGGCGAGTGTGATGATGCGGGACGGCCGTTGGCCGACCTGGCCGTATCCGACGTATTTGGTCGGCGGCTCAGGGACGTTGATGCGTGTGGTCCGCGGCTCGGGGACACCGATCCGCGTAGTGGCGGGCTCGGGCACACCGATGCGGGTGGTGGCCGGCTCGGGAGCACCGATACGCGTGGTCGGCGGATCGGGGGCATCGATGCGCGTGGTGGCCGACTCGGGGGCACCGATACGTGTGGTCGGCGGATCGGGGGCATCGATGCGCGTGGTGCCCGGCTCGGGGGTATCGGTGCCCGTCGTAGCGGCATCAGGGTTGTCGACGCTCGTCGTGATCGGAGCAGGATCATCGACGCGGTCGGTGGTCGCGGACGCGCCGCGGCGGTCCGCCAGCCACCGCCACAGGTCTTCCTCCGGCACGCCCAGCCGCTTGGAACTCTTTCTCACCTGGTCGGCGGAGAGTTCGTTGTGTTCGTCCAGCTGAGCCAGCCTCTTCAGCTCGGACGGACGCAGCGTGGGCACGCTTGCGTCGACCACCGCCACAACCTCCCGGATTCGGCGAACCCGTGACGCCTCACGACGGGTTCTGGATGTCAGTTGCAGAGCATTCGATCACGTACCCGCCGGTAAGGCGGGGAATTCCACCGAGTTTCGGATGTTGTCTACGTCACCGGCAACTTCACGGTCGATCGAAATCGCCGTGGCCGTGAATACGTTTTGCCTAGTCATGGCGCCTGTCGCCAGTGGCGACGGAAACAAGTGCGCCATGGCGACATCCGGAAAACCTACGTGACTTTGTCTACTGCGCTGGACACCACCATTTCGGCACGCGCGGTGCCGTCGTTCCGAGAGCCACGCGCCGATCCGGTGCACGCCAGGATCACAGACCCGATTCCGAGCCACTGCGCGGCCCGCATGTCCTCGCCGAGCAGGAGCCAGTCCGGCGCCCGCGGCCACCGCGGGCTCCGCGCTCATCATGACGCCGAACACCGCGGCGTGATCCGCCGCAGAGCCGCCATTTCGATGGCATGCGGCGCCAGCGACGACAGGGCCGCCAACGTCGCGGCGCCCAGCAGGAACCTCGGGTTCACCAGTGCCGCTGTGTCATCGACGAGGACCACCGGTAAGGCGAGCAGCGCGCGGAGCCCCATGGACAACCCCAATCCGTCGTGTCCGCCGGTGTGCCTGCCGACCACGGCTGCGCACGCGATGTACGCGGCCCATCCCGCGCCTGCTGACACCGCGAACAGCACGCCGCTCCACGACACCGGTCCATCGCTGTCGACCAGCAACAGGACGCCCGCGCCCGCGCAGACGATCCACAGCGCGTCGCGCGTGCGCCGCGATCCGATCGAGGCGATGGCGAGCGGACCGGGGAAGTCGATGGTCGCCGCCGTGCCCAGCGGGATGCGACCCAACGCCGCGTAGTAGCGAGCGGACGGCTCCGGGTTTGCGATCGTCACGATAATCGACGCTCGGCCCGGTCCGAGCCGACCGACTCGGACAAAAGTGGTCGGCGCCGGTGCGTCCTGCGCTGCGTTCGGATCTGCGGCACAGCCGGAGAACGTAAATATGCCGTGCAACGATCAGTGAGCCGGTGGATTGCCGGAAACCGGAAAAAATGTTGCGAATTGCGCCGCGAGCTGTGGAGTGCCGCACGAGGTACAGCGGTGATCGTCAACTGCCGCTGCGGATTCCGCCACCGACCGGGAGCGCGGAAATGCGACTGCGCGAAGGACACCGAGACTCCGCGAGACAACCGTGGACACCGGCCGTGACCTGATCGAGAGCGAATTCTCAGCGTTCCCACAACCGGCTCTCGCCAAGCCCAAATACTGATGCGGTGTCCTTGACGTGTGCTGGTCGGCAGCACTCTCCAGCCCACCCCCCGAGGAGACCAGCTTGATGTACACCGGCACCACCGCGAGCATGCCGCGGATCGAGACATCCTGGCTGGGCGGGTCCATGGGATCCTCCGCCAGTCGGCGTGCGTCACGGTCCATCAACGCCGACGCGGTCTCGATCGAGACCGACGTGCTGACCGGAGCGACGGCATTCGTCGTCGCCGACGGTGTCGGAGACCATCTGCTCGGCGCCCGTGCGGCGCGCACGGTGGCCACCGCGGCGGCACGTGCGGGAGCCCGCGACGGGGCGCGGGCGGGGATCCTCGCAGCACAGGAAGAGCTGCTGCGGGAGGTCCCGGAACCCTCGGCCGACGCCGTGCTCGTGGTCGCGGTGCTACCCTCGGCCGGTCATCCGGATGGCCCCTGCGAGGTGGCGTGGGTCGGTGACTGTCGCGCGTATCGCTGGAACGGCCGGGTGCTGCATCAGATCACTTCCGATCACACCGTCGCCGAGTTCTACCGCGCCCGGGGGCGCGTCCCCACGGCGCGGATGGGTCATCTGGTCACCACCTCGGCCCGCACCGTCCGGCCGGACCACATCGGGTACGCCGCCACCGGCTCGAGCACGGGCAGGCTGCTGCTGAGCACCGACGGAGTGCACAAGCCGCTCGGCATCGCGGCCGTCAAGGCAATCCTGGCCGAGGGTGACACGGCTTCCGCGATCGCCAACTCGGTGGTGGACGCCGCGCTCCTGGCCGGAGGAAGAGACAACGCCACCGCGCTGGTCGTGGACCTGCCTTCCCGCACCGGTTAGGCCGGTGCCCGCGCCCCCGGTAGGGGCGCGACCACCCTTCGCGACGCGAGCAAAATAAATTCCCAAATGCTATGAATCGCCGGCGGCGGCGCGCAGTATGTCGCTGTGGAGCTGACAGCCGTGCGCATCGACAAGCCGGACGACCTCAACGTCGTCATCGGACAGTCCCATTTCATCAAGACCGTGGAAGACCTGCACGAAGCGCTGGTCGGGGTGGGTCCCCATCTGCGCTTCGGGCTGGCGTTCTGCGAGGCCTCCGGCCCTCGCCTGATACGCCACTCCGGCAACGACGACTCCCTCGTCGAGCTCGCCACCAAGAACGCGGCCGACATCGGGGCGGGGCACTCGTTCATCGTCTTTCTGCGTGAGGGCTACCCCGTCAACGTCCTCAACGCGATCAAGCAGGTTCCGGAAGTCTGCGGAATATACTGCGCCACAGCCAATCCCGTGGAAGTCCTGATCGCCGAAACGGAACTCGGCAGAGGAATCATCGGAGTGATCGACGGTTCGGCGCCGCTCGGCGTGGAGACCGCCGACGACCAGGCTGCCCGTAAACAGTTGCTGCGCCAGATCGGGTACAAACTCTGACGCAGCGCCGCTCCGGCACCCGTAGCGAGGTCGCACCGGCCTCGAAAGCGGACTGCGGCTGCGTCAGCCGAGTTCGGCCAGCTGCGGGACGGCAGGCGCCATGCCATCGATCCACGCCGCCGGCGAGCCGGTAGTCGGAGTGACGATCGCGGTTTCGATGCCGAGTTTCGCGTAGTCCGCCATCTGCCGGACGAATTCGTCCCGGTTTTCCGGGTTCGGCCGCGGGTTGTTGGCGATGATCGTCTTGCGAATATCGTCATAATCGCGGCCGACGTCGTCGCAATGCCTGCGCAGTACCTCGAGCTTGTGCTCGACGTCCGCGGGCGAGGAACCGAACAGGTTGCAGGCGTCGCCGTATTGGGCGACCAACCGCAGCGTCTTGCGCTCTCCCCCGCCGCCGATGAGCACTTTCGGCCGATTGATGGGCTGCGGCGAGCACAGTGTCTCGGCCAGTTGGTAGTACTTCCCCTCGAACGGCCCGTTGGCCTGCGGGTCCCACATCTGACGGCAGATGCGCAACGCTTCCTCCAGCCGCTCGAACCGCTCGGCGGTCGACGGGTAGGGCACGCCGAGCCCACGGTGTTCGCGTTCGAACCACGCGGCGCCGATGCCGAGCACGGCCCGGCCGCCGGACACGACGTCGAGCGTGGTGACGATCTTGGCGAGCAGGCCGGGGTGGCGATAGGTCACGCCGGTGACGAGCAGGCCGAGGTCGACGCGTGCGGTGTGCGCGGCCAAGTAGCCGAGGGTGGTGTAACCCTCGAGCATGTTCGCCTCCGCGGGCAGCCCGGTCGGCTCGATCTGGAAGTAGTGATCCATGAACGACAACCAGGTCGCTCCGGACGCCTCCGCGGCCGCGCCCACCCGCGCCAGCTCACCGGCGATGGCGGTCGTACCGCCGTCGATATCGAAGACGGGGACGTGAATTCCGAGTTCCATGAACCGATCCCTTCCGCTGGGCAACCCTGTACGACCGCACACTAAGTGCTGGAGTGCGCTCCAGGTCAAGCGGTGGATTTTTGCTCCGGGCCCGAGCGCACTCGATCGGCCGAAGGGATCTCACCCAACGACTGTGCGCGGTCAGCCTGCGGTCTCGGGGCGGTCGGCCAGCCCGAGCCGCAGATGTTCGCTGTGGTAGATCGCCTCGTCCAGCAGTTGGGCGACGTGGTTGTCGTAGAGGCTGTAGACGATGCTGCGGCCGGTGCGAGTGCCCGTGACCAGACCGAGATTGCGCAGCAGCCGCAGCTGATGAGAGACGGCGGACTGTTCCATCCCGATGGCGTCGGCGAGCGCGCTCACCGGCAGCGGGCCCTGACGCAGTTCGGTGAGGATCATCAATCGGCTCGGCGTGGCCAGCGCCTGCAACGTGGTCGCCACATGACCGGCCGATTCGGGATCCAGGCGCGCGGCAGGGCGATCCCGGCCCTCGACACCGTGTCCCATGACCGAGAAGCATACTCCAAGAACAAATGAAGACATGTTCATGCTTTCTGATATGGTCGGCGCGTTCGCTCGACTGCTCTCCTGGAGGTGACCCGTGGCCGCGCCGACACTCGCGCCGACCCGTCCGACTCCGCTGTCGGATCGCGTGCCCACGCGCCGGACCCGGCTGTTCGCCCTGCCGGAAGTACAGTGGGCCGCCCTGGCTGTGGCGTTCTTCCTCGCCGGTCTCACGACGCAGCCGGCCGGTGGTCCGCAGTGGCTGTGGTGGACCCTGTATCTGGCCTGCTACGCCGCGGGCGGCTGGGAACCGGCATGGGCCGGCTTGCAGGCACTCCGGGACAAGACGCTCGATGTCGACCTGCTCATGGTCGCGGCGGCGATCGGCGCGGCCGCCATCGGCCAGATCACCGACGGCGCGTTGCTGATCGTCATCTTCGCGACTTCCGGCGCCCTCGAAGCGCTGGCCACCGCCAGGACCGAGGACTCGGTGCGCGGCTTGCTCGACCTCACGCCGCAGACCGCGACCCGAGTCACCGATGACGGCGCCGAGGAGACGGTGCACGCCGCCGACCTGCGCGTCGGGGATGTCCTCGTGGTGCGGCCCGGTGAACGGATCGCCGCGGACTCGACGGTGCTCTCCGGCGGCAGCGAGGTCGATCAAGCCACCATCACCGGTGAACCCTTGCCGGTCGACAAGACCGCGGGCGACGAGGTGTTCGCGGGCACGCTCAACGGCACCGGCGCGCTGCGAGTGCGCGTCGAGCGTCGTGCGAAGGACTCCGTGGTCGCGCGGATCGCAACCCTGGTCGAGCAGGCCGCCCGAACCAAGGCGCGCACCCAGCTTTTCATCGAGAAGATAGAACAGCGCTACTCGATCGGCATGGTCGCGGTCACCCTCGCGGTATTCGTCGTTCCCCTGTTGTTCGGGGACACCGTCCGGCAGTCGCTCTTGCGCGCGATGACGTTCATGATCGTCGCCTCCCCCCGCGCGGTCGTGCTGGCCACCATGCCGCCGCTGCTGGCGGCCATCGCCAACGCCGGTCGCCACGGCGTCCTGGTCAAATCCGCGGTCGTCATGGAGAAGCTCGGCGCCACCACACACATCGCCTTCGACAAGACCGGCACCCTGACCCGCGGCATCCCCGAGTTCGCCGAAATACGCCGTCTCGACGAACGATTCACCGACACCGACTTGCTCACGCTCGCTGCGGCAGCCGAGCGCTCGAGTGAACACCCGTTGGCAGCGGCGATCGTGCGCGCGGCCCGGCGCCGGGGTCTCCCACTGTCCGAGGCCACCGAGTTCACGGGATACCCCGGTCGCGGCGTGACCGCTCGCGTGGGCGACCGCCTCGTCGGCGTCGGCTCCCCCACCGCGTCAGGCCCGGCTGATGAAAGCCACTCCCTGCACATGGCTGTCGACGCATTCCACGCCGACGGCTATACCGCCGTGGTCGTCACCTGCGAACATCAGCCGATCGGAGTGCTGGCCCTGACCGATCAGCTCCGCCCCGAAGCGGAGGCCGCCGTGCGCGCGAGCACCGCGGTGACCGGCACCGCGCCGGTGCTGCTGACCGGTGACAACCGCGCCGCCGCCGACCGGCTCGCCATCGGGTTGGGCATCACCGATGTGCGGGCCGAGCTACTGCCCGACGAGAAGGTGACCGCCGTGCGGGAACTGCAGAAGGACGGACGGAAAGTGACCGTCGTCGGCGACGGCATCAACGACGCTCCGGCCCTCGCCACGGCCGAGGTCGGCATCGCCATGGGGGGCGCCGGCTCCGACCTGACCCTGCAGACCGCCGACGCCGTCGTCGTGCGCGACGACCTGACCGCGATCCCGGCGGTGATCGCGCTGTCTCGGCAGGCGCGGCGGGTAGTGCTGGAGAACCTCGCCATCGCCGCCACGTTCATCGGCGTACTGGCCGTCTGGGATCTCGCCGGAACGCTGCCGCTCCCACTCGGCGTCGCCGGGCACGAGGGTTCCACCGTGATCGTCGGGCTCAACGGGTTGCGCCTGCTGCGCCGGGCGGCATGGGAGCGAGCTGCCGGAAGACGAGGCTGACAGCGACCGATACCGCAGTGCGGGAACGCATCCCGCACTGCGCTACGCCCGGCTAGTCGGCGCGGACCTCGCTGCGGTCACCGCTCCAGAGCGTGTGGAACTTCCCATCGGCGTCCACGCGCTCGTAGGTGTGCGCACCGAAGAAGTCCCGCTGCCCCTGGGTGAGGGCGGCCGGAAGGCGCTCGGCGCGCAGGGCGTCGTAGTAGGACAGGGACGACGCGAACGCGGGAACCGGGATGCCGAGCAGGGTCGCGGTGGCCACGACCCGGCGCCAGCTGTCGATGGCCGTCTCGATCGCTTCGCGGAAGTACGGCGCGAGGATCAAGCTCGGCAGCGCGGGGTTCTCGTCGTAGGCTTCCTTGATCCGGTTGAGGAAGCGGGCGCGGATGATGCACCCGCCACGCCAGATCGTCGCGAGGTCGCCGGGGCGCAGGTCCCAGTCGTATTCGGCACTCCCCGCGGCGATCTGGTCGAAGCCCTGCGCGTACGCGACCACCTTGGAGGCGTAGAGCGCTTGCCGGATGTCCTCGGTGAACTGTTCCACGTCGGTGGGCTTGTCGGCCAGCCGGCCCGAGGCCAAGCCGCGCGCGGCTTTGCGCTGTTCACGGGAACCGGACAGCGCCCGCGCGAACACCGCTTCGGCGATGCCGGTGACCGGCACGCCGAGATCGAGCGCCGACTTCACCGTCCAGCGCCCGGTGCCCTTCTGTTCCGCCGCGTCGACGATCACGTCGACGAGCGGCTTGCCCGTCTTCGCGTCGACCTGATTCAGCACCTCGGCGGTGATCTCGACCAGGTAGCTCTCCAGGTCGCCGGAGTTCCACTGGGTGAACACGTCGGCGATCTGCTTGGCGTCGAAACCGAGCGCGTCGCGGAACAGGTGGTAGGCCTCGCCGATCAGCTGCATGTCGGCGTACTCGATGCCGTTGTGCACCATCTTGACGAAATGTCCGGAGCCGTCGGGACCGATGTGGGTGCAGCAGGGCGTTCCGTCGACCTTGGCGGCGATGGACTCCAGCAGCGGCCCGAGCGAGTCGTAGGACTCCTTGGGACCGCCCGGCATGATCGCGGGGCCGTTGAGCGCGCCCTCCTCGCCGCCGGAGATGCCCGCTCCGACGAAATTCAGCCCGCGCTCACGCATCGCGGCCTCGCGCCGGATGGTGTCGGTGTAGAGCGCGTTTCCGCCGTCGATGATGATGTCGCCCGGCTCCATCGCGTCGGCCAGTTCCTCGATCACCGCGTCGGTCGCCGCCCCTGCCTTCACCATGATCAGCACGCGGCGCGGCTTCTCGAGCGCGGCGACGAACTCCTCGACGGTCTCGGTGCGCACGAAGTCGCCGTCATCGCCGTGCGCCTCGAGCAGTGCGTCGGTCTTGGCGACGGTACGGTTGTGCAGCGCAACGGTATAGCCGTTCCTGGCGAAGTTCCGTGCGATGTTGCTACCCATGACCGCCAGACCGGTGACCCCGATCTGTGCACGCGCTGTGGAGGTCGGCATCAATCAGCTCTCTTCGTTCGACAGGGCGGCGCGTCCGCGCGAAGGGGTTCGGCGGCTGCATCGTGGAGTCCGTTCCACGACGCTTCAGACCTTACCTACCGCGCCGGTGCGGACCCGGACGGCATCGCGAGCGCTCGAGGTGACCACAGGCGAGCGATTTCACCGATCGGCCACCGGGCCCGGTGACCAACTGGTGGCGAATCTCGGCGCACGCGTCGGCCAGCTGGTAGATGCCGGGCGTCGAGCGCCTGCGCCGGCCCGAACAGGCACTCGCCGGCGAAGTGGAGTTCCATCTGCGCCGCCTCGATGCCGGCGGCGCCGACCCGGCGTTGACGGCCGTGCTGCTCGTGCAAGCGGTGGAGGCGCAGATCCACGGCGCGGTCCTCGACCCACCGGTCGGTCGCACGGCCGACGAGTGCGGCCGTGCGACCGTCGATCTGTGGGTCCGGGCGCTCACCCCATCTGCCGACGGACCGGCTGTCAGGTCATCGGGAGACGGCCCGGCAGAGTGATTCGGCGTCGAGGCGGCGCGCTCGACCGGGCAGCGCCACGATCACCCGTAGGCGATGCGCTCCAGCAGATCCAGCGCCTCGCCCACCTTGTGCAACTCGCCGGTCCGCAGGCTCTCCGACAACACCTGCGCGAGTGCGTCGTTCGCGGAGGCCTGGTGACCGCACACCCATGCGCGGCCTTCGTCGGTGAGGGTCAGATTCACCCGGCGTCCGTCGTTCGGGTCGCGCACACCCACGATCAGGCCCTGATCACGCAATCCATCGACCACGTTGCGCATCGTTTGCGGCCGGAGCATCTCCAGCCGCGCCAAGTCCACCGCGGCCATGGCGCCGTGCCGATGCAGACGACCGAGAACCGCCCACTGCGTCGCGGACAGCCGCCGTTCCTCGGGATCCCGCCGGGCGCGCCGCAGGATGACGGTCGACGCGATGCGCAGGCGGGCCGCCATGCTGGACAGTGCTGTGGCGTCCGCGGTGTCAGCGCTCACGGGCGGGCTCCCTCTGCTTACCTGATCGACGAACGATCCCCGGGCTGGTGATAGCTGCGGGAAGCCTACTCGACAGTAGCACCATGGCTTCGATTATGACGAAATCGTCATACGGATCGTCGTCGCGCCGAATCCCGCCGCGCACACCAGCGAACGGCTCGCACGCGGAGGCGGCCCGGCCCCGCCGGAGACGATCCGATAGGCGACACTGACCGCGATGGGCACACAGGCGCACGGCGGACAGCCACGACGAAGACCACCGCATCGACGCGAAATGATCCTCGATGCCGCGGTCGACGCCTTCACGCACGGCGGCTATTACGGCACGACGATGGCCGACATCGCCGCAGCGGTCGGCATCTCGGCGACGGCGTTGTATCGGCACTTCCGCAACAAGCAGCAACTTCTGGGGCAGTGCCTGATGGTCGGGCTCGACGACACGCTCCAGCGGCTCGACGCCGCGTATCGCGCCGACGATTCCGGTGGCGCGGTCCTTTCCGAAGCGGTCCGGGTCGCGCTCGAGCTGCGCGGCCTGCCACGCCTCTGGCAACTGGAGTTCCGCAACTTGACCGCCGCCGACAAGACCGCGGTGCTCGTCCGCGTCGCGCGGCTGACCCGCTACCTGCGGCGCACGATCCGCCTGCGCCGCCCGGAACTGAGCGCCGCCGATGTCGAACTGCTCAGCTGGTGTGTGCTGTCGATCGCGGTCAGCCCCTCCTATCATCGCGCCGAGTTGCCCGCGCCGGCCGCCGCGCAGGTACTCGAGGCCGCCGTCACGGCCGTGATCACGACCCGGATGCCCGCACGACCGGCCGGCCACGCGCCGAACCGGCCACCACGCATGGAGACCGGCAACGCCGCACTCGACCGAGCGCTGCGGTCGGAGCGGATGCTCGCCGAGGCGGCGCGACTGTTCAGCACCCGCGGCTACGCCGCCGTGGGCATCGAAGACATCGGTGCGGCCGTCGGCGTGACCGGCCCTGCGCTCTATCACCACTTCTCGAGCAAGGCGGATTTGCTGGACCAGATCGTCCGGCGCCAAGACGAGTGGCTGCGGCTGCTGCTCGCCCGGGCCATCGCCGAGGGTCGCAGCGCCGAGGAGTCCATGCGCTCGCTCATGCGCAGCTTCGCCCAGCTGGGCGTCGACGAACCCGATCTCTTGGCCATCACTGTCAGCGAGATCCGGCATCTGCCGGGCGACGGGGTGCAGCGCTACCGACGCGTACGCCTGGACGGCATCGCCCAGTGGGCCCGCATGCTGCAGGCCGTGCGGCCGGACCTGTCCGCGCCGAGCGCGCGGGTGCTCAGCAGAGCCGTCACCACGGTGGTCATAGATGCCGTACGCAATCCCCGTTTCCGGCGGCGTGCCGATCTCGTCGAGATTCTCGTGGCCATCGGAGAGGGAATCGGCGCCGCCGGAATCCATGGCCGAGTCGGCGCACAGTGATTTGTGCCACTTAGTAGCCATTAACTTATTCCCGCCGAATATGCGCTAGCAGCGGATTGAATGCCACCACCCGACTCGTATTTCACTTAGCGGTCATTAACATCAGATTGATTTCGCGTTGTCGGTGCCGCACAGTGTGCCGTGGGTGATCACCTGAAGGTGCGCCCGCCGATTCCTCGCCGGTACACCGGCCGTTTCTCGAAAGGCATTGGCCCGTGAGCCATTACAAGAGCAACGTGCGCGACCTCGAATTCAACCTCTTCGAGGTGTACGGACTCGACGACATCCTCCGGACCGGAGCGTTCGGGGATCTGGACGGAGACACCGTGCGATCGATGCTGGCCGAGGCGGCGCGCCTGGCCGAGGGACCGGTCGCCGAACCGTACGCCGAAACCGACCGCACCCCGCCCGTTTTCGATCCGGCCACGCACTCCGTCAGCCTGCCCGAGCCGTTCAAGAAGGCGGTGCGCGCCTGGTACGACGCCGACTGGTGGCGCGTCGGCAAGTCGGAGGCGGTCGGCGGGGTGCCCGCTCCCTCGATGCTCAGCTGGGCCATCAGTGAATTCGTGCTGGGGGCGCAGCCCGCGGCCTACCTGTACCTGACCGGGCCGACGATGGCCCACATCATGCACGGCCTCGGCACCGAGCAGCAGCAGCGCTGGGCGCAGTTCATCACCGAGCGCAACTGGGGCGCCACGATGGTGCTCACCGAACCCGACGCCGGTTCCGACGTCGGCGCGGGCCGCACCAAGGCGATCGAGCAGGAGGACGGCTCCTGGCACATCGAGGGCGTCAAGCGGTTCATCACCTCCGCCGACTCCGACGACCTGTTCGGCAACATCATGCACCTGGTGCTGGCCCGCCCCGAGGGCGCGGGACCGGGCACCAAGGGCCTGTCGCTGTTCTTCGTGCCGAAGTTCCACTTCGACCACGAGACCGGTGAGCTGGGCGAGCGCAACGGCGTCTTCGTCACCAACGTCGAGCACAAGATGGGCCTGAAGGCGTCCGCAACCTGCGAGCTGACCTTCGGCGGCCACGGCATCCCCGCCAAGGGCTGGCTGGTCGGCGAGGTGCACAACGGCATCGCGCAGATGTTCCAGGTCATCGAGGAAGCCCGCATGATGGTCGGCACCAAGGCCATCGCCACCTTGTCCACGGGGTACCTCAACGCCCTCGAATACGCGAAGAACCGCGTGCAAGGCAGCGATCTGACCCGGATGGCCGACAAGACCGCGCCGAAGGTGACCATCACCCGGCACGCCGACGTCCGCCGGTCGCTGATGATGCAGAAGGCCTACACCGAAGGCCTGCGCGCAATCTATCTCTACACCGCCGGGCACCAGAACGACGTGGTAGCACAACACATCTCGGGCGCGGACGCGGAGCTGGCCGCGCGGGTCAACGATCTGCTGCTGCCGATCGTCAAGGGCGTCGGCTCGGAGCGGGCCTACCAGTACCTGACCGAGTCGCTGCAGACATTGGGCGGTTCCGGCTTCCTGCAGGACTACCCGATCGAGCAGTACATCCGCGATGCGAAGATCGACTCGCTCTACGAGGGCACCACCGCCATCCAGGCGCAGGACTTCTTCTTCCGCAAGATCGCCCGTGACCGCGGCGTCGCCTTGGCCCACCTCGCGAGCCGGATCCGGGACACGGCCCACTCTTCCACGGGCAACGGCCGGCTCAAGGCCGAGAAGGTTCTGCTCGCCACCGCGCTGGAGGACGTCCAGGACATGGCGGGCCGGTTCACCCAGCATCTGCTCGCCGCCCAGCAGCAACCCACCGAGTTGTACAAGATCGGACTGAACTCCGTCCGGTTCCTGCTCGCCGTCGGCGACCTCCTCGTCGCCTGGCGGCTGATCGTCGCCGCCGAAATCGCCATCGCGGCACTGGATGCCGATCCCGCCGGCCAGGACCGCGCCTTCTACCAGGGAAAGATCGCCGTGGCATCGTTCTTCGCCAAGACTGTCCTGCCGCACCTCAGCGCAGAGTGGTCGGTGATCTCCGATGTCGACATCAGCGTGATGGATCTCGATGAAGCCGCGTTCTGACGGACGGATATACGCGGAGGGCGACGCGGCGACCGAAAGCAATCCGGCACGGGAACAGCCTCGACTACTCGGGGCTGGTCCCGTGCCGGGGATGGAATATCGCACGGATGCCGATCGTCAGGCGGTCTCCGGCCGCACGGCGTAGATCTCGTGCAGTTCGGTCCCCCTCAGGCTCGGGTCCTGGCGGGTTCGCGCGAGCAGGCCGTGCCTGCGCAGCAATGCACAGCACTGCGCCAAACGATCCTCCCGGTCGTGCACCTCGGCGACCACGGCGCGAATACGCGGCCAGTCCGTGTCGGCCACCCCGAGCAGCACGTCCAGCTCCGCTCGCTCGACATCGACCTTGAGCAAGCCGACCTCGGCGTTCGGACCGTGCTCGCGCAGGATCGCCGAGACGGTGGTGACCTCGACGTCCATGCGCTCACCCTCGTGCAGCCCGGCGGTGATGAGCGCGATGGCCTCGTCGTCGAGACCGCTGTTGCGCAGATAGATCTCGGTGGCTTCATCGTCCGCAGCGCGGTCGGCATAGAGCCCGGAATTCGCCGAGGCTCGCGGGTACCAGGTGAACGGCGCACTGCCGGGCGCGGCGCCGACCGCGACCTGCAGTGCCACCCCGTCCGGCACGTGCGCGCCCATGTTGCGCTGTAGACAGTCGAAGGTCGCCGGGGCCGGCTCGGCGGCGATCACCCGCACCCCGGGGCAGGTGTCGGCGAACATCATCGCGCTCAGCCCGATGTTCGCGCCGATATCGAGTGCGATGTCCCCCGGCCGCAAGAGCGCGGCGGCTAGCCGGTAGAAACCGTCGGTCGACATCTCGCCCCACAGCATCCGCGCCTCGGCCGGACTGGTGCAGGCGACCGTCCTGCCGTCCTCGAGCCGGAGTTGCTGGAGTTGATCGAGAGTCTTCAGCATTCGTTCAAGAACCTTTCGAGGATCGGGCCGATGACGGCCAATGCGTGCGGGTGGGTCAATTCCAGATGCCGTGCGTCGACGACCGTGTTGTGCAGGTCGCCGGTGATGAAGGGCCGCCACGTCCGCACCACGGCGTCGCGGTCCGCGCGGTCTTTCCCCGCGGTGAAGAAGACCAGGTCGCCGTCGAAGACGCCCGGCCGGTACTCCTCGGCGATGGCGGTGGCGGTCTCGAAGCTCTCCATCACCCGGTCGACCTGTTCGGCGGTGAACATGCCGGTGGCGGTGACCTGCGCGCGAATCACCGCCCACGCCTGTTCGTTGGTATCCGCGGTCACCTCCGCGCCCAGATCGAACAGCTCACGCCAGCCGCCGAGCAGATCGGCCATCAGTTCGCCCGGCGCGGGCTCGTCGGCGGTGGAGTCCATCGACGCGGCCAGCGCCTCGGAGTCGCCGACGGCGCTGTCCATCATCGCCAGCATGCCGACCCGCTGCCCCTCCTGCTGGAGCCGGACGGCGACGGCATGGGCGATCGCACCGCCCAGCGACCACCCGAGCAGGTGGTACGGGCCGCTGGGTTGCAGCCGGCGAATCTCGGCCACATAGCGTTCGGCGAGTTCGTCGACCGAATGCGCACCCGGTTCGCCCGCCACGACGTGGGGATCCTGCAAGCCGTAGACCGGCCGGTCCTTGTGCAGATGCTCGACCACGCCACCGTAGAACCACGCCAGACCGCCCGCGGGGTGCACCGCGAACACCGCGGGCTTCCCGCCCTGCGCGCGCAGCGGCAGCAACACTTGCAGGCCCGAGCCGCCCGCTGCGCCGTCGGCCCTGGCGGCCAGCGCTCGCGGCGTCGCGTCGTCGAACATCCACGGCAGCTGGATGGTCACGCCGCGACCGCGCAACTCGGTCACCACCATCGTGGCCAGCAGCGAGTTGCCGCCGAGGTCGAAGAACCCGTCCGTGGCTCCGACGCGCCGGACGCCCAGAACGTGCGCGTAGACGTCGCTGATCACTTTCTCCGTGTGGGTCCGTGGCACCGCGAAAACGGCCGCCGATTCCTCGAACTCGGGCGCAGGCAATGCTTTTCGATCGAGCTTGCCGTTGACCGTCAACGGCAGTGCGGGCAGCACCATGATCGCCGCGGGCACCATGTAGCTCGTCAGGACCTCGGCGGCGGTCTCGCGGACCTCGGCCGGGTCGATCCGCTCGCCGCCGACCACGTAGCCGATCAGCTGGTCGACCCCGCGATCGTGCCGGTGCACCGCCGCCGCGGCCTGGGTGACCAGCGGGTGCCGCAGCAGCGCCGACTCCACCTCGCCGAGTTCGATGCGGAAACCGCGCAACTGCACCTGCGCGTCGGCCCGGCCCGCGTACGCCAGCTCCAGCCCGCTCGCCGATCTCCGCCACCGGCCCACGTCCCCGGACCGGTACAGCCGCGCGCCGTCGCGGTCGAACGGGTTGGCCACGAATCGGCTCGCGGTCAGTGCCTGCGCTCCGAGATACCCTCGCGAGAGCTGGTCACCGGCCACGTAGATCTCACCGGCGACGCCGATCGGCACCGGCCGCAAGCGGTCGTCGAGGACGTACACCCGCAATCCGGGGAGCGGAGCACCGATCCCGGCCGCAGCTGCCCGAGCCGGAGTGACCTCGGAGAACGTCACGTGCACGGTCGTCTCGGTGATGCCGTACATGTTGACCAGCCGCGGCGATCCCGGCTCGTGCGCGGCGAACCAGTCGTCCAACCGGGACGCGTCCAGCGCCTCGCCGCCGAAGACGACATAGCGGAGCGCCAGATCGCCCGCCGGGCATCCTGCTTCCCGGTAGCGGCGCTCGGCATCGGCGAAACCGTAGAACGCCGAAGGTGTCTGGCTCAACACCGTCACGCCTTCGCGGGCCACGACCTCCACGAAGGTCTCCGGCGACCTCGAGGTGTCGTAGTCGACCACGACTACCTTGCCGCCGGACAGCAACGCACCCCAGATCTCCCACACCGCGAAATCGAAGGCGTAGGAATGGAACATCGTCCACACGTCGTCGGGTCCGAGGTCGAAGCGCTCGGCCGCGTTGGTGAACAGGGTCACCGCTTCACGATGGCCGACCGTCACGCCCTTGGGCCGGCCCGTCGATCCCGACGTGTAGATCACGTAGGCGATGTTGCCCGGTCGCGCACTGGAAACCATCGGATCCGAAGCGTCGTCGCAATCCTCGAGCAGCAGTACCGGCGCGGCGCACTCCGGCACCGCCGCGGACATGCCCGCCGTGGTCAGCACCGCAGACGGACGCGCGTCGTCCAGCATGAAACGCAACCGTTCCGACGGATACGCCACATCCAGCGGCAGATACCCCGCCCCCGCGCGCACGACGCCGAGCAGGCCCACCACCAGGTCGGTCGAGCGCGGCAACGCCACGGCCACCAGCGATTCCGGTCCCACGCCGAGCTCGGTCAGCCGTGCCGCCACCGCGGCGGCGCGCCGATCCAGCTCCGCGTAGGTCAGCTGCACCCGGCCGTCGGATACCGCGACCGCGTCCGGCCGTGCGGCTGCCTGAGTGGCGAACAGCTCGGCCAGGGTGGTCTCGGGTACCGCGACCCCCGCGTCACCGGCCGCGTCGAGCACCGCTCGACGCTCCCCCGCGTCCACGAGGTCGATGTCGCCGACCGCTACCGCGGGGTCGGCGGTCACCTCCTCCAGAATCCGCACGTAAGCCTGCGCGAACCGGGTCATCGTCTCCTCGACGAAGAGATCGGTGGCGTAGGTCAGGCGTCCGCGAATGCCGTCCGGCTGACCCTGGACGCCCGAGCGTTCGACCAGGCTCAGGTTCAGGTCGGCCTGCGCCGGTTCGAATCCGTTCTCGACCGGCTCCACGATCAACCCGGGCAGTTCCAGCGCGGCCTTGCTCAGGTTCTGGACATCGAGCGTGACCTGATACAGCGGCAGATGCGCGGTGGACCGCGGCGGGTTCAGCGCCTCCACCACTTGCTCGAACGGCACGTCGGCATGCGCGAACGCGGCCAGGTCCGTTTCCCGGGTCGCCGCGAGCAGCTCGGCGAACGACTGGCGCGACGACACCCGCGACCGCAGCACGAGGGTGTTGACGAACATGCCGATCAGATCATCGAGTTCGCGCTCGCCGCGGCCCGCCACCGGGGTGCCCACCGCGACGTCATCGACCCCGGCCAGCCGCGAAAGCAGGACGGCCAGCGCGGCGTGCAGGACCATGAACACCGTCGCGTTCGCCGTGCGTGCGACCGCGCCGATCCGCTCCTGCAACGCGGCGGAGATCGCGAAGTCCACCGTGCGGCCGCGCATGGACGCCACCGGCGGGCGCGGCAGGTCGGTCGGCAATTCGAGCAGTTCCGGCAACCCGCCGAGGGTGTCCTTCCAGAAACGCAACTGCTGGGACAGGACCGAGCCCGGGTCGTGCTCGTCGCCGAGCACGTCGCGCTGCCACAGGGTGTAGTCCGCGTACTGGACCGCGAGCGCGGGCCAGAGCGGCTGCGTGCCTTGCTTGCTCGCCTGGTAGGCCATCGCCACGTCCCGGGCGAGCGGCAGCATGGACTGCCCGTCGGCGCAGATGTGGTGCACGGCGATGACCAGGACGTGCTCGTCCTCGCCGAGCCGGAACAACTCCGCGCGCACCGGGGGCGCCTGTGTCACGTCGAAGCTCGCCGAAACCGTGGCGAACACACGCTCCATCAGCCGTTCCGCCTCGACGTCGACCGCGTCGAGTCCGGCCGGGACCTCCTCGACGGGTACCACGACCTGATGCGGCGTCCCATCGGTCATCGGGAACTTGGTGCGCAGCGACTCGTGCCGAGCGACGACCAGCGCGCACGCGCGTCGCAACGCGTCGAGGTCGAGGTCGCCCTTCAGCCGGATCACCAACGGGATGTTGTAGGCGCCCACAGCGGTGTCGAGCTGATTGAGGAACCACATCCGCTGCTGGGCCATCGACAGCGGGACGAGCGCGGGACGGGTGCGCGCTACCAAGGGCACCCGGACCGCCCGCTCGGAGGTGTCCAGCCGGGCGGCGAGCTCGGCGACCGTCGGCGCTTCGAACAGGTCGCGAACGCCGACACTCACCCCGAGCGCGGTGCTCAACTGGGCGGTCACCCGGGTCGCCGACAGTGAATTGCCGCCGAGGTCGAAGAAGCTGTCGGTGGCCCCGACCCGGTCGAGGTCCAAGACGTTTCCGAACACTTCCGCGACCTGCCGTTCGGTCTCCGTACGCGGAGCCGTCCAGGGCCGTTCCGTCGTGAATTCCGGTGCGGGGAGGGCCAAGCGATCGAGCTTGCCGGTCCTGGTGAGCGGGAATTCGGGGAGCACCGTGCACACGTCGGGCACCATGTGCGCGGGCAGCCGCAGCCGCGCGGCGGTCCTGACCTGCTCCGGATCCAAGCCGTCGGCGCCGACCAGATAGCCGGCGAGCCTGCCGATGCCGCGCTCGTCCTTGCGCAGCACGACCACCGCGTGTTCCACCCCGGGTTGTGCGGCGAGCACCGCCTCGATCTCACCGAGTTCGATGCGCTGGCCGCGGATCTTGACCTGGAAATCGCTGCGGCCGAGGTATTCCACGGTGTGTTCCGGCGTCCAGCGAGCCAGGTCACCGGTGCGGTACATGCGCGACCCCGGCGCGCCGAACGGGTTCGCCACGAACGCACCGGACGTCGCCACCGGCCGGTTGACGTAGCCGCGGGCCAGTTGCACACCCCCGAGATACAACTCGCCGACCACGCCCACCGGCACCGGTCGCAGCCACGCGTCCAGCACGACGGCCTCGACGCCGCTGATCGGACCACCGATCGTGACGGTCTCGCCGGGATGCAGTGGATCGCTGATGCCGGCCAGGATCGTCGTCTCGGTCGGGCCGTATCCGTTCAGCAGCCGCCGGCCCGGCGACCACTGCGTCACGATCTCCGGCGTCACCGCCTCGCCACCGGCCATCAACACGCGCAGCGAATCCAGCCCCTCCGGTGACATCGTCGACAGCACGCTCGGCGTGATGAACGAATGCGACACGCGCTGCGCGCGAATGAACTCCGCCAAGTCGGGTCCGCCGAACACCTCCGGCGGCGGCACCACGAGCACGGCGCCGTTGGTGTGGGCCAGCAGCAGCTCGAGCACCACCACGTCGAAACCGGGAGCGGACGCGTTCAGCACCCGGGACCGGTTGTCCGCGCCGAAGCGTTCCCGTTGCACCGCAGCGAAGTTGGCCAACCCCTCGTGCGTGACGGCAACGCCCTTCGGCGTTCCGGTCGATCCCGAGGTGTACAGCACGTAGGCGGTGTCGCGAACATGCGGCCTCCGCAGCCGATCCCGGTCGGTCACCGCGGCCGAGGACCGCGCCTCGATCGCCTCGCCGATTTCCGGATCATCGAGCACCAGCCGCCGGACAGGGTCGGGAACCAGCTCTCGCGACGCCGCAACCGTGACCGCGACCCGCACCTGGGAGTCGGCGACCATGTGCGCGACACGTTCCGCCGGGTTCCGCGGATCCACCGGGAGGAACGCGGCGCCGGTCTTGGCCACCGCCCACATGCCGACCACGAGTTGCACCGACCGCGCCATGGCCAACGCCACCTGGTCGCCCGGGCCGACGCCCCAATCGATCAGTTCGCGCGCGACCCGGTTAGACCACGCGTCCAACTCGGCGTACGACAGCGTGCGCTCAGCCGAAACCACCGCCGGCGCATCCGGATTCACCGCGGTACCAGACGTCAGCAACTCCGCCAGCACTCGGGGCGCTTCGGCAGGTCCGCCGGTGGCGGGTACCAGCGCACGGCGCTCTGCCGCGGTCAACAGGTCGAGCGCGCCCAGCCGCGCTCCCGGGTCGGCCGTGACAGCGCGCAGCACGGTCTCCATCCGAGCGGCCAGACCGGCCGCCGTCCGGTCGTCCACGCGGGTCGGCTGGTAGCGGATCCGGATGTGCAGTCGGTCGGTCTGATGGGCCTGGACCGTGATCGGGTAGTGCGCGGCGTCGCTTCCGTCCGCCGCGACCACCCGCATGCCGTCGATGTCCGCGTCGCCGAGGCCACTGCTGTCGACCGGGTAGGACTCGAAGACGACCAGCGTGTCGAACAGCGGGCCGGCGTGCGCCTCGGACAGGATCCGGGACAGTTCGACGTCGTGGTGATCGAGCAAACGGGTGTTGTCCGCCTGCAACCGCCACAGCGCGTCCGCCACGGTAGCCTCCCGCGGGACGTGCACGGCCACCGGGATCGTGTTGATGAACAAGCCGATCATCGATTCCACGCCGGGCAGGTCGGCGGGACGTCCCGAAACCGTGCTGCCGAACACGACACGTTCGACGCCGAGCAGGTTGCCCAGGACCACCGCCCAGGCGAACTGCACGATCGTCGCCATGGTGACCGCCCGTGCCCGAGCGAATTCCACCAGCTCGGCGGTGACGGCGCGATCCAGCTCGACCGCGAGGTCGACCGGGATGCCGACCGTGGTGTGCGTCCGCGTGTCGGCGACCATCGTGGGTTCGGTGAACTCGCGCAGGGCGTCGCGCCACACCTCGAGACCGGCGGCCGGCTCGCGCCGATCCAGCCATTCCAGGTAGCCGCGGTAGGACGCCGCGGCGGGCAACAGTTCGGCGCGTGCGCTCACCGCGTACAGGCCGATCAGCTCGCGCCAGAGCAACGGCAGCGACCAGCCGTCCAGCAGCAGGTGGTGCGCCGTCAGCACCAGCCGGTAGTCCTGCGGTCCCACCTCGACGAACAGAAAACGCAGCAGCGGAGGATCGGCCGGATCGAACGGGACCGCGCGCTCGGCCGCGATCAGCTCCTCCGGCGTCGTCGTGCCGTCGCGCAGATCCACCCTCCGCCAGCGCACAACCGCGGCGGCGGGAATCACCTGCGCCGGAACGCCTTCGACGGTCCGGACGAACGCCGCGCGCAGGTTGGGGTGACGCTGCAGCAAGGCCGCCGCGGACCGCTCGAGCCGATCTTCGTCGATCACACCGGCGAGGGCGAGGGTGGATTGCGCCGTGTAGACGTCGAGATCACCCGCCGCGAGTTCGGCGTGGAACAGCAGACCCGCCTGCAGCGGCGCCAACGACCAGACATCCCCGAGGGCACCGTAACGGTCCGCGAACGCGTCCAGGTCGGACTGCGTGACCGCGACGAGCGGAACGTCGGCGGGTGAGAAGCCCCAGTCCGCGTCGGTGCGGGCCGCCGCAACGATCGCGGTCACCGCATCGACCCACGCGTCGACGAGTTCGGTCACGTCGTCGTGGCCGAGCAACCGGGACGCGTATCCGACCTGCGCCGACAAGCGCGGACCGGCCTCGGTGTCCACGATGTTGACGTCGATGGTGAGGGCCGCGGCCGCGGGCATGTCCGGGTCGAAGGCGCCACGCCGGTCGAACGGCTCGTCGGTCGGAATCCACGCCAGCTCCGACAGCGCGGTGAGGTCGACGCCGACGCGGCCGAGATTGTTGAAACTGATCTGCGGCTCCGGCAGCGCGGCGAGTCGCTCGGCCGTGTCCGCGTACAGGTAGCGCAGCAGGCCGTAGCCGATGCCCTTGTCCGGAATGCCGCGCAACTGCTCCTTGACGGCCTTCACCGCGGCCCGCGGATCGTCCTCGACGCCGTTCAGCTCGAGCGCCACCGGATAGGTGTTGGTGAACCACCCCACCGTGCGGGAGACATCCGCGCCCTCGGCGACCTGTTCCGCCCGGCCGTGCCCCTCCAGCAGGACCTTGACACCCGCGTGCGCGACGCCGCGCCGGTGGCGCCAGCGGGTCGTCGCCACGGCCAGAGCGGCCAGCAACGCGTCGTCCACGCTGCCGTGCGCGGCCTTCGGGACCACGTCGAGCATCGCCGAGGTGACATCGGTGGGGAGGGATACCGTCAGATGCCGCACGGTCGACTGGACGTCGACGGCGGGATCCAGCACCGCGCTGCCGAGCAGTGGGTCGGGGGCCGTGCCCATCCGATGCCACAGTTCGAATTCTCCGGCGCGGGCCGCGGCGGCCTCGGCCACCGCGTGCGCCCACCGGCGCATGGATGTGCCCTGCGCGGGCAGTTCCACCGCGCGCCCCTGGGTGACCTGCTGCCATGCCGTCGCGAAATCGGGGATCAGGATCCGCCACGACACACCGTCGACCGCCAGGTGATGAACGACCACGAGAGCGCGTGCTTCGGCCTCGACACCGGATTCCGGCAGCAGGCACACGACCTGCACCATCCGGCCCGCCGCCGGGTCGAGACGGTCGGAGGCCTCGGCCAACGCCGCTTCCACCACCGCGGTGAACCCTTCGCTCCCCGGCTTCTCGTGTGCGCGGAAGGTGCGGGCGAACACCACGTCCGCGGCGTCGGCGGCGCTGTCCGGCGGCACCTCCAACCACTGCTCGCGCAGCCGCGCACGCAGCATGTCGTGCTGCTGGAGCACCGCTCGCACCGTCACGGTGACGTCCTCGACCCGCGCGTCGCGCGGCAACCGCACCAGCATCGATTGAGCGAACCGGGGGGCGGCGCCGAGGCGCTCGGTGAACCAGGCGATCACCGGGGTGAACGGGACCCGGCCCACGCCACCACCCGGCAGCTCCGCGAGCGAGACCCGTTCGGCGGCCACGGCGACCCGCGCCAGGCCCCGGACGGTCTTGTGCTCGAAGATGTCGCGCGCCGTCACGACGACGCCGGCCGACTTCAGCCGGGAAGCCAGCTGGATCGACAGGATGGAATCGCCACCGAGGGAGAAGAAGGAGGTGGTGACACCGACCGACTCGATGCCGAGCACGTCCGCGAACGCGGCCGCGACGGTCCGTTCCAGCTCTGTCGCCGCCGTCTGCCCGTCGTCGTCGGTGACTCGGAACACGGGTTCGGGCAACGCTTTCCGATCCACCTTGCCGGTCGAGGTGATCGGCATGCGGTCGAGCACGGTGACGACCGACGGCACCATGTGCGCGGGCAATGCCGACGCGATGTGCTCGAGCACGGTGTCCGGGTCCACCTCGGCTCCGGTGTCGGTCACGATATACGCGGCCAGCAGCGGCTGTCCTCCCGGCCCGGTACGGCTGACGGTCACCGCGGCGGCCACCTTCGGGTGCGTGAGCAGCGCCGCGTCGATCTCCCCGAGTTCGATGCGCTGGCCGCGAATCTTGATCTGGAAATCGCTGCGGCCGACGTATTCCAACGTGCGCTGCGCGGTCCAGCGGACGATGTCACCGGTGCGATACATCCGGGCACCCGGTGCGCCGTAGGGATTCGCGACGAACGCACCGGCTGTGACCGCGCGCCGGTTGAGGTATCCGCGCGCCAACTGGGCACCCGCGAGATACAACTCCCCCGCGACACCGACCGGTACCGGTCGCAGGCGTGCGTCCAGCACCACTGCCTCGGCGCCACGGATCGGGCCGCCGATGGCGATCGGATCGCCGGGCTGCACGGGGTCACTCATCGTGATCACGATCGTCGTCTCGGTCGGGCCGTAGATGTTGTGCAACCGCCGGCCGGGCGCCCAGGTGGCGATCAGTTCCGCGGGCACCATCTCACCGCCGACCGCGAGCATCCGTACCGACTCCAGGCCGGCGGGCGACATGGTGGCCAGCACGCTCGGCGTCAGGAAGGCGTGCGACACTTGATGTGTCCGGATCAGTTCGGCCAGATCCGGGCCGCCGAACACCTCCGACGGCGACACGACCAACGCCGCGCAGGCCGCGTGCGCCATCAAGGCTTCCAGCAGCACCGCGTCGAACGCGGGCGCCGCCACCTGCAGCACCCGGGACGTGCCGTCGACCCGGTATCGATCTCGCTGTTCCGCGGCGAAATTCGCCAACCCGGCATGCGTGACCACGACGCCCTTGGGCGTCCCCGTCGAACCCGATGTGTAGATCAGGTAGGCGGCGTCTTCCACCCGCAGGACACGTCCGCGTTCGGCGTCCGTCACCGGCTTGTCCGACTGCGCGGCGATCGCGTCCGCCGTCCGTGCCTCGTCGAGCATCAGCCAATCCACACCATCCGGCAGCGCCGCGCGAGTGGTCGCGAGCGTGATGCCGATACCGGCGCCGGAATCGCTCACCATATGGGCGATCCGCTCGACGGGGTAGCGCAGATCCACCGGGACGAACGTGGCGCCGGTCTTCACGATCGCCCACATGGCGACGTGATAGTCGACCGACCTCGGCACGGCCAGCGCGACGAACACTCCCGGGCCGGCGCCACGGGCGAGCAGCCCACGGGCGAGGCGGTTGGCCCTGCTGTCGAGTTCGGCGTAGGTGAGGGTTTCGGTGTCCCCGATCAGCGCCGTCGCCGCCGGGGCCGTGGCCGCGGCGGTGGCCAGCAGATCCGGAAGCAGGCACGGCTGCGTGCCCTCGATGCCCCGCACGGGCACCAACCGTTCGGCGTCGGCCGCGCTCAGCAGACCGATGCGGCCGATCGGCCGCGCGGGATCGGCGACGATGGCCTCGAGGACACGAACGAATCTCTCGGCCAGCGCCTGCGCGGTCGACTCGACGAAAAGATCGGTGGCGTAGATGATCTCGCCATCGATTCCGGCGGGTTGATCGCCCTCGCGGCGTTCGGTCACCAGCACGGTGAGGTCGGCCTTGGCCTGCGCGATACCGGGGTCGAGGACTTCCACGCCGATGCCGGGCAGCTCGAATCGGGCCGCCCGGGTGTTCTGCAACCCGAACATCACCTGGAACAGCGGCGAGTACGCCGTCGAACGGGGACGTCCGATGACGTCGACGAGCCGTTCGTAGGGCAGGTCGGCGTTGGCCAGCGCTTCGAGGTCGACGTCGCGCACCTGGCCGAGCAATTCCCGGAACGATCGGTCCTCGTCGATCCGTGTGCGCAGCACCACCGTGTTCACGAACATGCCCACCAGGTCGTCGAGTTCCGGCCTGCCGCGACCGGCCACCGGCGTGCCGACCGTGATGTCATCGCTGTGCGCGGTGCGCGCCAGCAGGATCGCCAGCGCCGCGTGCAGGACGACGAACACGGTGACGCCCTCCCGGTGGGCCAGCCGCACGACGGCATCGTGCAGCCGGGCCGGCATCTCGAACCGGATGTTGCCGCCGTCGGTGGACAGGGTCGCGGGGCGAGGCCGGTCCGTCGGCATGGCCAGCAGCTCGGGCGAGCCGTCGAGCACGTCGGTCCAGTATTCGATCTGCCGGGCG
The DNA here is from genome assembly GCF_053602135.1 of Nocardia sp. NPDC004573. Lineage (NCBI taxonomy): Bacteria > Bacillati > Actinomycetota > Actinomycetes > Mycobacteriales > Nocardiaceae > Nocardia > Nocardia sp. NPDC004573. Next base: position 139,838 of record NZ_JBSGDA010000005.1, read on the forward strand.
ATCGGCGAGCCCGGATCGTCCTCGGCACCGAGCGACTCCTGTTGCCACATCGCGTAGTCGGCGTACTGGACCGCCAGCGGTTCCCACTGCGGCGCGTGGCCGCTCACCCGCGCCCGGTACGCGGCGAACACGTCCCGCGCGAGTGGAGCCATCGACGCGCCGTCGGCCGCGATGTGATGGACCACGACCACCAGCACATGCGTGTCCGGCGCGGTGCGATACAGCCGCGCCCGCACGGGCGCCGATTCCGCGACGTCGAATCCCGCCTCGACCGCGTCCCGGATCCGCTCGGCGAGTTCCGTTTCGCCGCTGACCGGCTCCGCCGCGAGGGTTACTTCCGCGCCGATCGCCGCGACGTCGCGCACCACTTGGCGGGGTTCGCCGTCGATGAGCGGATACACCGTCCGCAAGGGCTCGTGCCTGGCCACCACGTCCAGGAACGCCGCCCGCAGCGCATCGGTGTCCAACGGGCCGGTCAGGCGGGCCGCGAAGCAGATGTTGTAGGCCGAGGAGGCGGTGTCGAACTGGTTGAGGAACCAGATGCGCCGTTGCGCCGCCGCCAACGGGACCGCACCCGCGCGTGGCCGTGCGGTCAGGGCCACCGCGGTGGACCGGGTCCGGGCCGAAATCCGTTCGGCCAGTGCGGCGACCGTCGGCGCGTCGAACACGTCCCGGATGCCGACGTCGACACCGACGGCCGCCTGCGCCCGGGCCGCGAGCTGGGCGGCCGACAGCGAGTTGACGCCGATCTCGAAGACGTTCGCCGTCACGCTCACCCGGTCCCCGCCGGTCAGGTCGGCGACCAGCCGCGCCAGCAACGCCTCGGCGTCGGTGCGCGGCGAGACGAAGGCGTCGCCTGCCTCGAACACCGGGCGGGGCAGCGCCGACCGATCGAGTTTGCCGTTCGCGGTGAGCGGCATCGCGTCGAGCACCTGCACGGCGTCCGGCACCAGGTAGGACGGCAAGGTGCGGGTCAGCTGCTCACGGATCGCGCGGCCGTCGGTCACCGCGCCCGGTGCGAGGGTGACGTATCCGATGATGCGTTCGGTGGTCACGATCGCCACCGCACGCGCCACCTGCGCAACAGCGCGCAGCGCGGACTCGATGTCACCCGGCTCCACCCGCTGGCCGCGCACCTTCACCTGGAAGTCGCTGCGACCCAGGTACTCCAGCTCCCCGGTCTTGCGCCAGCGGACCAGGTCACCGGTCCGGTACAGCCGCTCCCCCGCCGCACCGAACGGGTTCGCGACGAAGGCGCCGCAGGTGAGGTCGGCGCGCGCGTGGTAACCGCGCGCCAGCTGGACACCGGAGACGTACAGCTCACCGACGACGCCGATCGGCACCGGCCGCAACCGCGCATCCAGCACGTAGACCTTCATGCCCGCGGCGGGCGCGCCGATCGGCACCGTCGCGGCGGTCGTCGCATGTGGTGCGCACCGTTGCGCGGTCACCACCTCCGCTTCCGCGGGCCCGTACCAGTTCACCAGTTCCGCGTGCGCGAAGACGCGCTCCGCCGCGTCGACCGTGCGTTGTGCCAACGCCTCGCCCGCGACGAACACCCGCCGGATCGACGGCAGTTCGGCGACACCGGCGGATTCCAGCAGGACGTCGAGCATCGACGGCACGAAGTGCACGGTCGTGATCTCGTTGCGCGCGATGATCTCCGCGAGGTAGGCGGGGTCGCGGTGACCGCCCGGTTCGGCGACCACGATGTGCGCGCCGGTCTGCAAGGGCCAGAACAACTCCCACACGGCGATGTCGAAGGTGATCGGCGTCTTGTGCAGCACCGCGTCGGACGCGCTGTGCGGCCACTGTCGCTGGGCCCAGGCCAACTGGCTCACGGTGGCGGCATGGGTCAGGGCCACGCCCTTGGGGACGCCCGTCGACCCGGAGGTGAACAGCACGTATGCCAAGTGGTTCGGCCGCAGCGGTGTGCGGCGTTCGGTGTCCGTGATCCGGGCACCGGACAGGCTCGTCACGTCCAGCCGGTCGATCGGCGCGTACTCGAATCCGTCCGGCAGACCGTCGCCGTCGCTCGCGGTCGTGAGCACCAGCAGCGGACCGGCCGCGCCCAGCACGTGCGCGATCCGCGCGCTCGGGTGATCCGGGTCGATCGGCAGGAACGCCGCGCCCGCCTTCACCACCGCGTAGAGAGCCGTGACGAGCTCGGCCGAGCGGCGAATCGCCACCGCCACCACCGTTTCCGGACCGGCACCGCGCGCGATGAGCCACCGGGCCAGCCGGTTGACGTTCGCGTCGAAGTCCCGATAGGTCGACGTGCTGCCGTCCGGCAGGCGCAGCGCCATACCGTCCGGGGTGCGGGCGACCTGTTCGTCGAAGACGTCGACCAGCGTCCGGCCCGCCGCGGCGGAGCCACCGGTGTCGTTCCACCGCTCCAGCACCTGCGACCGCTCCGCCTCGTCGAGCAACCCGAGCGCCCCGACGGTGGCCTCGGCGTCGCGGGCCGCGGCGTCGAGAACGCCAACGAATCGGTCGGCGAAGCGCCGCACGGTGTCCTCGTCGAAGAGGTCCGTGGCGTAGGTCAGCCGCAGCGTCATGCCGGTGGGCTCGTTGTGGGCGCCGTGGCCCTCGCTGATCATCAACAGCAGGTCGTAGATCGCCGCGCTGTCGCCCGGGTCGACGTTCTCAACGGTGAGGCCGGGCAGCTCGACGCGAGCGCGGGCCATGTTCTGGTAGGCGAGCAGCACCTGGAACAACGGCGTGTGCGCGGTCGAGCGCACCGGGTTGAGCGCGTCGACCAGTTGCTCGAACGGCACCGTCGCGTGGTCGAACGCCTCGATGTCGGTGCGCCGCACGTCGTCCAGCAAGCTCGCGAAGGTCTGATCGAGGGAGACCCGTGTCCGCATCACCAAGGTGTTGACGAACATTCCGACCAGGTGGTCCAGCGACCGGTCGCCCCGGCCCGCGTGCGGAACGCCGACGGTGACGTCGTCGCTGCCGGACAGCCGCGACAGCAACACCGCCAGGGCCGCGTGCACCACCATGAACGTCGTGGCCCCGGCTCGCCGCGCCAGCGATTCCACCCGGCCTTGCAGTTCACCGGGGATGGCGACCTGGATCACCGCGCCGCGCTGGGACTGTTCGATCGGCCTCGGACGGTCGGTCGGCAACTCGAGCAGATCGGGGACGCCCGCGAGTCGGGTTCGCCAGTAGGCGATGTCGCGGCCCACGAACGAATCCGGGTCGTCGACGGAACCGAGCACCGTTCGCTGCCACAGGGCATAGTCGGCGAATTGCACCGCCAGCGGCGCCCAGTCCGGTGCGGTACCCCCGGAACGCGCCCGATACGCCGTCACCAGATCGGCGGCGAGCGGAGCCACCGAGAAGCCGTCGCAACTGATGTGGTGCGCGGCCAGCGCGAGGGTCCACGCCTCGTCCGACAACTGGTACAGCGCCACGCGCAGCGGCACGCCCGCGGCGACGTCGAATCCGGTGCCGCAGAATTCGGCCAGCCGGTGTGGCAGCTCCCGCTCGCCGACCGCCTGCGGGGTGAGATCGCACGTCGCCAGCACGTCCTCGGCGTCGAGCACGACCTGGGTGGGTGTGCCGTCGACCGCCGGGTACATCGTGCGCAGGCTCTCGTGCCGTTCGACGACATCGCCCACGGCAGCGGTCAGCGCCGCCAGATCGAGCTCGCCTTCCAGCCGGATCGCCAGCGGCACCACGTATCCGGGTGCCGCCGGGTCGAACTGATTCAGGAACCACATCCGCGTCTGCGCGTGTGACAGCGGAATGCGTTCCGGCCGCGGGACCGGAGTCGGCGCGGGAAGCCCGGGAATCGCACGCAACTGGGCGATACGCTCGGCCAGGCCGGCCACGGTCGGAGCTTCGAAGATCGCGCGCACCGGGATGGTCACGTCGACGACGTCGCCGATCCGGCTCAATGCGCGCGTCGCGACCAGCGAGTTGCCGCCCAGTTCGAAGAAGTCGTCGTCCGCGCCGATTTCCGGCCGGTCGAACAGTTCCGCGAAGACCGCGGCGATCGCCTGTTCGACCAGCCCCCGGGGCGGCCGGAAGTCGGACTCCTGCGCGCTCGGGTCCGGTTCGGGCAGCGCCCGGTAGTCCACCTTGCCGTTGGCGTTGAGCGGAATCGAGTCGATCCGGGTCACCGAGGAGGGCACCATGTAGGCAGGCAGCCGGTCCAGCAGCGCAGCCCGGACCTGCCGGACGTCGAGTGCCGCGTCCGCGACCACGTAGGCCACCAGCCGCTGCTCACCGCCGCCGACGCGTACCTGCGCGACGGCCGCGTGCACCTGCTCGTGCGCGACCAGCGCCGCTTCGATGTCGCCGAGTTCGATCCGCAGGCCGCGCAACTTCACCTGGGTGTCGGCGCGGCCGACGTAACGCAAGTTGCCGTCCTCATCCCAGCGCACCAGGTCTCCGGTGCGGTAGAACCGAGCGCCGTGCGTGCCGGTGAAGGGATCGGCTACGAACGTCGCCGCGGTCAGACCCTGGCGGTCCTGGTACCCGCGAGCCAGCTGGACACCGCCGAGGTACAGCTCACCGGTCACGCCGACCGGCACCGGATGCAACCGCGCGTCCAGGACGTGCACGGTCACGTTCGCCTCGGGCACGCCGATCGGCACCGCCGCGCCCTCGACCGAGTCGATCCGGTGTGCGGTGACGCTGACCGCGGCCTCTGTCGGGCCGTACAGATTGTCGATGCGCGCGTCGCTGAAATCCCGGAACCGGCGCACGATCTCGGCAGACAGCGCCTCACCGATGCACAGCACCCGGCGCAGGTCGGGGAATTCGCGCGGCGCGGCCACCTCGAGGAACGCCGAGAGCAGCGACGGCACGAAATCCACCGTCGTCACCCGATACTCGGCGATCAGCCGGGCCACTTCCCGTGGATCGCTCTGCGCGTCGGGACCGGCGACGACCAAGGCCGCGCCACAGGTCAACGCGGAGAACAGCTCCCAGACCGAGAGGTCGAAGGTCACCGGCGTGCGCAGCAGCATGACGTCGTCGCCGCCGAGTCGGTAGTGCTCGCGCATCCAGTGCAACTGGTTCACCACCGCGGCGTGCGGAACAGCGACGCCTTTGGGCACACCCGTCGAGCCGGAGGTGTAGATGACGTAGGCCAGGTCATCCGGGCGCAGCGGGCGCGTCCGGTCGGCATCGGTCACCGCGGAGGCGTCGAGCCGCTCGGCTTCGAGGTCGCCGAGCGTCCAGGCCGGCGCGTCGCCGGGCAGACTCGCCCGATCGTCCGGACGGGTGAGGATCGCGGCGGGCCGTGCGTCGGACACAACGGCGCGCACCCGATCGACGGGGTGATCCGGGTCCAGCGGCAAGTAGGCCGCACCCGCCGCGTGGATGGCGTACAGCGTGGTCAGCAGGTCCACCGAGCGGCGCATCGCCACCGCCACGACAGCATCCGGGCCGATTCCGCGGCGGATCAGCGCACGCGCCAGCGCGTTCACCCGGGCCGCGAATTCCCGGTAGTCGAGCCGGGCTCCACCGGCGGCGTCCACCACCGCCGTGTGTTCCGGCGTCGCCACGGCCTGCGCGGCGAACAGATCCGCGATCGTCACCGCCGGTGCCTGGGTGATCGCACCGCTGGACCGCTGCGCGATCTGCTGCGCTTCCGGTTCGGTGAGCAGATCGATGTCGCCGATGGCGCGGGTGGGATCGAGGACGATCGCGCGCAGCAACAGCAGGTAGCGATCGAACATCGCCGTGATCGTCGACTCGTCGAAAAGGTCCGTCGCGTAGCCGAATTCGACGGCCATGTCACCCGGCTCACCATCCGGCGCCAGGGCGTCGACCAGATTCAGGTGCAGGTCGTATTTCGCCACGCTCGGATCGGCCATCTGCGCCGACACCGTCAAGCCCTCGAACCGCACCGTCGGGATCTCGATGTTCTGGAACGAGAAGCCGACCTGCGTCAGCGGCGCGTGCGCCGTCGAGCGCGGCGGATTCATCACCTCGACCAACCGCTCGAACGGGATGTCGGCGTTCTCGAAAGCGGCCAGATCGGTGGCCCGGACCTGATCCAGGATCCGGACGAAGGACGCGCCGGGCGCGATGTGCGTGCGCAACACCAGCGTGTTGACGAACATGCCGACCAAGCCGTCCAGCCCCGGCTCGCCGCGACCGGCGATCGGGGTGCCGACCGCGATGTCCCCGGTGCCGGACAGCCGCGCCAGCAACGCCGCGTAGGCCGCGTGCATCACCATGAAGACCGTCGCGTCGTGGCGGCGGGCCAGCGCGACCACTTCCCGGTGCAGATCCGCGGGAAGGGTGGCCGAGACGGTCGCGCCGCGGAACGACTGCTTCGCCGGCCGCGGACGGTCGGTGGGCAGATCCAGCACCTCGGGCAGTCCGGCGAGGGCCGCGAGCCAATAGCTGGTCTGCGCGACGGTCGGGCTGTGCGGATCGTCCTCGCTGCCGAGGAGCTTCCGCTGCCACAGCGCGTAATCCGCGTACTGCACCGGCAGCGGCGCCCACTGCGGCGCTTCGCGCCGGACCCGGGCCCGGTAGGCGCTCATCAGGTCCGCGGCCAGTGGTGCGAGCGAGGATCCGTCGAAGCTGATGTGATGGACCACGAGCACCAGGGAGTGGTCGTCGGGTGCACTGCGCAGCAGCGCCACCCGCAACGGCACTTCGGTGGTGACGTCGAAGCCCGTCGTCACCTCGGCGGCGACGCTCGCCTCGATCTCCCCGGCCGCGACGGTCACCGGCGTCAGCGGGCGCAGCGCCGCCTCCACCGGCACGATCACCTGGTGCGGTCCGCTGTCGCTGTCGGGGTAGACGGTGCGCAGCGCCTCGTGCCGTTCGAGCACATCCGCGATCGCCGCGTGCATCGCGGTCACGTCGAGGTCTCCGGACATCCGCACGACCAGCGGGATGTTGTACACCGCTGAGCTCGTGTCGAACTGGTTGAGGAACCACATGCGAGCCTGCGCCGGCGACAGCGGGATCCGGTCCGGGCGCTCCTGGGGGACCAGCGGCGCCCGAGTCGCCGCGTCGGCGCTGCGCAGCCGCTCGGCCAGCGCACCGATGGTCGGCGTCTCGAAGATGGCGCGTAACGGCACCTCGACACCGAACGCGCCGCTGAGCTGCGCCGCGGCGCGGGTGGCCGACAGCGAATTGCCGCCGAGGTCGAAGAAGCTGTCGAGGACGCCGACGCGGTCGATGCCGAGCACGCCCGCGCAGATGTCGGCGACGATCTGCTCGGTGGCATTGCGCGGCGGGACGAACTCGACGCCGGGAGCGAACTCCGGTTCCGGCAGGGCCGCGCGGTCGACCTTGCCCACCGACGACAGCGGCAGGGTGTCGAGCACCATGACCGTGTCCGGCACCATGTGCGACGGCAGGCGTTGCGCCGCGTACTCGGTCAGCGCCGCGGTGTCGACCGAGCCGTCCGCGGGCACCACGTACGCCGCCAGCCGCGAGCCGCTCTCGGCGTGCACGCCGACCACGACTGCCGCCGCGACGGCGGAATGTCCGGCGAGCACGGCTTCGATCTCGCCCAGTTCGATGCGCTGCCCGCGGATCTTGACCTGGAAGTCCGTGCGCCCCAGATATTCCAGCGTGTGTTCGGCGGTCCAGCGCGCCAGGTCACCGGTGCCGTACATGCGGGTGCCCGCAGGGCCGTACGGGTTGGCGACGAACGTGACCGCCGTGGAGGCGGGCCGGTTGAGGTACCCGCGGGAGAGCTGCACACCGGAGACGTACAGCTGCCCGGTCACCCCGACCGGGACGGGACGCAACCGCTCGTCGAGGACCACCGCGTCGACGCCGCGGATCGGGCCGCCGATGGTCACCGGGTCCCCGACGCACAGCGGGTCGCTGATCGCGACCATGATCGTGGTCTCGGTGGGCCCGTATCCGTTGTGCAGCCGTCGTCCCGGCGCCCACACGGCCACCGTCTCGGCCGACACCGCTTCGCCGCCCGCCACCAGCACCTGCAGCGAGTCGAGCCCGGCGGGAGACATCGTCGCGAGCACGCTCGGCGTCACGAAGGCATGCGAAACCTCCTGTGCGCGAATCAATTCCGCCAGCTGCGCACCGGCGAACACCTCCGGCGGCGACACCACCAGCACCGCGCCGTTCGCGTGTGCCATCAGCAGCTCCAGCATCACCGCGTCGAAGCCGGGCGCCGCCACCTGCAGCACGCGGGACCGCCGATCGACGCGATAGCGCTCCCTCTGCTCGATCGCGAAATTCGCCAAGCCCTCGTGGGTCACCGCCACGCCCTTCGGCTTGCCGGTCGAGCCCGAGGTGTACACCACATAGGCCGCGTCGGCCACCCGGCAGGCACGCAGGCGATCCGCGTCGGTGACCGCCGCGCAGGAGTGCGCCGCGAGGAACGCTTCGGTGGCAGGGTGGTCCAGGACCAGCTGCCGCACGTGGCCGGGAAGCAGAGCGTGCGACGCCTCGATGCTGAGCGCGACGTCCACGTTCGAGTCCGCGATCATGTGCGCCACCCGTTCGGCGGGGTAGCGCGGGTCGACCGGCACGAACGCGGCGCCCGCCCGCGCCACCGCCCACACGCCGACCACGAATTCCACCGACCGTCCCATGGCCAGCGCGACCTGGTCCCCCGGTCCCACGCCCCAGTCGATCAGCACGCGGGCGAGACGATTCGACCACTCGTCGAGCTCCCCGTAGGTGAGCACACGATTTCCCGCCACCACGGCAGGCGCGGTGCGCTCACCGACCAGCAGCACATCCGCCAGCACGCGGGGTTTCTCGGCACGACCACCGGATGCCGGGACCAATCCCAGGCGCTCGACTCCCGACAACAGGTCCACGTCGCCGACGCGCGCCCGCGGATTCGCCACGAACGCCTCGAGTATCCGGTTGAGCCGTTCGGCGAGCTCTTCGACGGTCTCGCGGTCGAACAGGTCCGTCGCGTAGTTGATCCGCAGCGCGACATCGCCACCGGCGGCGGTGTTCTCGGCGACGGTGACGATGATGTCCACCTTCGCCGGCTCGGCGCCGGAATCCAGCAGTTCGACGGTGAGTTCGGACAGCTCCAAGCTCGCCCGGGCCATGTTCTCGAACGCCAGATACACCTGGCACAGCGGCGCGTACGCCAAGGACCGCTTCGGATGCAGTTCGTCCACGACGCGCTCGTAGGGCAGGTCGCTGTTGGCGAAGGCATCGACGTCGATGCCCTTGACGCGGGCCAGGAACTCGGTGAACGACTCGTCGGAGGACACCTCGGTACGCAGCGGCACGGTGTTGACGAACATGCCGATGAGCGGCTCGAGCGCCCGTTCGCCGCGACCGGCGACCGGCGTGCCGATCGTGACGTCCGCCGAACCCGACAGCCGGGCCAGCAGGACGGCCAGCGCCGCGTGGACGACCATGAACGTCGTGACGTTGGCCGCGCGTGCCAGCCGCTCGATCCCGGCGAAGATCTCGGCCGGAATCACCGTGTCCGCGACGTCGCCGCGCATGGACTGGCGGGGCGGACGCGGCCGGTCCGCAGGCAGCTCCAGGACCGGCGGCATGCCCGCCAGTCGCTCGGACCAGTAGCGCAATTGGCGGGCGGCGCGCGAATCCGGATCGTCCGGGTCACCGAGGAGACTGCGATGCCAGACGCTGTAGTCCGCGTACTGAACGGTCAACGGTTCCCAATCCGGGGTCTTTCCCTGCACCCGGGCCTCGTAGGCGACGGCGACGTCGGCCGCGAGCGGCCGGAGCGAGGACCCGTCGCAGCAGATGTGGTGCAGAATAACCGCCAGCACATGCCGGCTGCGGTCCGCGGTCGCGAGCAGCGCCACCCGGATCGGGGCCCGCTCGCGCAAATCCGTGCCGACGGAGACGAGGTCGCGAAGTCGATGTTCGATCTCGTCCGGGTCGGTCGGCCGCGCAGTCAGGTCGAGACCGGCGACGACCTCTTCGGCGGGCAGGACGACCTGTACGCCCTCGCCGTTCACGGCGGGATAGACGGTACGCAGCGATTCGTGCCGATCGATCACGTCGGTGAGCGCGGCCCGCAACGCCGCGGCGTCGAGACGTCCGGTCAGCTGCACGATCAGCGGAATGTTGTAGGCGGCTGAGGTGGGGTCGGTCTGGTTGACCAGCCACATCCTGTTCTGCGCGGGCGCCAGCGGAATGGGCTCGGACCGGGGCGCCGCCGCCCGCAGCACGGGCCTGCCGGAACTGCTTCCGGCCTCGAGGTGCGCGGCCAGTTCCGCGACGGTCTGCTTGACGAACAGGTCACGCACCGACATGTCGCACCGGGTCACCTCAGCGATGCGCACGGCCGCGCTGGTCGCGGTGATCGAGTTGCCGCCGAGTTCGAAGAAGCTGTCGAACACGCCTACCCGGTCGGTGCCGAGAACTTCCGCGAAGACGTCCGCGATCGACTCCTCGACGACCGTGCGGGGCGCGACGTATGCCGCGGCCGAATCGAAGACCGGCTCGGGAAGCGCGCGGTAGTCCACTTTGCCGTTCACGGTCAGCGGCACCGCGTCGATCACGACGAGACTGGAGGGCACCATGTATTCCGGCAGTCGCCCGCCGACGTGGGTGCGTAAGGCGTCCGGATCCACGTCGGCGCCGACGGCGGGCACGACGTATCCGACCAGCCGGGCGGCCTCCGTGCCGGGCAGGTGCACGACGACGACCGCCGCGGCGACGGCGCCGTGCGACAGCAGCGCGTTGCGGATCTCGTCCAGCTCGATCCGGAACCCGCGCAACTGCACCTGCTGGTCGGCGCGGCCGCGATATTCCAGCTGGCCTCGGTGATTCCAGCGCGCCACGTCACCGCTGCGGTAGAGGCGTTCGCCCGGCTGTCCGAAGGGATCGGCGACGAAACGCCCGGCGCTCAGTGCGGGCCGTTTGAGGTAGCCGCGAGCGAGCTGTGTTCCCGCGACGTAGATTTCACCCCAGGCGCCGAGCGGGCACGGGCGCAAACGCTCGTCGAGGACATACGTGCGCAAGCCCGGCAATGCCGGGCCCACCGTGCTCGGTGCTCCCGGAACAGCGATGTCGGCGGTGAGACCGGTATAGGTGACGAAGACGGTGGTTTCGGTGATCCCATAGCTGTTGGCCAGCACCGGCAGCTCCGGGTTGTGCTCGTACCAGTCGGCCAACCCGGCGGGATCGAGGGCCTCACCCGACAGGACGACCAGGCGCAGCGACAGCTCGCCGTCCGGCTGACCGGCGTGCGTGTACCGCTGTCGCGCGGCCGCGAACTGGTAGAACGCCGACGGCGTCTGGCTGAAGACCGTGACCCGCTCGCGCGCCGCGAGCCGCACCATGTCGTCCGGCGAGCGGCTGGTGAGTCCGTCCACGACGACGATGCGGCCGCCGCTGACCAGCGGACCGAAGATCTCCCAGACCGAGTAGTCGAAGGCGAAGGAGTGGAACAGCGTCCACACGTCGTCGGATCGGATGCCGATCTCGGCGCACGAGTTCACCAGGTAGGTCGACACGGCCCGGTGGGTGATCGAGACGCCCTTCGGCCGGCCGGTCGATCCTGACGTGTAGATGACATAGGCGAGGTGGTCGGGACGCAGCACGCCCACCCGGTCGGCATCGGTGATCGGGTCCGCGGCTTCCTCGACGGCGAGGACATCCTCGAACAGCACGACGCGGCCGGGATCGCCCGGCACGTGCTCGCGCATGTCCCGCTTGGTCACCACCGCGATCGGGTTCGCGTCGCCCAGCACGTATTCGAGTCGCTCGGCGGGATGGGCGGTGTCGAGCGGAAGGTACCCGGCGCCGGATTTCAGTACGCCGAGCACCGCGACGATCAGATCGGCGTCGCGCGGCAGCGCGATGGCCACCAGCGTTTCCGGCCCCGCGCCGAGCGCGATGAGCCTGCGCGCGAACCGGTTCGAGCGTTCATCGAGTTCGCGGTAGGTGAGGGTGATGTCGTCGAATGTCACGGCGACCGCGGACGGCGTGGCCGCCGCCTGTCGTGTCAGCAGATCCACCAATGTGGCCGAGGGTGATTCACCGTCGCGGCCAGCGAGTTCCTCGACGATGCGCAGTTCCTCGGCGGGGCCGACGAGCGGGATGTCGCCGATGCGAGCGTCCAGGGGCGAGTCCATCATCCGGTGCAGGAAATCGAGGAACCGGTCGGCGTGCGACTCGAGTTCTTCCTGCCCGTAGAGGTTCGGATTGCCGTGCAGTTCGATGAGCAGTGGCGCGTCCGCGCCCGAGCGGTACAGGTTCAGTTGCAGATCGTCGAGCGCGCCGGAGGTCAGCGCGCGATAGCGGCCGACGGCCGAGCCGAGCCGAATCTCCGAATCGAAGAACAGGATGTTCACGATCGGGCCGAACGAGTTCGCGGACGATTCGATCGCGGCCGACTCGCGGCGCAAGTCCTCGAACCGGTACAGCTGATGACGCATGGCCGCGACCAGCTCGGACACCGACGCGCGGACCAGCTCCTCCACGGTGGTCGAATGGTGTACGGCGAAGCGGATCGGCACCATGTTCGCCAGCATCGCGGCGGCATTGCGCAGGCGCTTGGTCACCCGGGCGGTCACCGGCAGCGACAGCACGACATCCTCGGTGCCGGTCATCCGGGCGAGGAACGCGGCGAACGCCGCGATCACCACCTGCGCGGCGGACGCGTTCACTTCCTCGGCGTAGCGGTCGAGCCGATCGGACAGGCGTGCGGGCAGCTGCAAACCGGCCACGCGGTCGACCTTGCCGGAACGGGCCGTGCGGCCGGACAAGCTGACCGGCTTCGGGAGGTCGGAAACCTTGTTCAGCCAATACGCTTTGTCCGCCTCGTATCGCGAGCTGGCGCGATAGGCGTGCTCCGCCTCGACGATGTCGCGCAGGCTCGCCGCGTCCAGTCGGGTCGGCGGCCTGCCTTCCAGCAGGGCGTTGTAATGCTCGGCCATCCGGGTCAAGCTGTTGAACGCGCCGTACCCATCGATCACCAAATGGTGCGCGCGGCCGTACCAGAAGTAGTGGTCTTCGCCGACCCGGATGAGCCTCGTTTCGGTGAGCCGGTCACGACTCAGATCGACTGCCTTGGTGTTGTAGTCGCGGCGCATCCACTCCATCGCCGTCGCGACCGGATCCTCCGCATCGCTGAAATCCAGCACCGGCTCGTCATAGATGATGCCGCGGTCGACGAATTGATAGGGGCGGCCGTCGGATTCGACCACGCGCACCACCAGCGACTCGGTTTCGTGACCGCCGTCGTTCACCGCCCGGGTGAACGCGTCATAGTCCACCGGGCCCTCGATCTCGACGCAATGTGCGATGTTGACAGCCGGTCCACCGGGCACATGGTCCGCGAGCCACATGCCGTACTGCGCACTCGAGAGCGGAATCAGCCCCAGATCGCCGTCGGCGGTTCCGTCTGACTTCAGATTCATCGCATGTCCCCTTATTCATACCCGGACGCGCGAGGGCATGACGGAAGCACGCCGGCTCTCCGCGTCCGAAATCTGGCTTATATATGCACTTCGTGTACCAGGAAGCGGCGCTACCCCTGCGCTTCGCCGCTCCGTTCGAGTTCCGCGTGTAGCTCGATCCGCCGGTGCCCGACCTCCGATCGGCCGGCACTACGGCGACTCCCACACCTCCCGTTCGTCGGCATTTCCAGTCGTCTCAAAATCTGAAAACAGAACTTTTGAACCTGTGGTGAAGCATCGACACTCTGGCGGGACAAGCTATCTGACAGCAGCTCGGCTCAGTCTAGTGGTATCAAAGCTCCCAGCTCCGCACGGAAGCCGGGCGTTTCGAATCTCGGTGCACGCAATGCGGGCCATCGCACACCCAGGGCGATGCGACCCCCGTGTGCCCGTATCGCACAAGGAAGTGCCTGATGCCGAGGGGTGACTCCAGGTGGAGAGACCCGCGATCGGGCATCGTACATGCCGGGTCGGGGCCGGAATCAAGCCGGTATGGCCAATCCCGCGACGCGCAGCGGGAAGCGACCACCGACCGCCTGAGCCCCGGATCGACCATTGCCCGAAAAGAACCGAATCAGCAATATGGCAATGCTCTGGCAATTGACCGACAAAGCCCCTCCCTGCGGCCATCCGATTATCACACTTGCGCTTTACTTACATTTTCACCTCAGCGCCACTCCGGTACACCGAACTTATGTGCCGCTCGGATGCTCATATACATACTTCCGCGCGGAATCATGAACGTATTGCGCGATATTCCCGTCGAGCGCCGTCCTCTTGTTCGGAACGATCTCGTCGGGCCGCGTCGCTTTCCGCGCTCGCCATCATCCCGGTTCGCCGGACAGCCGAAAGCGCGCAGCCATCGGAGAGGGGCCTGTGAATGACATCCGGCCGGTCAAACCACGAATCCACTCCGCCAACCGGTTCGACGACAGCATGCCGGAGACCGGTACTGCGGCCGGCGCGGACGACCTCGCGACTACATCGAGCGCGAGCGAGTCACCCTGGGGTGTGTTAATCCGCAGCGGAACTCGTACGTCGAACGAAGCCACGAGCGATCCCGTCGGATAGGTCGCGAAGGATTCTCGGGACGATGGTTCGGCAAATTCTGCCCGATGTCCAGTGCCCACCACCTGGGACAAATCTCCCTGTCCAGGGGATGCGGAGACGTCCACCGGTCGCTTTTCGCACCCGAAAGTCCCGCTGTTCCGATATCGCACACCCACCGCCGCCGAACCGATGAGGAGGGCAGGCCATCGCCCCTGCGGCACAACGCCGCTGGTGCATGGCGATCCGGCGGCGGTCGCGGCGAGTCGCGCTGGGCAGCCGCTCCCCCTCGGTCATCTGCCCGCCGGTCGGCGGGCGGCATCCGTCACCGTGCGCGCACGACGATCAAAGGCACGTCCACCGAGTGCAACAACGTATTGCTGGTCGACCCGAGCAGCATGCTGGTGAACCCGCCTCGGCCATGACTGCCGACGACCACCAGCTGCGCGTTCGACGATTCGTCCAGCAGGGACCGACCAGGCCGGTCGGCCGTGACGACCCGCCGCACCGCGACCTCCGGATAGCGGTCGACCCACCCGGCGAGGCTGTCGGCCAGCACGGCCTCCGCCGATTCGCGGGCGGTGGCCCACCCCCGGACGGGCGCGTCCAGACCGCTGGCGTCGCTCCACGCGTGCAGCGCGATCACGTCGACTTTTCGCCGCGACGCCTCGTCGAACGCCAGCTCGATGGCAGCCGTACTGTTGTCGGTCCCGTCGACGCCCACCAGCACGGGCAGTTGCGCCGACACGGCGTCGATCGCCGAGATGCCATGGATCACCGCGACCGGGCATCGCGCGTGATGGGTGGTCGCGGTACTCACCGAGCCGAGCAGTCCGCGCTGGAACGCGCCGAGTCCGCGGCTGCCCACCACCAGCATCCGCGCGCGCGAGGACCTTTCGATGAGAGTCGGAATGATCAGCTCGAACGTCATCTCCGTGGTGATGGCGGGTTCGGCGCCCGGCGCGGCCGTGCGCGCCACCCGTGTCGCCTCGGCGAGGATGCGCTCGCCGTCGCTGCGCAACCACTCCAGATCGGCCTCCCCCAATGAGATCCCGGGCCCGGAGCCGGTCGGGATCGCCATCGAAGTGAGGATGTGCAGCGCACGGCCGTGCAGCGCGGCTTCGACTGCCGCCCAGGCGACCGCCTGATACGAGCTGGCCGAGCCGTCGACCGCGGCCAACATCGGAGGTTCGAGATCTGTTGCGTGCGAGAGGTTCTCGGTGTCCATGGGATCCTCGAGGTCTGGCGGCGTCATCGCGCCGCCTGATCTTGCTCGCCGAGCAGCCGGACACCCGTCACGATCGTGGGTTCGATGGCGATGACCGTGTCCATCACCGCATCGGCCCACGGCCGCAGCAGTCGCGTATAGCGCTCCACCCGTTCGGGGTCGGTCACCGTACGGGCGAGGCCGGTCACCACGACCGACCAACCCACGTGAGTCACCGCATCGATGTCGTCGGCCTCGTAGGCGACGACGACGGAGGGATCGGCACGGACGGTGCCGGTGAGCCGCGATGTGACCCGGGTACGCACGATGACCAGCCCGGCGTCCACGAAATGGTTGACCGGACGGATGGCGGGCAGCGCGTCCCGGGTGAAGACGACGCGGCCGTAGGCGACACCGGCCAGTAGCCGCAACGCCTCCTCGCGGTCGATCTCCACCATCGTGCGGGCCGGGACGCCGTTGTCCGCGACACGGCCGTTCGACGCGATCATGATCTCGTACCGCGGCACATCACGCGTGCATCCACTGGGGACGACCTCGCTTTCCGGTCTTCACTCGATACCACGGTTTCCCATATCATCACCGAGTTCTCCTGCCGGACAGAGCAGAAAGTCCCCGATCGGTCCCTGCTACCCGCGGAGCGGGACTCCCGGCCGAGTGATCGTCACGGTTCGCCCACCCCGGGCCGGGACGGTCTGCGGAGGCCGGCACGCTCGCGCAGCCGCCGGATGTCCCGCTCGATTCCCTCGGCGAGCACGGCGATATCAGGGGCGGTGTCGTAATCTCCCGTGATGCCGAATGTCAACTGGTCCGCGTAGCTGAGGACCGCGACGGCGGTGCGCACCCGCATGGCGATCGGCACGGCGGGCAGGATCTCCGATACCGTGCGCCCACGGATGGTCAACCGGTCACGGGGGCCGGGCACGTTCGTCACCAGCGCGCCGACGGTTCGCTGCGGAAAACGCGCCAGCAGACGCAGACTCCACGCCAGCGGCGCGAACGGCAGCAGGCCTGCCACAGCGAGCACCGAATTCTCGGCTTGCGCTGTACCGCCCGACTTGTTCCTGGTCATCCGATCCCTGATCGCGTTCAGCCGCTCCACCGGATCGGCCACATCGATCGGCAGGAACGGCAGCACCGCCGTAACCCGATTGTCCATCAGATACTTCGCCTTGTCGGACCGCATGGAGACCGGGACGAGGATGCGCAGTTTGTCCGGAGCTGTCCGCTCTTCGCGACCGGCCAGCAGGTCGCGATAAGCGCCGGCGACCGAAGCCAGGACGACATCGTTGACCGTGACGCCGAACGTCGTACCGATGTCGTGCACGTCCGACAGGGCCGCCCGTGCCACCGCATACCGGCGCTGGCGGCCGATGGGGCCGTTGAGCGAGGACTCGGCGGCCGGCGAGACCACGGCGGACACCACCGGAGCCAGACCGCGCGTCACCGCGATCACCGACCGTGGCGCGACGACGGGGAGCCGCGTCAGGCCGCGCACCACATCGAGCCACCGCACTCCGGGGCGGCGGCCCTGCGTGTCCGACCCGGCGTGGCCGAGGTCCCCCGTCACGGGATCACAGAGACTGCGGAACACCGATATCCCGGACACGCCGTCCACCAGGCTGTGATGCGCTTTGACGAACAGTGCCCACCGCTCTCCCAGGAGATGTTCGACGACGACGCACTGCCACAGCGGGTGGTCGCGATCGAGCCGCTCCTCCAGTTCCGCCGCCACCAGTTCGCACAACGCTGGGTCGTCCCCCGGTGTGGGCAGGGCGGTCCACCGGATGTGATGCGCGACATCGAAATCCGGGTCGTCCTCCCATACCGGCGTAGCCAGGTCCAGCGGCCACCGCCGCACTTTCTGGCGCAGGCGCGGGTTCTGCTCCGCACTCCTGGCGATCATGTCGCCGAACTCGGGCCTGCCCGGCGGAGCGCCGGAGATGATCGCCACCGCGCCGATCCCGAGGCTGATGTGCCGGTCGGAGTCCTCCAGTTCCATGAAGCCCGAATCGAGAGGCCGTAGTTCTGTCATGGGCACGCTCATTCCGGTGGTCGATGCCCAGCGCTGCGGCCACACGGCCCGGCGAGGTACATCGCGGCACCTCGATCACCTGTTCCTCGGACCCCGCCGTTCCAATGCATCGCCTGCGACCGGCAGGCGCGGCTGGAACGGGGACTCCTCGGTTCGTCTTCTCAGCATCGCGCGAAGTGCCGCCGTAGTTGATGGCCGAAGGTCACCGATCGCAGGGCCCTCCGGCCACGCCGCTCGAGCGTCGGCCCGGCAGGCACAGGGCGGAAACCGCGTCGCACGCGGGCAGGGATGAAGAAGTGCTCGACCCGCCCGCGCCACAGGGTGAAGAATCACCGTATGCGAACCGTACTCGTTCTCGGTGCGGGGTTCGGAGGACTGGAGCTGGCCACCCGTCTGTCGGGTTCGCCGACCGGCGACCTCCGTGTCGTCGTCATCGACCGCAACGACTCCTTCACCTTCGGCTTCGCCAAGTTGGACATCCTGTTCCGAGACGTGCCGCCGGAGGCCGTGCGCGTGCCGTACACCCGTTTCCGCCATCCGCGTGTCGAATTCCGGCAGGAGGAGGTGACCGCGATCGACCCTGGCGCCCGCCGGGTCCGCACCGACCGCGCCGTGTACGACCCGGACATTCTCGTCGTCGCCCTCGGCGCCGACTACGACCCTGGCGCGACCCCCGGGTTCCTCGAAGACGGCTATGAGTACTACTCCATCGACGGCGCCCGCCGATTGCGCGAACGCCTGGCCGGCTTCGACGGCGGTTCGGTGCTCGTCGCGGTGCTGGGCGTGCCGTTCAAGTGCCCGCCCGCGCCGTATGAAGGCGCGATGCTCCTGCACGAGCAGCTGGATCGGCGTGGCATCCGCGACCGCGCCGAGATCCGGTTCGCCAGCCCGATGGAGTCACCGATCCCGGTGTCCCCGGAGACCTCCGCCGCGATCGTCGAAGCGCTGAACCGGCGTGGGATCGGCTACTCCCCCGGGCTGCCGATCCAGGCGCTCGACCCGAGCCGCCATGTGGCGGTCACCCACGGCGGCGATCTGTCCTACGACCTGTTCATCGGAATCCCGAAGCACCGGGTCCCCGCGGTCGTCGAGGCATCGGGGCTCACCGAAGGCGGGACCGACGGCTGGGTCGCCGTCGACCCGCGCACCCTCGCAACGCCGTATCCCGGCGTGTACGCCCTCGGCGACTGCGCCGACGCTCCGGTCCCGCGGGCGGGTGTGTTCGCCGAGGACGCCGCCCGCACGGTCGCCGCAGGCATCGAGGCCGAGCTGCGCGGAGCGGCCCCATCCGAGCGGTACCGCGGCCGGGGCACCTGTCATATCGAGTTCGGTGACGGGCTGGTCGGCAAGGTGGAGGCGGATTTCCTCTCCGGGCCCGCGCCGGCCGCGCCGTTCTCCCCGCCGTCGGCGGAACTGGCCCGGGAGAAGGCAGCGGCCGCCGAGGCCAGGTTGCGGCGCTGGTTCACCGGCTGACCGGCCGCTCCTGGTCCGGCTCGCCCGCACGCCACGCTCGCGTGAGCACGTCGGCTATCTCCGCCAGGCCGGCCGCCGTGGTCATCCGCCAATGCGTGGTGGACACGGCGTGGTTGTGCACGCGGCCGTCGACGACCTCACGCCACAGCGACGCGCCGACACAGCCGGTCGGGTCGTCGAGAGCGGCGGTGAAATAGACGACGTCGCCGCGGTAGACGGGCGGGTCGTAGGCTTCGCGGAGCGCGACCGAGTGCACAGCCGCGTCGAGGATGCGAGTGACGCGGTCGGATCCGAACGAAGCGAAGGGTTCGGGGAGTTCGGTCATCTTCTGCGGCAGCGCGGCCCAGTCCACTTCCGCGACGTTGCCGAGATCGCCGGCTTGCTCACCGAGCAGACCGCCCATGAGTTCGGCCACCGGCACCTGGCCCGCGTCGCCGGGCGGCGTGCCCGGCGGATCCGCCATGTAACTGTCCATCACCGCGAGCAACGCGACTCGCTCGCCCCGACGTTGCAGTTGGACGGCGATCTCGTGCGCGATGACGCCGCCGAAGGACCAGCCGAGTAGATGGTAGGGGCCGGTCGGTTGCTTCGAACGGATCAGCTCGACGTAGTGGTGGGCCCATTCCTCGATCGAACCCGGCATCACCTCGTCGGTAGCCAGCACCGGTGTCTGCAGACCGTAGAGCGGACGCTCCGGATCGAGGTAGGCGGCGAGACCGGCGTACGACCAGGAGATCCCCGAGACCGGGTGAACGCAGAACAGCGGTGCGGCCGAACCCGAGGGGCGCAGCGGCAGCAGCATCTCGAAGGCCGCCTCGGTCTCGACCGCGCCGCTCGCACGACGGGCCAGGTCGGCGACCAGCTGCGCGGGTGTGGGCGCGGTGAACACCCGCATCACCGGGATACGGGTACCGAGCGCGGACGACAGCCGGAGCGTCAGCTTGGCGGCGAGCAGCGAGTTCCCGCCGTGTTCGAAGAAGTTGTCGTCCATGCCGAAGCGCTCGGCGCCGAGCACCGCGGCGAAGGCGTCGGCGACGGTCGCCTCGACGGGCGTGGCCGGCACGCGGAATTCGCGCGCGCGGAATGCCGGCGCGGGCAGTGCCCGACGGTCGAGCTTGCCGTTGGGCGTCAAGGGGAAGGCGTCGAGCACGACGATCGCGGCGGGAACCATGTATCCGGTCAGATACGCGGCGACCTGATCGCGCACTTCGGCCGGGTCGGGCCGCGCGCCGGGCTCCGGTAGCACATAGCCCACGAGCTGATCGCCGAGAGCGGCATCGGTCCGCACCAGCGCGACGGCCTGACGCACGCCCGGACACCGCACCAGCGCCGATTCGATCTCCCCCAGCTCGATCCGGAAGCCGCGCAGCTGCACCTGCTGGTCGCCGCGACCGCAATAGGCGAGCCCGGCGTCACCGCCGAACCGGCTCCAGCGCGCGAGGTCACCCGACCGGTACATCCGGGACCCGGGCGGCCCGAAAGGATCGGCGACGAACCGCGTCGCGGTGAGGCCGGGACGGCCCGCGTAACCGCGCGACAGCTGACCACCCGCGACATAGATCTCACCGGGAGTACCGAACGGCGCCGGTCGCAGGCGGATGTCCAGCACGTGCGTGTCCAGCCCGGGCAGGGCGCGGCCGATCAGGCTGAGCGGAGTGTCCGTCAGGTCCGTGCCGATCTCCAGGAAGGAGACGTGCACGGTGGTCTCCGTGATGCCGTACATGTTGACCAGCCGTGGCGTGCCCTCCGGATGACGCTCGTACCAGCGCCGCAGGTGCCGCAGATCCAGCGCCTCACCACCGAAGATCACGTACCGAAGCGCGAACTCCCCCGGCGCGGCCGAGGCGTCCCGGTCGGCGTCGACGAGTTGGCAGAACGCCGACGGCGTCTGATTCAGCACCGTCACCCGCTCGCGAATCAGCAACTCGCGGAACTGCTCCGGTGATCGCGAGGTCTCGTAGTCGATCACGACGACGGTGCCGCCGGTCACGAGCGCGCACCACAGTTCCCACACCGAGAAGTCGAAGGCGAAGGAGTGGAACAACGTCCAGACGTCACGCTCGCCGAATTCGAACAGGGGCTGCGCCCTGGTGAACAATTCCACCGCATTGCGGTGCGTCACTCCGACACCCTTGGGCACGCCGGTGGAGCCCGATGTGTAGATGACGTAGGCGAGGTTGTCCGCAAGCAGGGGCGCCATGCGCTCGGCGTCGGTCAGCGGATCGTCGGTGAATTCCGCCGTCTGCTCCAGCACAACCGTGGGCAAGCCCGTCTCCGGAAGAGCGGACTGCTCGTCAGCGGTGGTCAGCACACACACCGGCGCCGCGTCGGTGAGAACGAAGGCCAGCCGCTGCGCCGGGTAGGTCAGGTCGATCGGCAGATACGCGGCGCCGGCCGTGAGCACGCCGAGCAGTGCGGCGGGCAGTTCTTCGGTGCGTGGCACCGCCACGGCCACAATGGTTTCCGGCCCCGCCCCGGCTGCGATCAGGGCGCGGGCGATGCGATTCGCGCGCCGCTGCAACGCGCCGAAACTCACTGCGGCGGCGCCGCACCGGACGGCCGTCGCCTCCGGCCTGCGGCGCGCCTGCTCGCCGATCAGCTGCGGTAGCGTCGGCGCGGACTCGTCCCGAGTTTCGTGCGATCGCGTGACAGCCGGGCAGCTTTCGTCTTCATCGAGGACATCGATATCCCAGACCCGCACCGAGGGGTCCTCCGCGACCGCGGACACGATGCGCTCGAACCGGCGAGCGAAGGAGCGGACGGTCGATTCGTCGAAGAGTTCGGTGGCGTAGGTGAAGCTCATTGCCATCTCGGTCCGGCCGTCGTCACCGAGCCGGGGCTCGACGACCACGTGCAGATCGAATTTCGCCGCGGTCGCGCCGTTGTCGACCGCGGTGACCGTCAGGTCGGGCAGTTCCAGGGTGGGCTGCTCGATGTTCTGGAACGACAGCATCACCGGGAAGAGTGGGTTGTGCGCCCCGCTGCGGGCGGGGGCGGCCTCCTCGACCACCCGCTCGAACGGCACGTCGCCGTTGGCGAACGCCGAGAGCGCCACTTCCCTGGTCCGGCCGACGAGGTCGCGGAACGTGGCGGCAGGGTCGACCTCGACGCGCAGAGCCAACGTGTTGACGAACATCCCGACCAGGTCGTCCAGCGCGCGTTCGCCGCGCCCGGCGACCGGGGTGCCGATCACGACGTCCGTGGCGCCGCACAGGCGCCCGATCAGTGTGGCGAGCGCCGCGTGCACGACCATGAACAGCGTCGCGTTGTGGTCGCGCGCGATCCGGCTCAGCTGCTCGTGGATCCGCGCCGGGATCGGATGGCCGATAGACGCGCCACAGGAGGATACGCTCGACGGTCGCGGTCGATCGGTCGGCAACTCCAGCGGCCCCGACAGCCCGGCCAGCTGGTTGCGCCAATACGACAGCTGTTGCGCCGCAACCGAATCGGAATGATCATCGGGGCCGATGGCGGCGTGCTGCCAGATCGCGAAGTCGGCGTATTGCACCGGCAGACGTGGCCAGTCCGGCGCGCCACCGCCGAGACGCGCCGTGTAGGCGGTCACCAGGTCGCGCGCCAGCGGCGCGAGCGACGATCCGTCCGCCGCGATGTGGTGGGTCACGATGACGAGCAGATGGTCGCGACCCGAAGTGAACAGCCGCACCCGGATGGGCGCGGCCGTGGTCACGTCGAAACCCGCGGACATCAGCACGTTCACCAGGTCCGCGACGTCGGCGACGCCGGGCTCGACCGCGATGCCGTCGGGGAGAACCGCGTCCGTCGGAAGGATCTCCTGGTACGGCTGTCCCTCGGCGTCGACCGGGTACCGGGTGCGCAGCACCTCGTGCCGTTCGATCACGTCGGCGACCGCCTGACGCAGCGCGGGTAGGTCCAGGGCACCGCTCAACCGGACGGCGAAAGGCATGTTGTACGCGGGCGAGTCCGGCTCGATGCGGTTGAGCAACCACATGCGCTGCTGGGCGAGCGAAAGCGGAATGCGCTCCGGCCGCCGCGACCGCGTCAACGGCGGACGAGTGGTACCCGTCCCGCCGGCGGCCACTCGCGCGGCGAGCGCGGAGACGAGCGGCGCCTCGAAGAGGTCGCGCACGCCGACCTGCGAGCCCAGCGCCTCGTTGACCCGCGCGACGGTTCGGGTGGCGAGCAGCGAATTGCCGCCGAGGGCGAAGAAATCGTCATCGATGCCGACTCGCTCGACGCCGAGCAACTCGGCGAAAACTCGAGCCACGGCCTGTTCGGCGGGGTTGCGAGCAGCCCGGAACGCCCTGGCCTCGATCACCGGCGCGGGCAGTGCTCTGCGATCGAGTTTGCCGCTCGCGTTCAGCGGCAGCGCCGAGAGCTCCACCAGCGCGGACGGGATCATGTACGAGGGCAGCACCGCCGAGATCCCGGCCATGAGTTCGGCACGGTCGACGGCCTGGCCGGGCCGCGGGACCACGTAGGCCGCCAGCCGATCTCCCGATGCCGAGGCGACCACCGCGGCGACGGCTTGGCTCACCGACGGCTGCGCGAGCAGCGCGGTCTCGATCTCCCCGAGTTCGATGCGCTGGCCGCGGAACTTCACCTGGAAATCGGTACGCCCGAGATATTCCAGTCGCTGCGGCTCGCCATCGGCGGGCACGCGCCACAAGGCCAGGTCGCCCGTGCGGTACATCCTTGTGCCGTTGTCGAACGGGTTGGCGACGAAACGACCGGCGGTCAATGCGGCCTGCCGCACGTATCCACGGGCGAGTTGATCTCCGGCCAGGTACAACTCGCCGGGCACACCGGCCGCGACCGGTTGTAACCGCGAATCCAGGACGTAGACCTGGGTGTTCCATTGCGGCCGCCCGATGGGCACCGTCACCGAGTCGCCTGTTCCAGCGGGCTGGTAGGTGACCGATACCGCGGCTTCGGTGGGTCCGTAGAGGTTGTGCACGTGTGCGCCGGTGACCGCTCGGACCGCGCGTACGGTCTCCGGCGGCAGCGCTTCCCCGATGACGAACAGATCGCGCAGTGTCGCGAGGCTTCCGGCCGTCGCGTGCGCGGCGAACGCGGTCAACATCGAAGGCACGAAATCGGTGACGGTGACACCGTGCGCGGCGATGGCCGAGGCGAGGTAGGCCGCGTCACGATGCCCGTCGGGTTCGGCGACGACCAGTTTCGCGCCCGACCGCAGCGGCATGAGATAGCCCCACAACGAGACGTCGAAGGTGGTGGCGGTCTTCTGCAGGTAGGCATCCCCCGGCCCCATGGGGTATCGGGCGAGCATCCACTCGATCTGGTTGTCGATCGCCTTGTGCGAGACCACCACGCCTTTCGGGCGCCCGGTCGAACCCGACGTGAAGATCACGTACGCGGGGTGTTCGGGATGCACCTTTCGCAGCAGTTCGTCCGAGCGGATCGGCGCGCCCGAGCGCCGATCGACGCCGAGCGCCTCCACGTGCAGGACGGTGACATGGTCGGGCACCGGTACTTCGTCGGCGAAGGTGGTGAGCACACAGACGGGCCGGGCGACCTCGAGAACGTGCGCGATTCGTTCGGCGGGATGTTCGGGGTCCAGCGGTACGTACGCGCCGCCGGCGGTGAGAATCGCGTACATGCCGACCACCAGGTCCAGCGAACGCCGGATCGCCAGTCCCACCAGCGTTTCCGCGCCGACGCCGTGATCGATGAGCACCCGGGCGAGCCGGTTGACCCGCTCGTCGAACTCACGGTAGGTCAGCTGCTGGTCCCCGAAGACGACCGCGGCATCGTCCGGATGACGCGCCACCGCACGCCGGTACCCGTCCAGCACCAGTCCCGCCGGGAGCGGGTGCCGGGTGTCGTTCCAATGCGCCAGAATCGCGGTGCGCTCCGCGGCGTCCAGCAGGTCGATCTCCCCTACCGCGCGATCCGCCGCATCGGCCACGGTCGCGAGGATGCCGCACAGCCGCCGGGCGAAGCCCGACACCGTGGCCTCGTCGAACAGGTCGGTGGAGTAGGTGAACGCCGCCGAGATGCCCAGCGGTGTCCGCTCGTCCTCGTGCGGCACCATGGTCAGCTCGAGATCGAATTTCGCCAGCGGCAGGGCGAAATCCAGCGCGGAGACGCGCAGTGCGGGCAATTCCAGTGTCGCGGGCGCGAAGTTCTGGAACGTCAGCATGGTCTGGAACAGCGGGTGATGCGCACTCGAACGCACCGGGTCCAGCAGTTCCACCAGGCGTTCGAACGGCACGTCGGCATGGCCGAACGCTTCGATGTCCCGGCTGCGCACCTGCGCGAGCAGTTCGGCGAAACTGTGGCCGGGGTCGACGTCGGTCCGCAGCGCGAGGGTGTTGACGAACATGCCGATCAGGCCGTCCACCGCGGCCTCGCCGCGTCCGGCCACCGGTGCGCCCACGGTGATGTCGCGGGTGTTGGACAACCGCGCCAGCAATACGGCGTACGCGGCGTGCGCGACCATGAACAGCGTCGCGTCGGTTCGGTGCGCCAGCCGGTTCAGCGCCGCGTGCACCGTCGCGTCGATCTTGAACTCGTGCACGGCGCCGCGACCGGAGAACACCGCGGGGCGCGGCCGGTCGGCCGGTAGGTCCAGCCTTTCCGGTAGGTCGGCCAGCCGTTCGCGCCAGAATTCGAGTTGTCGCGCGAAGATCGAGTCCCGATCGTGCTCCGCGCCCAGCATGTCGCGCTGCCACAGCGTGTAGTCCGCGTACTGGAAGGGCAAGGGTTTCCAGGCGGGCGCGCGGCCTGCGGCCCTGGCCGCGTACGCCGTCATCAGGTCTGCGGTCAGCGGGCCCATGGAGGAGCCGTCCGCGGCGATGTGCTGGACCACGCCCACCAGCACGTGCTCGGTCTCGCTCGAGCGCAGCAGACGCAACCGGACCGGCGGCGCCGCCGTGACGTCGAAACCCTCGACCACCGTGGCGACCGTGCGCTCGCGGATTTCGGCTTCGGTGACGTCGAGCACCGGCAGTTCCGGTACCGCCCCGGGCTCCGAGAGCGCGTGCACCCGTTGGCTGCCCGTCCCCTCGTGCTCCGGATAGCTGGTCCGCAGCACCTCGTGCCGCACGACGAGATCCCGGATCGCGGCCCGCAGCGCATCCACGTCGAGCTGTCCGCTCAGCCGCACCGCCAGCGGAATGTTGTTGCTCGCTGCGGCCTGATCGAATCGGTTCAGAAACCACATCCGCCGCTGCGCGAACGACAGCGGCACCCGATCCGGTCGCGGCATCGGTCGCGGTGCGGGATGGCCGAGGTGAGTCTGCTCGTTCAGGCGTTCGGCCAGTTTCGCCACCACCGACGCCTCGAACAGCAGAGCGACGGGAACCCGCACGCCCAGGGCGGCGCCCAGCCGCGCGGCCGCCTGCGTCGCGATCAGCGAATTGCCGCCGAGTTCGAAGAAGTCGTCGTTCGCCCCCACCCGGCCCGAGCCGCCCGGCGGCAGGAGCAGTGCGGCGAAGATGTCGGCGACCACCTGCTCGGTGGGTGTGGCGGGGGCGAGGAACTGCCGGGTGGTGAGCACCGGCTCCGGCAACGCGGCGCGATCGAGCTTGCCCACCGGCGTCAGCGGCAGTTCGTCGAGCACCGTGATCGCGGCCGGAATCATGTAAGCCGGAAGGGATTTCGCCAGGAAATCGGCGAGTTCCGCGGTGTCGAGCGCCACCCGGACGCTTCCGTCGGTGGTGGGTGCCGTTCGTGGCAGCACGTAGGACACCAGCGCGGCGCCGCCGGAGGGCAGTGTCGTACCGAGCGTCACGGCATAGTCGACGTCCGGGTGGCTGGTCAGCGCGTTGTCGATCTCGCCGAGCTCGATCCGCAGCCCCCGGATCTTGACCTGGAAATCCACCCGCCCGTGGTGTTCGAGCACGCCCGCCGAGGTCCGACGGACCAGGTCTCCGGTTCGGTACATGCGGGCGCCGGGCACCGCCGCGAACGGATTGGCCACAAATCTGTCGGCGGTCGGCCCGGGGCGTCCGAGGTACCCCTGAGCCAGCGCCGGTCCGGATAGATACAGCTCCCCGACCACGCCGGTGGGCACCATCCGCAACCGGGCATCGAGGACATGGACGCCCAGCGCCGGTACCGGAGTGCCGATATGGGTCGCTCCGCCCGCGGACAACGCCTCGGTGCCGGTGGCGAAGATGGTGGTCTCGGTGGGTCCGTAGACGATGTAGAAGCAGCGGTCGCCGCTCGCCCACCGCGCGGCCAGTTCCGGTCCTACCCGTTCACCGCCGCACAGGATGGCCCGCAAGTCGCCGAGACCGGCCGGCTCGATCGATTCCAGCGCCCCCGGCGTGATGCACAGATGCGTCACCCGCTCGCGTCGCAGCAGCTCGGCGAGTTCGGCGCCGCCGAACACCGTCTGCGGCGCGACGATCAGCGTCGCGCCCGCCGAGAAGGCGAGCAGCATCTCGATCACCGAGAAGTCGAAGCTCGGTGTGCACAGATGCGAGACGCGCGACTCCCGCCGCACCGCCCGGGCGGCGATCTCGTGCTCCACCAAGCTCGCGAGCCCCGCATGCGTCACGGCCACGCCCTTCGGCTTGCCCGTCGAGCCGGACGTATAGATCACGTAGGCGAGGTGCTGTTCGGTGAGCGGACGTAGCCGGTCCAGATAACAGACGGCGTGTCCGGGCTCGGCGGCGACCTTCTCCTGGTGCGCCGCGGAGTCGAGTTCGATCCATCGCACGCCGAGCGGGGCGAGTGCGCCCACGTGCGCCGAGGTGGTGAGCCCGACGATCGCGCCGGTATCCGCGATCATGTGCGCGATTCGATCCGGCGGATAGGAAGGGTCGACGGGCACGTAGACGGCGCCGGTCTTCGCGACCGCCCACACCGCCAGCACCGACTCGATCGACCGGGTGATGGCGACCGCGACGAAGTCCCCGGGACCCACCCCGAACCCGATCAGATAGCGCGCCCATCGCGAGGACTCCTCGTCCAGTTCCCGGTAGCTGAGCTCCCGCTGATCCGCTGGATCGCCGGTGGGATTGTACCGGACCGCCGGGGAGTCGAACGCCGCGTCGACCGCGGCCGTGAGCAGTTGGGGGAAAAGGAGATTGCGTGCCCGTGAATGCTGGGTGCGACGTGCGGAACGGCGTGTCGGGGTCATGCGGCGGCGGGTTCACTCTCTGGTCGATCATTGTCCGCCCTGGCGATGGAGCCAGAAGCAGTGCCTCAAATGCGTGAACCATGACCCGAGCGTGCAGACGGACCTTAGCGAACGCCGCATCGATAGTCGCAACGAGGCTGGGACGGCTCACAGGAGTACCCCGGCCCCAATTGGGCTACGACATGGTGTGATGCGAAGAACAATCATTTGTTCGCACAAATTGATGTGATGAAAGTCACGACAAGTGGCGCGCTGCCGGCACCTGCCGCGACCGGCTCCCAGCCAGGCTGAGCGAACGGGATCCGACTGACCGACCGACGCCCGTCGCCCGCGAGCGAAGAGCTACCGTGCCGGCGCCGGCGCGCGCGGCCGAGCAGCATCGCCCCCCAACGGCCAATTGATCCTGAGGTAATTTACTCTCCAGTCAATTAACTTCGTGGGAATGGAGCCATGTGATGGCGACGAGGTCCTGGTGGGGATGGGGCAACCGGGAAGACGCGGTGACCGGCACCGAGCGAGCCGCCCTCACGAAACGCGTAGCGGCTCTGCTCCCGGACGCCGAGTTGACCGTGCACGAAGCGCCGGAGCTGACGTCGTTGCGCGTGCCCGCGCCGCGTGTCCAGGTACCCGATGCACTGGCTGGGCTGGCTTCCGACGACCTCGGCGACCGTGTCGCGCACGGTCACGGGCAGGCGTTCCGCGACGTGGTGCGGGCGCTGCTGGGGCGTCTCGACCACGTCCCCGACCAGGTGCTGCGGCCACGTACCGAGCAGGACGTGGTCGACATCCTGGACTGGTGCGCGAGCGCGGGGGTCGCCGTGGTGCCGTTCGGCGGCGGAACGTCGGTGGTGGGTGGGGTGGAACCACGGTGCGCCGACGCCTACGCCGGAGCCGTGTCGCTGGACACGAGCCGCATGAACCGGATCCTCGAACTCGACCGCACCAGCCGGGCCGCACGGATCCAGGCGGGCATCCTCGGCCCGGCACTGGAAGCCGCGTTGCGGCCGGAGGGCTTGACGCTGCGGCACTTTCCGCAATCGTTCGAGTTCTCCACGCTCGGCGGGTGGCTGGCCACCCGAGCGGGCGGGCACTACGCGACCGTCTACACCCACATCGACGACATGGCCGAATCGCTACGGGTGGTCACGCCCGTCGGCATCAGCGAATCACGCAGGCTGCCCGCGTCGGGCGCGGGGCCCTCGCCGGATCGGATGTTCCTCGGGTCGGAGGGCGTACTCGGCGTCATCACCGAGGCGTGGATGCGCTTGCAAGACCGTCCGCGCTGGCGGGCAGGCGCATCGGTGCTGTTCGACGACTACGACGCGGCGGTGGCCGCCACCCGCGCCATCGCCCAGTCGGCTCTGTTTCCCGCCAACTGCCGGTTGCTCGATCCGGTGGAGGCGTTCCTCAACGCGGGCACCGGCGCGCCAGGCGGAGTGCTGGTTCTAGGATTCGAGTCCGCGGACCATCCGGTGGACGAACCGATGCGCCGGGCCGTGCAGATCTGCCGCGAGCACGGCGGCACGATCCCGGACGGCGTTCGCGCCACCGACTCGGCGGAAGACCCGGCGCGCGCGGGCGCAGCCGACGCGTGGCGGTCGTCGTTCCTGCGTATGCCGTATCAACGGGATGCGCTCGCGGCCCAATCCATGATCGTGGAGACCTTCGAAACCGCCTGCACCTGGGATCGTTTCGACGCTCTGCGTGCGGCCGTGCAGGCGGCGACCACGGCCGCGTTCCGATCCGCCGGTGTCACCGGGGTGCTGACCTGCCGGTTCACCCATGTCTATCCGGACGGCCCCGCGCCCTATTTCGGCATCTACGCTGCGGGCAGCTGGGGACGAACGGTCGAGCAGTGGGACGAGATCAAGGCCGCCGTATCCGAAGCGCTGCACGGCAACGGCGCAACCATCACCCACCATCATGCCGTCGGCCGCGACCACCGCCCTTGGTACGACCGACAGCGACCCGAACCCTTCGCCACGGCGCTGCGGGCGGCCAAATCGGCGCTCGATCCCGCCGGAATCCTCAATCCCGGGGTGCTGCTCGACCCGATCGTCCCGCCGCCCGTACGGCAGGCCCGATGAGCAGGCCGGGCACCAAGGGTGTGCCGCGAGAGCGGCGGGAGGAGCAGATCCTCGACATCGCCACCTGCGAGTTCGGCGAGCGCGGCTACGCAAAGGCTTCCGTGGCCGAGATCGCCACGGCCGCAGGTGTTTCCAAACCGCTCGTGTACGCCTACTTCGGTTCCCGCGACGGACTGCACGCGGCCTGCGTGCACCGCGCCGGGAAGAGTCTGATCGACGCGGTGGCAGCGGCTCGGTTCGCGCAGGGCGCGCACGACCGGGCGCTCGCGACACTGACCGGCATCTTCCGCGCACTCGACGGGCGCACGCAGAACTGGAAGATCATCTATGACGCTACCCTGCCACGGTCGAGTGCGGCCCATTCGGTGGCTCGGGAGTATCAGAATGCCCTCAACGGCATGGGCGCGGCGGGCGTATCGCAGGTGCTGGCCGATGCCGGCATCTGCGACGACGACGATCACTCCTTGCTGCTGGCACTGTGGTTCAGCATCGTGTCCACCACCATCTCCTGGTGGAGCGACCATCCCGGTCACACGCCCGACCAGATGACCGCACGCTGCCTGCGGCTGTTCACCACGATCCGCGCAACGACCGTCTGACGCGTCGGGCGGTGGTCACCACGTGTCCCAGTGCAGGACCTCAGCCCGATCGATGCGTTTCGCGGGCCGGAAGTCGGTGCCGAGGGTGAACGCCAGCGGGATGAACGCCGCCGGCATGACCTTCTCGTAAGGCACGCCGAGCGCGGTGGCGAGTTCCCGCTCGAGTGGTGCGTGCGCCGTGGTCCAGACCGTGCCGACCCCGGGCGCGGGCGGCGAGCATGAAACTCCAGGGATAGCCGGCGGTTGCCCGAGCGTTCCCGCGCAAGCTGTCTCGCGCGTGCCGTTCCCGTTCATGTGCTCGGCGCCAGAGCGCGCAGTGGCTCGTCGAGTTCCCGCCGGTAGAAGTCGAGGAAGCCGTCCGGGTCCGGGCCCGCGTTCTGCATCACGAGATGATCGAAGCCGGCGTCGGTGTACTGCTTGGCGGCGTCGAGGTAGCGGGCCGGATCCGGGCCGCAGGCGAAGTTGTCCAGGATGTCCTCCAGGCGGACGGTAGTGGTAGCCGCCGCGAAATTGACCGGATTCGGCAGCTCGCTCATCACCTTCCACCCCGTGACCGCCCAACGCGTCGTATCCAGCGCCGCCTTCGCGGCCGTCTCCTCGTCCGGCGCCCACGCCATCCCGACCTCCGCGTAGCGCGGGCCCGTGCCCCCCTCCGCGCGGTAGCGCTCGACGATCTCCGAGTTCGGTTCGGTGGCGAACAGGCCGTCACCGAGCTCGGCGGCAATGCGGGCCGCCTGCAGGCCGCCCCCGGCGACGGCGATCGGCGGCAGCGCCTCGGGCAGATCGAAAACGCGCGCCTCGGAGATGGTCAGGAACTCACCGTCGTAGGACTGGTAGCCGCCACGCCAGAGCAAACGGATGATCTCGAGCGCTTCGCGCAGCATCCGTTGGCGGATCCGCACCGGCGGGAACTCGCGGCCGACGACATGCTCGTTGAGACGCTCCCCCGACCCGACACCGAGGGTGAAACGATTGTCGGACAAGATCGCGAGCGTCGCCGCCGCCTGCGCGATGATCGCGGGGTGGTAGCGCAGGATGGGACAGGTCACTCCGGTCGCGAGTGCGATCCGATCGGTCTTCGCCGCGATGGCTCCGAGCACGCTCCAAGCGAACGGGGAATGGCCCTGATTGTCCAGCCAGGGATGGAAGTGATCGCTGATCTCGACGAAGTCGAAACCGGACTCCTCCGCTCGAATCGCTTGACGGACAAGCTCGTTCGGGCCGAATGCCTCGGCCGCCAGTTTGTACCCGATGCGCATCGCCACCTCCTGGCTCGGTTGGAGGGCCGGTCACCTCACGAACCGGCTCTTGGCGCGCGTACCCGGCATCCGGCGGCGAAAACTCCGCGTCGACCGCGCAGCCCGGGGCTGCGGGTCATCCGGACCCGCGCCGCACCGTGCCGCGGCCCGGATGCCGAGCAGTCGCCTCACTCACGAGTCGGCCAATAGCTGGCGGCGTGGCGGCC
Source organism: Nocardia sp. NPDC004573 (assembly GCF_053602135.1). Lineage (NCBI taxonomy): Bacteria > Bacillati > Actinomycetota > Actinomycetes > Mycobacteriales > Nocardiaceae > Nocardia > Nocardia sp. NPDC004573. Next base: position 172,224 of record NZ_JBSGDA010000005.1, read on the forward strand.
CTGCGGAACGTAGGTGTTCTCGTCCTCCACCTCCGTGACGCCGAGATGGAGCAAGAGCAGCACGGTCACCAGGCTGATGCTCACGATCAGCGGAGTCAGCAACTGCGTCGCGCCGGCCCCCGAGGGTGCGTGCATGTGCTCGGCTTCGTGCACACGCATCGCGAACATGCCCGTGTAATGCATTCCCGACACCGCGACGCCCATGACCAGCGCCGCCGCGACGGTGACGAGCGTGCCGCGGACGTGCAGCGTGAACCACAACGCCGCGGTCGCCGCCACGACGGCGATCACCATCGACAGCGCGACGATCCGTCCGTCGTAGCTGATCGACGCATCGGATTTCATGGCGTACATGCCCGCGTAGTGCATGGCGCCGACGCCGAGACCGGTGATCCCGCCCCCTGCGAAGAGGCCCACCATACCCAGCGCCCGCTGATGCGCGATCCGCAATCCGATCCACACCACCGCGATGGCGATCAGCGCGCTGATCAAGGTGATCGGAACGTCGTAGCGGATGGATGCGCCCTCGATCGCGAAACCGAGCATCGCGATGAAGTGCATGACCCAGACACCGGTGCCTCCGATCGCGACCGCCGCGGCCAGCAGCCACCCGTCGCGGGCGGAACCGGTCCGAGATCTGGCCATGCACCGCAGTCCTAGCAATGAACCGGTGAACGACATGACATAGGCGACGATGGGTGTGAGCCACCCGTGGCTGAAATGATCGATTTCCAGCACGCGACACTCCCTCGCTGGATAGATTCGGCGTGTCGATCGGACGACGACCGAATCTCACATAGTGAAACTGCAGGTAGGTAGTTTAGAGTACTACTATCCTCTTTAAAATCATAGGATGAGTCTCGTGTAGCGGGAAATGCGCTGGCAGCGAAGTGAAACACATGCCCTTCGGTCAGCTCGGGGCTCTTCGAGAACGTCGTGCCTCGACAGCTAGCAGCTGGCTTCCCTATCGCGCCGACGGTGCGCGGACGCGCCCTCGACCAGGAGCGGACAAGGGGCATGCAACGCGCAGGTGGGGCCCAGCGGCTTCACGTTCAACCAGTTCCTTGTCGACGCCGGGGAACCGTTGCTCTTCCACACCGGCATGCGCGCGCTTTCCCTGTCGTCTCCGCGGAGATCGCGCGGATCATGCCGGTGGAGCGGTTGCGGCGGATCACATTCGGACATGTGGAAGCGGACGAATACAGGGCGATGAATCTCTTCCTCGCCGCCGTACCGCGGGCGCAGGTGGCCCACGGTCTGGTCGGCTGCCTGGTCTCGATCGGTGATCTGGCCGACCGGCAGCCACGCCGGTTGGCCGACGGTGAGGTGATCACCCTCGGCGGCCGCCGGGTGCGACATCTGGACACGCCGCACAATCGGGAAGCGCGGGTGCTCTACGAGGAGACGACCGGAGTCCTGTTCTGCGGTGACTTGATGACCCGGCTCGGCACTGGGCCGGCGCTCACCTCCTCGGATCTGGTACAGCAGGCGGAAGTCGCGGCGGCGGCACCAGTTCTCGTATTCGCGTGCACGTGCAAACGTGTTTTCGGTACCACCGCAGACTTTTTCAACCGGAGGAGGCGGGCACAATCACAGTTAACGCCGCCGGTGTGACACTGCGGCGATTCTGGTGCGACGCTGCGGGCGAGACGGCGCGCCGCGGAAAGAGCTTCCGCGACAGGGAATGCGCTGGAACGTTGTCCGGGTACCGAACGAACCGGACGATCCAGACGCTCGCTCCGCGGCCTCCGCGGCGGCGGCACAACCCGATGGCGACGGCGAACGAACGCCCGAAACACCGCACTCCACGACTTCTGGCGAACTTCCAGCGTTTCTTCGTATGTCTCACCCGGATAACGGCGTATGGTTCGCGCTATGACGACAGCGACGTCGATCGATATCGGAGCCGAACACCTCGCCTGCTGGGTCACCGTCGTCGGGCAACGGCTACACCAGTTGCCCCCAGCAAACCCGAACGTCCTGCTCGCCCACGCCATGAGCGGGTTCATCGCGATCGGGCGAGCCAGCATGGCCCTGCTGACCACGTCCGCGAATCCCACCGATATCCGAGACCACGATCTCGTCTTCGAGATCACGGCCGACGCGGAACGGTGGCTCACCGATGCGGCGACCGAATCGATCGTCAACCGGGTCACCGATCGCGGGGAGCACATTCAGCGCTATCTGAGTCCCGCCGCGCTCGATACCGTGGCCAAGGCCCGCCTGCGGCGCTGTGCGCAGGCAACCGCGATCCACACCCGCGATCTGCTGGCCGGGATCGACGCCGACCCGACCGCGTCGGAGGAGATCCGCGACCTCGCGAAGGATCTGGCCGCCCGGGCGAACATCATCGCCACCGTCTATGCCGACGACCCGCAACAGCTGCTTCCGATGTCCAGCAGGTGAGGAAAGGGGGTCGGCACAGGACCTGTGCCGAGCCGACGGCCGCGCGCCGACGACCACCCGTAGAAGTCGACGAGAGCGCGTTCACATCGGCCCCGCGATGGCCGACAATGGTGATATGCCGACGGTGCTGCTGGGCGGCGACGTCATGCTGGGGCGGGGTGTGGACCAGATTCTGCCGCATCCCGGCGATCCGAGGCTGCGCGAACGATACGTCAACGACGCGCGAACCTACGTCGAGCTGGCCGAACGCGCGTACGGCGAGTTCACCCATCCCGTCGGTTACCGGCACCTATGGGGTGACGTGCTGCCGATTCTGACCCAGATCGCCCCCGAGGTGCGGTTGCTCAACCTGGAGACGTCGATCACCGCCGGCGGCGCGTTCGCTCCCGCGAAGGGCATCCATTACCGGATGCACCCCGACAACGTGCCCGCGTTGACCGCGATCGCGCCGGTCGTCTGCGCACTGGCCAACAATCACGTCCTCGATTTCGGGATCGCCGGTTTGGCGGACACGCTGGCGGCGCTCGACGCCGCTCACATCGATCGCGCCGGCGCCGGCGCGGATCTGGCGGGCGCCCGCGCTCCGGCCACCGTGGAACTCGCCGATGGGCGCCGCGTGGTGATCGTCTCGGTCGCCGCGGGCTCGAGCGGCGTTCCGGAATCCTGGTCGGCCCGGCGCAACCGGCCCGGGCTGTGGCGAGTGGGTTACTCCCCCGACGCGGCGGCGGCCGAGGACGTCGCGGCCGAGGTGGCCGCCCACAAACGCGACAACGACATCGGCATCGTTTCCGTGCACTGGGGGCCGAACTGGGGCTATGAGGTCGCGCGAACCGAAACGCGGTTCGCGCATCGATTGATCGAGGCCGGAGTGGACGTGGTGCACGGGCATTCCGCGCATCATCCGCGTCCGATCGAGATCTACCGCGGCAAGCCGATCCTGTACGGATGCGGCGACGTCATCGACGACTACGAGGGCATCCGCGGCCACGAGCGATACCACGCCGATCTGCATCCGCTGTATCTGGTCTCATTGGAGCCCGGCTCGGCGGAGGTCCGGCTGATCCCGCTGCGGGTGCGGCACATGCGGCTGGAATGGGCTCCCCGCAGTGAATCCCGCTGGCTGTGCGAGAAGATCCAGGACATCAGCCGCGGCTTCGGCACTCTCGTCGCGCCTCGGCCCGGCGATCTGCCGGTGGTGTTCAATGCAGCACGACGGTGAGATGGCGGTGGAACCATTGGACCGCCAGGTCGGCGACTTGCTCGAGCGCACCGGCTTCCTCGAACAGATGGGTCGCTCCGGGGATTGTGTCCAGTTCACTCGGACATGGCATCCGTAGCTGGGCCTCACGGTTGACCTCCAGCACCCACCGGTCGTTACCACCCACGATGAGCAGTGTCGGGGCGCGCACCGAACCCAATCGCGCACCGGCCAGATCCGGTCGGCCGCCCCGGGAGACGACCGCCGCGATCTCGGTGCCGGGTTCGGTCGCCGCCCACAGCGCGGCCCCCGCGCCGGTGCTCGCCCCGAAGTATCCCGTCGGCACGCCGTCGAGTTCCGGCCGCGTCCGCAGCCAGTGCGTCACCTCGACAAGGCGGTGAGCGAGCAGCGGGATGTCGAACACGCGAGCCCGGTCTCCCTCTTCCTCTGCGGTCAGCAGGTCGACCAGCATCGTCGCGAACCCCGCCCGGTTGAGAACCTCGGCGACGAACCGGTTGCGCGGGCTGTGCCTGCCACTGCCACTGCCATGCGCGAAGGCGATCAACGCGGTGCGGTCCGGTGGGACAGCCAGCACCCCGGCCAGCCGGGCGTATTCCGACGGCACGATGACCTCTTCGGTCCGCGTCGGGGACCGATGTGCGGACGGCATCGAACACCTCCTGCTATCCGGCGTACCCGAGAGCCCAGTGGTGCGCAAGGGGTTCGCGGGGCGGATCGTCGCATGCCCACGGCGTCAGCGGAGATCGGACCGCCGGGCGTCGCCGAACGGTCAGTCGGCGTCTTCGGATTCGGCAGGCCGCTTCGTCGTCACGATGCGGATGCCCCCCGGTAGGCGGAACAGACCGCTGGATCGGTTGCGGATCCACTGGGTGACGGCGGCGATCGCGGAGCCCAGCGATGTCACGCCGGCCAGCAGCGACCACGGCGTGAGCGTCGCGGACGTGTACGCGACCTGACCGATGCCGGGCACGACGAGTCTGCCATTGCCGAACGCCCAGTTCATCAAGGATCCGATCTGTCCGCCGAGATCCGATTTGCGTCCGACCATCGCCTTCAGCTCGGGGCCCTTGCTGTTGATGTAGAGCACGGTGATCACCACGAGCACCGCCCCCGCCAACGTGGCCAGCGTGGCCAGCCGATCGAGCGCCTCGATGCGCAGACGCAGGTTCACCACGACCGAGAAAACGACGACGATGATCGCGGCACTGGCGAGCAGTGCCCAGAAGCCGGTGACCCGCGCACCGGGCGGTGCCGACCGCGACCAGATGTTGAGGAATCGCGTGGTGATCTCCATGCGGCCGAACGCGTTGGTGCTGACCTTGCCGTCCGCCCCTGCGGCGGTGAGCCACGGCTGGAACAGCAGCACCAGCGTCACCAGGCTGCCCACCGCCGCCCACACGTAGCCCCAATGCCCGCGCAGCGCGACCAGAATCGCCTTGGCCGGTACGGCGCCGCTTTTCGCCTCCTCGGGCTGGTCGGATCGGCCGTCTCGAGCTTCGTCCGACTGCCACGGCGTTGGCTGCACCATTGCCTCAGTTTAAGGTCGCGTCACTGCCCGAATTCGGACCTGACTCACCGTCTGTGGGAAGTGCACGATGCACTGGCCGTCGGGTCTTCGGGCATCGCCCGGCGTAACCGCCGGGGCCCGTGCGCGCTCGCTTCAGCGACGTAACGATCATCGTTACCGACCCCCGCTCCTTCTTCGCCGCAATCAATTCGCCGGTGCAGCCGCGGTAACGGCGGCGAGTCGTATACCCCGACGCAGCGCAGTCGCCGTATAGAGTTCGTCCGCAGCGGGCGAAGATTTCCGATTGCTTCGGAAGAGCACAATTCGGGCAAGGTGCGGGGAGTAAAGAGTCTTCAGGTTTGTTTTCGCCGCCACAACGAAGCCGATGCCCCAAAAAAAGCACCCTCGGTGATCTTCCCGTTACGCGCCGACCGGGAACTTGACGTTTCTTTGCCTGGTGTTCACCGCTCCATAGGTGAAGCATGAAATCCGTGAGTCAGAGATAAGTTTCACTCGAGTCGAAGGATGCACAATGTCCACCAAAATCACGAAGATCCTGGCCGCGACCACAATGGCCGTATCCTTGGGCGTCATCGCGGCACCCGCCGCCTCCGCCGAAACGACGCCATCGGACGTCGCGACGCCGGTATGGGGCTCGGTCGTACTCTGTATTCCGCTGGGCAGCGCCGTCTGGTGCATCTGAATGCGGAAGCTGTGTGGCCGCGCCGGGTCGAGGTGCGTCGCACTTTTGGGTCGGGAATAGTTCGGTCCAGATACTCGGCGGTGTGCGGGGGCATCCCGCCGAGTCTCGCGCGAACAGACGCAGGGAGGTAGCGCGACAGTAGTTGCCGCCGCACGTGGATCGACCGTCGCGGCGGCACTGTCACGACTGCCTCGGTCATGTCACACCCGCTGTCGCCGTTTCGTCCACTCACCGAATGTGAGCCGAAGGAGATTGCGATGCGAGTAGCGGTTGTCGGCGCGAGCGGGCGGATCGGCCGGGATGTGACCGATGTGCTGCGGACCCAGGGCCACGAGGTCGTGGGGATCAGTCGATCAGCGGGGGTGGATGTCCGAACCGGAGCCGGCTTGGGGGACGCCTTGGCCGGAGTGGACGTGGTGGTGGACGCGATCAACGCGGCGACCACCGAAACCGGGGCGGTGACCGAGTTCTTCCGCACCGTCGCCCGGAATGTCCAGCATGCCGCGGCCGCGGCCGGTGTGCGGCGGATCGCGCTCGTTTCGATCATCGGAATCGATCGGTTCACCGCGGGACACTACGCTGGGAAACTCGCCCAGGAGAACGCCTATCGGGAAGGTCCCGTGCCGGTGCGGATCCTGCGCGCGGCGCAGTTCCACGAATTCACCGAGATGATGCTCGACTGGACCACTCGCGGCGACACCGCCTACGTCCCGAAGTATCGAGCCCAACTCGTGGCCGCCCGCACCGTCGCAGAGGAGTTGGCGCATCTCGCAGTTGCCGAGACGGCGCCGGAATCGGTCGACATCGCTGGACCGGAAGAGTTCGAGCTCGCCGCCGCCGTGGCCGAGGTGGCCGCTCGGCGGGGTGAACCGGCTCGAGTGGAGGAGATCGTCGACCTCGACGACCCGGATCACGAACTGCAGGCCGACGGCGCCCTTTTGCCCGGGCCGGGCGCCATCCTCGCCGGGCCTACCTTCCGGCAATGGCTCACGCGGAAGTACCCGGCACAGCCGTAAACGCCGGAGCCGCACCGCGGCTTCTCTTGACTTCAGGTCGACCTCAACTCGCAAGCTGAGCGCACAACGAGGAGAGGTTGATCATGACAACGTTCGGAGAAAGACAGAGCCGGGGTTACGACCAGCGGGCATCTCGCCTGCTCGGGGGCCTCTACCGCCGGATCGCCGCCGACATCGACGCGGCCGCGCGACCCGGCTCATGGGTGCTGGACGTGGGGACGGGGCCGGGAAAATTGCTGGCACAGCTGCGTTCTCGTCGACCGGATCTGCGACTGCACGGCGTGGACCTGTCCCCGCACATGATCGATATCGCCGAAACGACGCTTTCCGGCAGTGCGGCCGAACTGGCGGTCGGCGACGTAGCCGCGCTGCCCTACCCCGACGACAGCTTCGACCTGGTCGTCTCGAGTTTGAGCATGCACGAGTGGCCGGATCCGGACCGCGCTGCCGCGGAGCTGGTACGCGTACTGCGCCCCGGCGGCGCGGTGGCGATCTACGACTTCCGATTCGTGCGCGCCGCGGCGGGGCTCAGCGCACTACGGCGCTTTTTCGACGCGGCGACGGTGCGGCGGGAGACGGTGCGTCTGCGGCGTCACCCGATCGGGTTGTACGCGCGGCTCACCGCGCGCGTCGCCTAGAGTGCGGCTGTGGCGGGCGGCGACATCTCGATCGGTGAGCTCGCGGCGCGTTTCGGCCTGGCCACCCATGTGCTGCGGCACTGGGAGGATGTCGGCTTGCTCGCGCCGCGGCGGGACAGCGCCGGTCGGCGCAGGTATCACGACGACGACGCGGAGACCGTGGCGATGATACTGCTCGGCAAGCAGTCGGGTCTGGCGCTGGACGAACTCGTCGCACTGTTCGCCGCGGCGTCCGACCGGACCGCGCGCCGTGATCTGCTGCGCGCGCACCGAGATCAGCTCGTTCATCGGATCGCGCAGGCCACCGCCGCGCTGGAGACGATCTCACACGCCCTCGACTGCGCGGCCGAGGACTTCCGCGAGTGCCCGCACTTCCAGGCGAAGGTCGCCGACGCCCTGGCGCTGGTCACGAACCGGTCAAGATCGCGAGGGTAAATCGTTACGGCACAGGGAATTCCGTCTTGACGGCGGAGTTTGCCGCGGTTCGGGCGCCGCGATGCGATTCGGCGGCAACTGGGGGGTTCGGCGGCTGCCACCGCGGATTAGGATCGATTCCTGCGAACAGTGACACCGCAGCCAGTGACACTTCGACCCGATAGAGGTGCCTCATGAGCAGGACGATTCGTGTGCCCGCCGCGGAACTCGCCGATCACGTGGGCGAATCCGTCGTCGGGTACGGCACCCTCACCCAGGCGGGAGTGGTCCAGCCGGGCGGCGACCTCGTGGTCGCCGTTTTCGGCGTGGAAACCAACCGGCGCGAGAAATCTTTCATCCCAGCTCAATTGGTCGAACTGGAGGTCGACGACTGACGGCCGGGCGGACATCGGGGGTGGACGGCCGCGTCAGCCGATCAACGCATTCATAATCGTCCCCGCACTGGTGGCGATGACCCCGCCGAGCATGCCGCCTGCGACCATTTTCGCCGAAGCGAGTGGACCACCGTTCCACTTCTCCCAAGCGAACTTACCGCCGGCATAGGCGATTCCGGTGACTCCCGAGAGAATCACGAACCACGTGAAATACCGGAAGAGCTGGAGGATTTTCTCCGAGTTCGGGGGAGCCTCGGGGACCGGGTCGTCCACCTGAGCCAGAAGAAATGTATCGACTGCCGTATGGATCATCATTGATCTGTCTCCGTAGCGTTTCCGCAGGACGAGTTATACGCAATCGCTATGACGTTCGAAGTATCGCTATCCACCGGGCTCGCGTCAACCCTCCCGCGTGGACGAGGACATCCGCCGCGCCATGGTTTCTCCGCCACGAGCCCGTGTCAGACGGCCCCGGACGGGTAGTGCGTGCGTGTGAGTTATGACGCTGACGGCACAGCGGCCGGTGACCTCGATCCGGTAGCCGCGCGGGCGGTGATCGAACAAGCCAAGGGCGCGGTAATGCTCGTCTACGGCCTCGACGCCGAGCAAGCGTTCGCCATCCTGCGCGTCCGATCTCAGGAAACCAACACCAAGCTGCGGGTTCTCGCGGCCCATGTGGCCGCCGAGCTCCCGTCGATCGGCGTGCCCGCCGTGACCGGTGAACTGCGCAGCCGGGTAGCACGGCTGCTGTCGACGGCACACGAGCAGTCTCGGTGACAGGCCACGCACCGAATCGATGCGCCGCCGCCGGGTGCCGGGCTGCCGCGGCGCCACGGACGGGCGCCGTGCGCGGACATGTGATTGTCCGGGCCGTGTCCGCACTCGCCTACCCCCGCGCTACCGCTTCTGCGCAACGACGAAGACGCGCCGGAACGGCAGCCAGGTCGTGCCATCGGCCCGACGAGGGTATGCGCTGCGCAGCAACGGGGCCAGTTGTGCGATGAACTCCTGCCACCGCCCGTCGTCGAGCGCGCCCCGCACAGGCCGCAGCGCGGTGCCGGTGACCCACTCGAGCACGGGATCGTCACCGGTCAAGCGCTGCAAATATGTCGTTTCCCAGGCGTCGACAGCCCCGCCCGCCGCACTGAGCAGGTCGGCGTACTCGCCGGGATCCAGCACCGCCCGCGGTTCGAGGATGCCCGCCCGCTCCAGGCTGTCGCGCCACTCGTCGCGGGCGGCCACTCGGCGGATCGCCCGATGCGAGGCGGCGTCGAAGTTCGCGGGTACCTGAACCGCCAGGAAGGCGCCCGAGGGGAGCTGACGCATCCATCGGTCCAGTAGATCGGGGTGTCCAGACACCCAATGGAGAACGGCGTTACTGACCACGACATCGGTCTCCGGACTCGGCTGCCAGTCCTGCACCGCCCCGAGGGTCGCGTCGATCCCGCGCTCACGCGCGGCCGCGACCATCTCCGGCGACGAGTCCAGCGCTCGCACGATCGCGCCGGGCCAGCGCTGGGCGAGGACCGCCGTGAGGTGCCCGGGGCCGCAGCCCAGGTCGACCACCATCCGCGGTTCGTCCGCTGTCACGCGAGACAGCAGGTCGAAGAAGGGGCGGGAGCGATGGTCGTGGAACGCGAGGTATTGCCGGGGATCCCACACAGGCCGCTCCAGAGTCTCTACCAAACCGTACGTACGTACTGTACGCCTGTCGGATGGTCGCCTCCCTGCGAACGGGCCGCGGCGGAAAGCCGACTGTCTATCACGGTTTCGTAACGGGGCAGCGTGGGTATTACATAGCTATGACGGATCACCGACCAACCCGGATCGCCGGTGTGGAGCCGGGAACCGGCGCGCTCGCTTTGACCACGTGCCTTGCGTTTTCGATCGGCATCGCGACGCTTACCCAATCGGCGTTCGCCACCCTGGTGGCGTGCGTGAGCATTGTGGCGGGGCTCACGCTGGTATTGAACATCCTGCCGCACAAGGCGTAGCCGCACCGACCTTGCCTCACACGCCGAATCCTGGTGGCATAGCCGGGGTATCGACGTCAATCGGAGGCGGGCATGCTGTCGTTGCAGGAGATTTCGGATCGACTCGAGATCGAAGACCTGATGGTGCGGTATTCGCACGCGGTCGACACCCGGCAGTGGGACCTGCTGGACGACGTGTTCACCCTCGACGCCCACATCGACTACTCCGCCATGGGCGGCTCGGTCGGCGGTCTGGCGGCGACGAAAGAGTTCCTCGCCTCCGTTCTGCCCAACTTCCCCGCCTTCCAGCACCTGATCAGCAACTCGTCCATCCAAGTCGACGGCGACACGGCCACCGGGCGGACGATGTGCCACAACCCGATGGTGGTGTCCGGCGGTGACGGTCCGCCGACGATGATGCTGTGCGGGCTCTGGTACCTGGACACGTTCGTCCGCGTCGCCGGACGATGGCGGATCAAGCAGCGAATCGAAGAGAAGAGCTTCCTCTTCGTCGCGCCTTCCGCGCCCGGCATGGGGTGACGCGGCGATTGGACGCCCCCGGCCCCGCGCCTCAGCGTGCGGTCAGCGCCGAGGGCGCGTCACCGGAGGTCCGAACCGGCTGCTCGGACGACGGGTTCGCGCCGCCGGCGACGGTCCGCTTCCCGGCGAGCAGGAACAGCACCACCAGCACCACACTGAACCAGACGTAGGTGTTGCCGATGAAGTGCTGCCAGGGCGTCCATGCGGTTTCCCGATGCTCGCCGTCGGGCAGCCAGTTGTGCGGTCCGATGACGAACACCGCCGCGGTGACCACGAACGTCACCCACCACCCGATCGCGCGGCGGACCGGCAGCCGGGTCGCGTATCCGACCACGGCGAACAACGCGGGTGCGATCCACACCCAGTGGTGCGACCAGGAGATCGGCGAGACCAGCAGAGTGAAGACGGCATTGAGGGCCAGCGCGAGCGCGGGCAGGTCGGCGGCCCGGCGCATGGCGGCGACGACCAGCGTGAGCAACAGAGCGCCGAGGACCAGCCAGAGCACGGTGAACGCGGGCTCCGGCACTTCGAACCGCGAGAACACCGCCTGAATTGACTGATTGGTATGGAATGCCGAGCCGCTCAGCCCGGACACGTTGCCGAGACCACCGAACCAGTATTTGACGGATTCCTTGGGCAGGACCACGAAGCCGAGCGCCGTCGCCGCCACACCGGTGACCGCCGCGGTCGCGGCCGCGCGGTAATCGCGGCGGACCAGGAAGTACAGCACGAACGCCGCGGGCGTCAGTTTGATCGCGGCCGCGATGCCGATCAGCATCCCTCGGGGCCAGCGCGGCTTGTGCGTGAGGCAGTCGGCGGCGACCAGAGCCATCAGCAGCAGATTGACCTGACCGAAATCCAGCGTGGAGTGGATCGGCTCCAGCAGCAGACCCAACGGAGTCGCGCACGCGGTGGCCCACGCCGCCAGTCGCCGCTGCGAATCGTCCGGCCATACCCGCCGTGCTACCAGATAGAGCGTGAGAGCCAGCGCGGCCACCGAGGAGACGAAAAAGCTCAAGGCGGCCACGTCCCACGGCAGCATCGCGAACGGGCCCAGGGCGAGCGCGGCGAACGGCGGATAGATGAACGGCAGGCCAGCCCCGATGGTGGTCTGCGGTAGTTGCCCGTACATGTCGGCGCCGTGCCGCATGGCATCCACGCCCAGGCGATACACCTGCAGGTCGATGAACCCGCCGGTGATCTTGTGGAACGGCCAGACCGGTGTCAGGAGACAGAACGCGGAGAACGCGAGCGACAGGACCGGCGCCGCCCGCAGCACACGCCCGAGTCGACGGTTCTGGGACATCGGCGTTCCGGCGGTGGCGGTGACACTACTCATCCGCGGCGACTATACCGACCCATGTCACCTCGTTCAGCACATGGGACGGAGATTCGCGACCCGCGCGTGAGGGCAGCCGAAACGGGTAAGCCGCCACCAGCACAAGCGGCAGCGGAGTTCGGCGACGGCCCGTCGCGGCCTCGCCGAAGGCAGGAGGCGGACAGTGACGAAGGCGCCCGGCGCCGCGAGGTTCGTACCCCCGGACGCGGATCTGGCGCGGCTGCGGAAAGCGGCCTGCGACTGTCGCGGGTGCGATCTCTATCGCCACGCCACGCAGACGGTCTTCGGCGCCGGCCCCCCGGACGCGGACGTGGTGCTGATCGGCGAGCAACCCGGCGATCAAGAGGATGTGACGGGGCAACCGTTCGTCGGCCCGGCGGGGCGGCTGCTCGACCGGGCGCTGGCGGACGTCGGCATCGACCGCGACGCCGTCTATGTCACCAACGCGGTGAAGCATTTCAAGTTCGTGGAGCGCGGCAAGCGCCGGATCCACAAGCAGCCCGGCCGCACCGAGGTGGTCGCCTGCTCGGCGTGGCTCGACGCCGAGCTCGACCTCCTGCGACCGCGGTTGGTGGTGTGTCTCGGCGCGATCGCCGCGCAGGCGCTGCTCGGCCCTGCGTTCAAGGTCAGCGAGCGACGCGGTGACGTTGTCGAGACCGCGGACTTCCGCGCGATCGCCACCGTGCACCCGTCGTCGGTTCTGCGCGCGCCCGATCGGACCGCCGCCTACGACGCGTTCGTCGCCGATCTGCGCATCGTGCGGGAGGAACTGGGAAAATCCGCGGCGACGCGCTGACCCGCGCGCGGACCACGACAGGAGTGAGCGGATGAATGCCGACGAAATCGACCCGGAACTGCTCGAACTGGCCACCAAGGTGTTCGACTTCGCACGGCACGGAGATGCCGCGAGGCTGGCCGCCTACGTGGACGCGGGCGTGCCGGTCGACCTTACGAACGAGGCCGGTGACACGCTGCTCATGCTCGCCGCCTACCACGGGCACGCCGAGACGGTGGCAGCGCTGCTGCAGCGTTCGGCCGATCCGAACCGGGCGAACGACAAAGGTCAGACCCCTCTGGCCGGAGCGGTGTTCAAGGGCGAGACCGAGATCGTGCGGCGACTCGCCGCGGCGGGCGCCGACCCCGACGCGGGCACCCCGTCGGCCCGCGACGCCGCGGTCATGTTCGGCCAGAGCGAGCTGCTCGAACTGTTCGACGCCTGAGCGCACTACCCACGTCGGCGAACGGCGGTGACGGCCTTGCGCGCGGCGACCAGAACCGGGTCCCACACCGGGGAGAACGGTGGGGCGTAGCCGAGGTCGAGCATCGTCATCTGCTCCACCGTCATCCGCGCGGTCAGTGCGACCGCCGCGATGTCGACGCGTTTGCCCGCGCCCTCGCGGCCGACGATCTGCGTGCCGAGCAAGCGGCCGGTGAAACGTTCGGCGAGCATCTTCACCGTCATCGGCTGGGCGTCCGGGTAGTAGCCGGCTCGGTTGGTGGATTCCACCGTGACGGTCACGTATTGCAAGCCCGCCGCGTGAGCGTCCTTCTCACGCAGCCCGGTCCGGGCTACCTCGAGTTCGCATACCTTGCTGACGGCGGTGCCCACGACGCCGGGAAAGACCGCGTATCCCCCGCCGATGTTCGCGCCGATGATCTGACCGTGCTTGTTGGCATGGGTGCCCAGCGGAATGTGGCGTGCCCTGCCGGAGACCAGATCCAGCACCTCGACGCAGTCGCCGCCCGCCCAGATGTTCTCGTAACCGCGCACCCGCATGGCGAGATCGGTCCGCAGCCCGCCGTACTGCCCCAGCGGCAGACCGGCAGCGCGGGCCAGTTCGGTCTCCGGGCGCACGCCGATACCGAGCACCACGACGTCCGCCGGGTATTCCGCGGTGTCGGTGACGACCGCGGAGACTCGGCCGTCGGCACCGGTCCGCAGCTCGGCCACGTCCGCGTCACCGACCACCTTGATGCCCATGCCGCACATGGCGTCGCGCACCAGGGCGCCCATGTCGGGGTCGAGCGTGGACATCGGTTCCGGGCCCCGGTTGACCATCGTGACGTCGTAGCCGCGCCGGATGAGCGCCTCCGCCATCTCCACGCCGATGTAGCCTGCGCCGACCACGACGGCGCGGTTGCCGCGGGCCCGTTCCAGCGTCCGGAGCAAGGCTTGCCCGTCGTCGAGGGTCTGGACGCCGTGCACGCCATCGGCGTCCATGCCGGGCAGCGGTGGCCGCACCGGGCGAGCGCCGGTGGCGATCACCAGGTGGTCGTAGGGCAGCCATGCCGACGCGCCGGTTTCCCGGTCACGGTGGCGCACGCGGGCGCCCTCGACGTCGATCTCGGTCACCTCGGTGTGCAGTCGCAGGTCGATCTCGCGGGAGCGGTGTTCTTCCGGGGTGCGGGCGATCAGCGCGTCCCGCTCGTCGACATGCCCGCCGACCCAGTACGGGATGCCGCAGGCCGAGTACGAGGTGAACCCGCCACGTTCGAAGACGACGATCTCCAGCGCGCTCGCGTCCTTCATCCGGCGCGCCTGCGAGGCCGCCGACATGCCCGTCGCGTCACCACCGATGACCACCAGTCGCTCGCTCATGGTCCCCACGCTACGGTCGGCGTCTCCCGGACGTGCGCCGGGGACGCCGTTGCACGGATTTGCTGGTTGCGCTGCGGTTGACCGATCGGTACTTCACACTGATCTTCTGCAAACGCGGTATGAGGGCAGCGTTTTCACCCGGGAGCACGACATGACCGAGATCCGACCCCCTTCCGACGACGAACGTCGGCTCGCCGAACTGGGCTACAAACAAGAATTGGCCAGGTCCTGGTCGGGTTTCTCCAATTTCGCCATCAGTTTCACCATCGTGTCCATCCTGACCGGTGGATTGGCCAGTTACGGCATAGGTTTGGCCAATGGCGGCCCGATCACGATGGCCTGGGGGTGGCCGCTGGTCTCGATCATGGTGCTGTTCGTCGGGCTCGCAATGGCCGAGTTGGCCTCCGCTTATCCGACCTCCGGCGGGCTGTACTGGTGGGCCGCCGAGCTGGGCGGCCCGGTGTGGGGGTGGTTCACCGGCTGGTTCAACCTGATCGGACAGATCGCCGTCACCGCGGCGATCGATTACGGCGCGGCGATCTTCACCACCGTCGTGCTGAACGTCGTCGGGATCGATATCGGCACCGACCGCACCGCGATCTTCCTGGTGTTCGCCGCGATACTCGTGCTGCACGCCGTGCTGAACGTGGTCGGTCCCCATTTGTCGGCGGTGATCAACAACGTCTCCGCGTGGTGGCATGTCGGTGGCGTGGCGATCTTCGTGCTGGTGCTCGGGTTCGGCGCGCGACACCACCAGAGCGCCGAATTCGTCTTCACCGAGACGGTCGACAACAGCGCGATCGGATTCGGCGGGGTCGCGTTCAGTTTCCTGCTCGGCCTGCTGCACGCGCAGTACACGTTCACCGGCTACGACGCGTCCGCGCACATGTCGGAGGAAACGCACGACGCGTCGCGGATGGCGGCCAAAGGCATCATCAACACGATCGTCGTGTCGGCGATCGCCGGTTATCTTCTCATCATGGCGGTGACGTTCGCCATTCCGAATCTGGACGACGCGCTGGATCCCGGCAAGAACAGCGGCTACCCCGTGATCTACATCCTGGAGAACTCGTTGAGCGGGTTCTGGTCGGGGCTGCTGCTGATCATCGCGGCGGTCGCGCAATTGTTCTGCGGGTATGCCTCGGTAACCTCCGCCTCGCGGATGCTGTTCGCCTTCGCGCGCGATGGCGCGGTGCCCGGGTCGAGATTCTGGTCGCTGCTTTCCGCGCGGAAGGTGCCGGTGCATGCCGTGCTCTTCATCTCGTTCTTCGCGTTCGTGCTGCTGATTCCGTCGATGCTGGTGCCCCCGGCGAACGCACCGACCGCCTACGCCGCGGCCACCTCGATCGCGACCATCGGGCTCTATATCGCCTACGGCATTCCGATCCTGCTGCGGCAGCGGCACGGGGCACGGTTCCGCACCGGCCCTTGGCAACTGGGGGCGTGGTACCGCCCGATCGGAGTGGTCGCGCTGCTGTGGATCGCGCTGATCAGCGTGCTGTTCATCCTGCCCACCGACGCCCGCGGATATCCGTGGCATCGTGAATTCACCTGGACCACGGTGAATTACGCGCCGATCACGCTGGTCGGCGTGGTGGGCGCGATCGGCATCTGGTGGCTGGTCTCGGCCCGGGCCTGGTTCACCGGACCGAAGCGGACGGTGGACGAGCCACCCGCCGACCAGCCGGAGGAGGAGGCACCGGCCAACGCCTGAAGCGCGGCCGCGACCGGGCGCGGCTTCCCGATTCTGGCATGTCGAATTTGTCGGCCTCGGTCGCTAGGGTGTGTCGGATGGAAAGGACCGACCTGGTGCGTTTCTCGCCCGCCGGGAGAATTGTGTTCCCGGGCAATCCGTGGCCGGAAGGGCACGCGATCGAAGAGTTCGCGTGGACCGGCCGCATGGACCAGGCCGGCGGCCTGTGGTTCGATCTGCACCTGCGCTCCGCGGCATACGACGCCGAACGCGATCCCGCCGGCGGCGAGGAGACCTGCGAAGACTGGCTGTCGCCGATTGTCTGGCAGAACTATCACAGCTGCACGCTGTCGTCCACGTACTGGGGCGAGGACGACGCCACCGGGCTGCGCGCCGCGGCGCCGGGCCGTCCCTTCCTGCTGAAGTCCGAACAGCCGCAACGTCTCACGGTCGATCCGCTGCCGCTCGCACACGCCGACGACGTCGAATGCCTGGCGTTCAACATCTATCTGCTCGGGCACGACTCCGTCGCCGACCAGGAAGTGTTCTTCACCCGCCGCCCCGACGGCAGGCACGATATCGACTGGCAGGGCCGCATCGCGCTGACCTACGCGGGGCAGGTCGAATTCCGGTACCGATTCCGGGCTCGGATATCCGGCGCCACCCTGGAATACATCCGTTTTCCCGCGGAGATCTCCGCCGATCGGGCGCTTCGCCAACTCGGCGCCGTCCTCGACGCCCCCGAGGAGTTCGAACTCGGCTTGGTCGACGGGCAGCCCGCGTGGGTTTCCAGAATTACGGAGTAGCTCCTACATTCACGAACCGGCGGAATGGCCGGGCAGCACGCAGACCGAATCCAATCCGAGGACGTGATTCAACCGCCCGAACGCCAACCAGGAGCCGATGCTCATACTCAGTTCGACCACTTCCGCCTGGCTGTAGTGGGCGAACATCCGGCTCCAGAATTCTTCGTCGAGATTGTGGTGGTCGGTGGCGTAGCGTTCGGCGTATTCGGCGGCGAGCCGGGTGCGTTCGTCGAAGGCGTCGGTGGTGCGCCACTCGGTGACGGCGGCGGCGAATTCGGGTTCGACCTTCGCCCCCTCGCGTTCGGTGCGCCAGTCCATGCAGAACAGGCAACCGTTGATCTGCGCGATGCGCAGCCTCGCGGCCTCGAACTCGCGCAGGCCGAGCGTGCTGTGCGAGTAGACCGACAGCGAGAAGTTCGAGGCGGCGACGCCGATGCCGGGCACCATTTCGCCCCAGACGTAGCCGATCGGATCCTTGCCCTCGGGGACGTCGATGATCATGGGTGCTTCCTTCCGAGTTTGCCGACCGCGGGACGCAGCGGGACGTCCAGTGCGTCGTAGAGTCCGGGTTCCGCCGCTACCAGCCAGTCGATGGCGCCGACCAGGCGGCCGATGGCCGTGGCGTTGCCACCCGCGGAGCGGTTGCCGTCTTCGTCGGTCGCCTCGACGGTCACCTCGATGCGCGGGTGACCTTCGATGATCACGCGGTGCGCCCCCGCGCCGCCGTCGGCCGGCGTGGGCCAATCGGGTGCGCACGACGGATGGATGCGGGTGACGTGCTCGACGACCAGACGCGGTTGTCCTTCGACGATGCCCTGGACTTCGAAGCGCACGGCGCCCTGGGTGCCCGCCGCGAAATCGCCCATGGACGTCGTGGTGACGGTGACCTCCAAGGCGCGCCGGTCCAGCGTCTCGCGGATCTCGTCGAGTTCGACACCGAGCGCCCGTGCCATCAGCCGGATCTGCCCGCCCCACACCATGGTCGGCACCGACGGCGCGAGCATCGGCGGCAGATAGTCCATCGACTGTCCCATGCCGACGAGGTAGCGCACCGAGTCCGGCTGATCGTAGGTGGAGTAGTCGAAGATCTCCTGGCAGCGGATCGTCTCCACCGTGCTGCCGAGCCCGCTGATCAGCAGGGGCAGCACGTCGTTGCCCCACCCCGGGTCGATGCCGGAGACGAACAGCGATCCGCCGCCTTCGGCGATCGCGGCCAGCACCGGGTCGCGGATCTCCGGCGGTGCGTTGCGCGGGTCGTAGAGCGCGTAGAGCGCCGGCGTGACGACCACCGCGCCCGCGCGTAGCGCCCGCACGATGTCGGCGAGCGCGTCGTCGGGCCGGATATCACCGGAGGCCGCGTACACGATTGCCGCCGGGCGGGCGTCGAGAACTTCGCCCACGTCATCGACGGCGGCCACACCGAGTTCGCGGTCGAGTCCGGCGAGTTCACCCGCGTCACGGCCGACTTTCGCCGGATCGTGCACGAGCACCCCGCCCAAACGCAGCGCCGGGTGGGCGTCGACGGCCCGGATGGCCGCCCGGCCGACATTGCCGGTGCCCCAGACCACCGTGGAGATCATCGATCGAGGGTAGCAAGCGCTTGGTCGACTGGGCGGCGTTCCGCGGAAGCGGCTCAGGTCGATACGATGCCCCCATGGCGCACCCCGCCCCGCCGGTTCCGGGGGCGACGGTCGCAGCGGACCGATCGCCGATCGAAACGCGGGGCACCGGAATCGCCGACGTGGTCGAGCGCTTCGCCGACGCATGGCGGACGGCGGCGACTCCGCCGGACCTCGCCGACTACCTTCCGGACTCCCCCGCCATCCGCCGGGTGTCGCTGATCGAACTGCTCAAGGTCGACCTGGCCAACCGGTGGGGCCGCGGAGCCGCTCCGAAACGGCTGGCCGACTACGCCGCCGAGTTCCCGGAACTGCGCACCTGGCCGGTACCGCCGGATCTGATCTACGAGGAGTTCCACGTCCGCAGGCAGTCGGGCGGCACGGTCGACGTCGCCGAGTACACCGCCGCCTACCCCGACCAGGCCGACCAGCTGTCGGAAATGCTCGCGACCGACGACTACCACAGCACGCTGTTGACGATCGCCCCCGAACCGGCGAACCTGGACGACCTCGCGGCCGGCCAGCGGATCGATGACTTCGACCTGATGACCGGCCTCGGCCGCGGCGCGTTCGCCCGAGTCTTCCTGGCGCGGCAGCGGTCGATGCAGCGGTTGGTCGCGGTGAAGATCTCCCGCGACAAAGGCGCCGAGCCCCAGACTCTGGCCCAGCTCGACCACGACTACATCGTGCGAGTGTTCGACCAGCGCGTCCTGGCGGACCGGAAACTGCGCCTGCTGTACATGCAGTACGTGCCGGGTGGGACGCTGTTCACGGTGCTCGAACGCGTCCGCGCGACACCGCAGGCCCGGCGCTGCGGAGCGATGCTGCTCGATGTCATCGATGGCGTACTCGCCGCGAAAGGTGAGATCCAACCCAGTGAATCGCCGCAGCGGGCCCAGCTGGCCGGGCTGACGTGGCCCGAGACCGTGGCATGGCTCGGGCGCCGCTTGGCCGAAGCGCTCGACCACGCGGGGCGGGCCGGTGTGCTGCACCGCGACGTCAAGCCCGCCAATGTGCTGCTCACCGCCGACGGCGTGCCCAAGCTGGCCGATTTCAACATCAGTTTCAGCGGCAACGTCGCCGGGGACAGCCCGCTGGCCTACTTCGGCGGCTCACTGGCGTACATGTCGCCCGAGCAACTCGCCGCGGTGCATCCGGATCTGCCCGCCACCGCCGAGGATCTGGACACTCGCAGCGACCTGTTCGCCCTCGCGGTCGTGCTCTGGGAACTGCTCACCGGCCGGAAACCGTTCGACGACGACGCGGCGGCCGGGGGCGACCGCACCGCCCTGGACGCCATGCTCCGACGCCGATCCCGCAGCCCCCGCGCCCTGCCCTACCGGGATCTGCCCCCGGACTGCCCCGAGGCGTTGCAGCGCGCCCTCGTCCGTGCGCTCGATCCGAACCCCGCCGAACGGTGGTCGTCCGGCGCCGACATGGCCCAGCAGCTGGCAGTCTGCCTCGACGCCCGCGCCCGCGACCTCGTCGATCCGCCACCCGGCAGCTGGAGGTTGCGCGCTCGCACGTTGAGGCACCCGATCATGGCCCTGGCCGTCGGCGTGCCCAACGCGCTCGCGATCCTCTACAGCTACAACCACAACCGCACACTGATCATCGACAAACTCGACGCGCAGGCCCAGCATCGCTTCGACCAGATCGCCCTGGCCACCTACGCCGTGTGCTTCCTGATCGGCTTCGTGGCGACCAACCTGCTTCTGGCAGGGCTCTGGTCGATCGCGCGCGGGCTGCGCAAGGGACGCTCGTACGACTCGGCGACGCTCGCACGGGCCAGGGCCGACACCCTGCGGCTGGGCAGACGCAACGTCCTGACGTGCTTCGCGCTCTGGGCGATCGCGGGCGTGGCGGTCCCGGTGTCGGTACAGGTGTCCGGCAATCAGATCACCGCTGCCTCCTACGTGCACTTCTTCCTCACCCAGATCGTCTGCGGCGCCATCGCGATGGCATATCCGTACTTCTTGGTGACCTTCTACGCGGTGCGGTCGCTCTACCCGATGTTCCTTCCCCACGGTGGGCTCGGCGGGGAGGACGTGCGTCGCCTGCGGCAGCTCGACGCCGACAGCACGTACTTCCTGGCCGTCGCAGCCGCCGTGCCGCTGTTGGGCGTCGTGGGGGCGACGTTCATCCCACCGGAGGACATCCCCGCCGTCATCGTGCCCCTGCGGGTGCTCTGCGCCGGTAGCGCTGTGGCGTTCGTCGGCGTGTACTGGCTGTTCCGGACCCTGGAGAAGGATCTGGCCGCGCTGGGACGCCTCGCCGCCGGACATCGGTAGCCGGCCCGCGCCACACCTCCTCCCGGCCGCTCACCTACCAGCTCCGCGGCCGGACACGTCACTGTGCAGCATTGGGAAATGGGGCGAACTCCCCGGTAGCGTTGGCGCTCGGGCCATTACCTACCGCCAGGGGATTGCGGCGCAGTTCCGGTTCGCGGCGAGTACGGTATACCCCGCCGCCCGGCGCGGGGGCGGCGGTAGGGATCGGGTGGAAAGGCAGGCGCGCGACAGTGAACGAGCGGTATTCGTCGTGGGCTGCCCGGAATACGCCCGAAGAGCTGCCGCTGGCCGCGCGCTACCAGAGCGCGGATCCGATCCTCTGGCACGGCAGCATGGTCTACCCGATGTACACCGAGCAGGTCGGCCCCGCGCCCACCACCGTCGCCTTGACGATGATCTCGGCGGCGCCCCCCGCCGGGCTGCGCGGGCTCGGGATGGGGCTGTCGGTCGTCGACGGCTACCTCGACCTGCACGGACGTTCACTCGCCGGAGTCGACGCGTGGAGCGACGCGCTGGCCGCAGGCGTCAGCTTCGCCGTCACACCCACCGCGCCGGTGACCCTGGTGACCCTCACCCCGGTCTGGGTGGACGAATTCGGCACCCAGAAGTCCTGGTCGGGCAACTACGGCATCGTGGTCGAGCACCAACCCAACGGGCGGGTCGTGCTGTGGTGCAGCATCGGCGAGGGACCGCCGAACTTCGCGAACTTGGTCGTGGAGCTGTCCACCGCACCCACACCCGTTCCGCCGGAGGCGTCAGCGCCCGCACCGCCCGCGCGGACTCCGATCGGCATGAGCCCGCCCGGCCCCCGTTCCGCCGCTTCCGCGGGCCCACCCACCGCGCCGACCATGCCGGTTCCGCGAATCGACGCCGCCGGGCCCACGACCGCCTCCGCGGCACCGGTGGAGCGGCTCGCCGCCGAAGCGTCCGCGGCCACAAGCGCGGTGAACGGGCAAATGGGCCAGAACCCGCAACCGCGACGCTCGGGCGACCTGTTCGGCAACGTGCAATCGTCTCGCGCAGCACGGTCCACTGCGGATGCTCCAGGCTCGGTTCCCGGTGACCGAGCTCCGGACGACACACCCGCCGTGCCTAGCCCGTCGGCCGAACCACCCGCAATCGACGCCGCGCACAGCGTGCCCGATCCATTCGGCCCCGACACGCCACTCGAAACAGAGCACATCGCCCCGCCGCCAGGCCCGCACAACCCGTCCGCGCTGGAGGAAGTACCTTCCCGCGGATTCGATCCCCATCCTCTGGCCGCGAACGAAACAGCCGCGGCGGATTCGTACGGCACGTTCGGACCGCCGGTCGCGCACACGCATCCGCCCGAAGACCCAGCCCGCTCTCTCGCCGGCCTATCGATCGGCAACGCGCCGCCCGTCCCCGCCTTCCCGCCACCTCCCCGCCCCGCGCCGAATGCTCGGCGCACCGACTCCGACCCGCTGTCGTCGAAACCCTGGACCGCAGCAGACACCGATCGCGCATTCGACCCCACCGGCACGCACTCACAGCCCCCGACCCCTCCTTCGCCCCCTCGGTCCGAGCCTGGACCGGCAGACCCGTATCCCTTGCAATCCTCCCCGGGCTCTACCGCAACCCCACCCCCGGCCGGCCGGGCGGGCACCGATCCCGGCCTGTTGGTCACCGACTCTTGGGCCGCGCGCGACTCGTATCCCGCGTTCGAGTCCACCGGCGCGCATCCGCAGCCTCCGGTCGCGACCGAGCCTCCCGATGCCCGCATCGCGCAGGTGAAGCGTGAGCTCGCCCCGGCGGCATCAATCCTCGGCGAACCGGTTTCCCCCACACCCACAGCGCCCGTTATCGCGCGTGCACCCGGTCCGGCCGTCGCGAACGATCGGCCCACAGCGAGTACACCGACGAAACGGCCGAACATCGACGTTTCCACCGCACCGGCTCCCGCCGAACGAGCCGCGACGGTCGATGCGCCGCGCCCGAGCGAGTCCGGGCAGTCGGGCGACCACGGGTTTCGCGGCGCGCTCTACGACCTGGGTGTCGCGATGTACCGCCGGGGCGAGGAAGAACAGGCGTGCGGATTGTGGGCCCAGGCCTCCGAGGCCGGACACGCGGGCGCCGCTTACGAGCTGGGCATGGTGCGCCTACGGCGCGGCGATCCGGTCGGAGCCGAATCCTGGTGGCGCACCGCCGCCGACCGCCGCGAGCCGCGCGCCATCGCCGAACTCGCCGATCTGCTCGACCAGCTCGGCAAGCACGCGGAGGCCAAGTCCTGGCGGACTTTCGCCGCCGAGCTGCTGGATTCGGACGTGGTGGGTCAGCCGACGTCCCGGTGACCCAGAAAAGAACTGGCCCCCGCCGCGCGCCTGCCGTACGGTGCCGGACATGGGTGGCAGTCCCGGCATGAACGGAGCGTGCGCGGTCGGCGCGTATTACGTCCGGCTGCGTACGGAGGCCTGGCCTGTGCCGGCGCACCGTGTCGCTCCGATCTGCTGAATCGTTCGAGCGGAATCCGCATCGACGGCCGGTAGCGGTCGCCGAACTCTTCGTGCCCTGGCATGGGACCAGGCGAATCGACCTTCCCGATTCGACCACTCCGTTCGGAGGACACCCATGTCCCGCCATCGTTCCTTTCCGCGCGCCCGCAGCCGTGGGAGCCGTCCCGCGCGCACGCGGAAAGCCCTGTCGCAGAATTTTCTCCGCGATGCCGGCGTCGCCCGGCTGATCGTGCACCACTCGGGCGTCACCGTCGACGACCTCGTCCTCGAGGTCGGGCCCGGTGACGGCATGCTGACCAGGCGATTGCTCGACGCGGGCAGCCGCGTCCACGCCTATGAGAAGGACCCGCGCTATGCGGCCCTGCTGGGCCGCCGGTACGCGGACAACTCGCGCATCACCGTGCGGCAGCGCGATTTCCGCTCGGTGCGCCCGCCACGGGAGCCGTTCGCGGTCGTGGCCAACGTGCCGTTCGCCATCACGACCGACATCGTGCGCTGGTGTCTGGCCGCGCGATGGCTCACCTCCGCCACCCTGCTCACTCAGCTCGAGTTCGCGCGCAAGTACTCGGGCGACTACGGCCGGTGGACCAAACTCGCTGTCGGCTACTGGCCCACGACGGCGATCGAACTGGGCGCGCGCGTCGGCAGGCACAGCTTTCATCCGGTACCGCAAGTCGATGCCGCGATTCTGCGGTTGTGCAACCGGCCCGCTCCGCTGCTGCCGCGCAACTGGATCGGTGATTACCGCAGAGTGGTCGCGCTCGGTTTCTCGGGTGTCGGAGGCAGCGTGGCCGCGTCGTTGCGGCGGGAATTCCCCGCCCGCGCCGTCCACCACGCCTGCGGCGCGGCAGGCATCCCGCTCGATCAGCCGGTCGGACTCGTCTCCCCCGATCGCTGGTTGACCCTGTATCGCGCGCTGCGCGCTTGACCGGAACCGTACTTGCTACAGGAACGTATCGGATACATTCGTGCATCGAGACGAGGACAGGAGCAGCGTGACCAACTTCGGCGACTACCAGAACGAGATCTACTTCCAAGGACTCGGCGGCGTGCTGCCCGATCTCCCCATGACGTACGCCGAGCTGGAAGCGAAGGCACAGGCCGCACTGCCACCGAGCATCTGGTCGTACGTGGCGGGCGGGGCAGGCGACGAGCTCACCCAACGGGCCAACGTGACGGCCTTCCAGAAGCTGGGACTGGTCCCCCGCATGCTGCGGGCGAGCAAGACTCGCGACCTGTCGATCCAGCTGTTCGGGATGACGCTGCCGACGCCGATCTTCCTGGCCCCGGTCGGCGTGATCGGCCTGTGCGCCCAGGACGGGCACGGCGACATCGCCACGGCGAAGGCCGCGGCACGCACCGGCGTCCCCATGATCGCCTCCACCCTCACGGTGGATCCGCTGGAGGAGGTGGCGGCGGAGTTCGGTGACACCCCGGGCATGTTCCAGCTCTACACCCCCACCAACCGGGACCTCGCGCAAAGCCTGGTCCGGCGGGCCGAGGCCGCGGGCTTCAAGGCCATCGTGGTCACCCTGGACACCTGGGTGCCCGGCTGGCGCCCGCGCGATCTGGCGGTCTCCAACTTCCCCCAGTTGCGCGGGCACTGCCTGGCCAACTACTTCACCGATCCGGTGTTCCGCGCCCTGCTGCCCAGCCCGCCCGAGCAGGACCCGAAAACCGCCATCCTGACCTGGATCTCACTGTTCGGCAACGCGTTGACCTGGGACGATCTGGCATGGCTCCGGTCACTCACCGACCTGCCGCTGGTGCTGAAGGGCATCTGTCACCCCGACGACGCCCGGCGCGCCAAGGACGCGGGCGTCGACGGCATCTACTGCTCCAATCACGGCGGCAGGCAGGCCAATGGCGGCATCCCGGCGATCGAGCATCTGCCGGAGGTGGTGGCGGCGGCCGACGGTCTGCCCGTGCTGTTCGACTCCGGCATCCGCACCGGCGCCGACATCGTCAAAGCGCTGGCGCTCGGCGCGACGGCCGTGGGGATCGGCCGCCCGTATCCCTACGGACTCGCCCTCGGCGGCGTCGACGGCCTCGTGCACGTGGTGCGATCGCTGCTCGCCGAAGCGGATCTGCTGATGGCGGTGGACGGGTACCCGAGGATCGCCGACCTCGGCCCGGAGGCGATCCGGCGGCTGGTCTGACCCCCCGCGCGCAGCGGCCGGGACGCCACGCGAAACGCCCCGCGCGTGCGGCTCGCCCGAGTAGGTGGGCGAGCCGCGTGCGCGGGGCGGCTCTCGGTTCAGTCCGACAGCGGCGTGAAATCGCGGCTACCGATATAGTCCGGTCGCGGCGCGGGCGCGGCGAACGGTTCGACGAGCGTGTTGTGCACGCTGTTGAACACCACGAAGATGTTCGACCGCGGGAACGGCGTGATGTTGTTCGACGACCCGTGCATCAGGTTGGAGTCGAACAGCAACGCCGAGCCCGCCCGGCCGGTGAACTGGCTGATCCCGTACCGGTTCGCGAGCGCGGTGATGTCGTCGGTCGTCGGCACGCCGATTTCCTGCTCCTGCAACGACTCCCGATAGTGCTCGGCCGGAGTGCTGCCCAGACACGGCACGAAGGTGTGGTGCGAGCCGGGCATCACCATGAGGCTCCCGTTGATCGGGTAGTTGTCGGTGAGCGCGATCGACAGGCTCACCGCACGTGGCGCGGGCATGCCGTCTTCGGCGTGCCAGGTTTCGAAATCGGAGTGCCAATAGAAACCGGTGCCGCGGAAACCGGGCATGTAGTTCACCCGGCTCTGGTGCACATACACCTTCGATCCCAGCACCTGCTCGGCGAGCCCGAGCACCCGCGGCTGACGCACCAGGTCGGCGATCGCCTCGCTCAGCTTGTGCACTTCGAAGACCGAGCGCACCCGGTTCGACGACTTCTCCACGATGACGCGGTCGTCGTCGCGCAGCGCGGGATCGTTCGCCAGCCTGGCGATCTCGCCGCTGTACTCGGCCACTTCGGCGGGCGTGAGCAGCTGGTCCAGGATGGCGAACCCGTCGACGTCGAACGAGGCGAGTTCCGGGCTCTCGATCTCCCCCCACACCGCGGGGTCGGCACGCTCCAAGTGCGGAGCGGGCCCGCCGAGACGGGTCGGGTAACGATCGTAGCGAGCTGTCTCGGGCCGAGTTTCGGTGTGCTGCAGAACCATTGGTGTGCTCAACCTCCGATCGTCGTGGCGACCAGCGGGTAGACGCCGTCGCTGTCGTGAACCTCCTGCCCGGTGACCGGCGGGTTGAACACGCACATCATCCGCATCGTGGTGCGGACCTCCAAGCGGTGCCGTTCGTGCCCGTCGAGCAGGTACATCGAGCCGGGGGCCAGCTCGTAGGTGACGCCGTTGTCCAGGTCGGTCAGCGTGCCCTCGCCCTCGATGAGCCACACGGCCTCCACATGATGCACATAATGGAACTCGTGCACGGTGCCGGCGTCAATGGTGGTCTCGTGGAAGGAGAAGCCGACGCCGTCACCCCCGAGGACGATGCGCTTGCTGCGCCAGCCCTCACCCGCCACGTCGCGCTCGGTGCCGGTGATTTCCGCGGTGGTGCGCACGATCATGCGATTGCCCCCATTCCGCCGCACACCGACTCGACGGCCCCGGTCAGGATCTGCAGGCCCTGGTCGAGCTCTTGGTCGGTGACCGTCAGCGGCGGCAGCAGCTTCACCACCTCGTCGGTGGAACCGGAGGTCTCCACCAGCAGTCCGCGCTCGAAGGCGATCTGGCAGACCTTGCCCGCCTGCGAGGGATCCTCGAACACCACGCCTTGCACCAGGCCGCGACCCCGGGTGGAGACACCGGGGAAGTAGTCGGCCAGCTCTCCGAGCGTCCGCGCGATCTTCTCGCCCTTGGCCTGCGTCGCCGTCTGCAGGGCGTCGTCGGACCAGTAGTGGCGCAGGGCGGTCGTCGCGGTGACGAACGCGGGGTTGTTGCCGCGGAAAGTGCCGTTGTGCTCACCCGGCGACCATTCGTCCAGCTCCGGCTTGAACAGCACCAGCGCCATCGGCAGGCCGTAGCCGCCGATCGACTTCGACAGCGTCACGATGTCGGGGGTGATGCCCGCGATCTCGAAGGAGAAGAACGGTCCGGTGCGGCCGCAGCCCATCTGGACGTCGTCGACGATCAACAGGATCTCCCGCTCCGCGCACAGACCGGCGAGGTGCCGCAGCCACTCGGCGCGGGCGACGTTGACGCCGCCTTCGCCCTGCACCGTCTCCACGATGACCGCGGCCGGGCGGTCGAAACCGGACGAGGTGTCGTCGAGCACCTTCGACATCCACTGGAAGTCGGCGGTGGTGCCGTCGAAGTAGCCGTCGTAGGGCATGTGCGCGGCGTGCACCAACGGCACACCGGCGCCGGCGCGCTTGGCGGCGTTGCCGGTGACCGACAGCGCGCCGAGGGTCATGCCGTGGAAAGCGTTGGTGAAGCTGACGATGGTCTCGCGCCCGGTGACCTTGCGCGCCAGCTTGAGCGCGGCCTCGACCGCGTTGGCGCCGGTGGGGCCGGGGAACTGGACCTTGTAGTCCAGGCCGCGCGGAGTGAACACGGTGTCGCGCAACGTCTCCAACAGGTCCCGCTTGGCCGCGGTCGACATGTCCAGGCCGTGGGTGATGCCGTCGCTCGCGATGTAGTCCAGCAGCGCACGCTTGAGCACGTCGTTGTTGTGGCCGTAGTTCAGCGCACCGGCGCCGGCGAAGAAGTCGAGGTAGTCCTTGCCTTCCTCGTCGCGCAGCCAGCTGCCCTTCGCCGTGGTGAACACGGTGGGCCAGGCACGGCAATAACCGCGCACGTTCGACTCCAGGCTCTCGAAAACAGTGGTGTCGGCGTTGATCATCGGTGATCCTCCTCGGTGGTGCGGGCGGTCGGGGCGATGCGATACAGGTCTTCGGGTGCGTGGCTGTCGGGGAAGACGCCCGCGTCGAACAAGGGACGCTTGGTCAGATCGGCGCCGCGCGCCTGCGCCACCGACGTGAACAGCGCGATGGAACCGGCGTTGTCCGGCGAGATGGTCGTTTCGAGCACCGAAACGCCCTGAGCCGCAACGCTGTTGAGCAACGTGTGGAGCAGTTCGGCGCCGATGCCGCGGCCGCGCTGCGAGCGGTCCACCGCGATCTGCCAGACGAACACGGTGTCGGGCGCCTGCGGGCGGACGAAGCCGATCACGTATCCCACGACGCGTCCGTCCAGTTCGGCGACCACCGATGTCCCGGCGAAATCCCGGCACCACAGCAGATACGCGTAGCTCGAGTTGACATCGAGCACTGCGGAATCCTTCGCGATACGCCACATCGGAGCGCCGTCACCCAAACGGGGCGTACGCAGGACCACGGCCGTTCCCGTTTCTTTCCGAGACGGGGTGGCCCCGAGAGCGGCCGCGGCGTTGCCGACGCGTGATCGCTCGATCTCCGCTGGGGACAGGGTTGGCAGTGACATACAACTCCCTCGTCGATCAGCAGTACTTTTCCAGGCTTACGAAGCGACTTTGAGGTGAACCAGTCGACTTCTTTACGGTCGTATTACGGATTGATGTCGCCGAGCCGGGGCAGCCGCACGACAAATCGCGCGCCCCCACCGGGTCGTTCGGTGCAGTGCACCCGGCCGCCGTGGGTGGCGACCGTCTCGGCGACCAACGCAAGGCCGATGCCCGTCCCGTCGGGCGAGCGGCGGCCGCTGCGAGCGGTCGCGAATCGTTCGAAGATCCGGTCCCGGTCCGCGGGCAGTACGCCGGGGCCTGCGTCGTCCACGGTGAGCACCGCGTCGGTGCCGTCGCGGTCCACGCTGACCGCGACCACGCCGCCACCGTGCCGGTCGGCGTTGTGCAGCAGGTTGGCCACCGCGCGCTCGAGTTCCACTTTGCGGCCACGCACGGTGACGTCCTGACGCACCGTGAGCAATTCGCCCGGGTAGCGCCGGTCGCCCAGGGTGTGGACCAGCAGGTCGCGCACCGACAGCGGCTCGGCGTCGCCGTGGTGCATGCCCGCTTCCACTCGCGCCAGGGCGAGCAGATCGTCCAGCAGTTTGCGCAGGTGGTCGACCTCGGCGGTGACCAAACCGAGCGCTCGCTGGGAACGCTCCGGCAGATCGCCGCGGTGCCGGTTGAGGACGTCGACGCTCGCCATCAAGGTGGTCAGCGGGGTACGCAACTCGTGGCTGACGTCGCCGAAGAGCCGGTGCTCCCGCTCGATGCGCCGTTGCAGCGAATCCACCATGGTGTTGAACGACTCGACGGTGATCGCCAGATCCTGGTCACCCGTGGCGGGCAACCGCTGGCCGAGGTCGCCGGATGCGATCCGCGCGGCGGTGCCCGCGAGCTGGTGCAGCGGGGTCAGCACCCGCCTGCTCGCCCACCATCCGACCCCCGCCCCGATCAGCGTGACCACGCCGGCGCACCCGATCAGCACGTTGCGCAACAGATCGAGAGCGGCGTGGAGATCGCCCGGCGACTGCGCTTCCAAGTAGCCGCGGCTGATCACGAACACCGAAACGACCAGGGCCAGCGACATCAGCGCGGCGATGGTCGCGAAGGCGGCGGTCACCCGGGCGCGGAGGCTCCAGGCGTTCGGATTCCAGCGTTCGGCGTAGAGGCAGCGTTCAGCGGCGCACATCGAGGCGGTAACCGAGCCCGCGCACCGTCACCACGATGCGCGGATCGGACGGATCCTTTTCGATTTTCGTGCGCAAACGGCGCATGTGCACGTCCACAATGCGTTCGTCCCCGAAGAACCCGCGGTCCCATACGCGCTCGAGCAGTACCGTGCGGCTGAGCACACGGCCCGGTGACTCGGCCAGCTCACAGAGCAAACGGAATTCGGTGAGCGTGAGCCGGATCTCCTCGTCGCCGCGGCGCACCACGCCACTGTCCTGAGCCAAGACCAACGGAGCCGTGTCGTCGGCCTCGAGCACCATCTCCTGCGGCGTCTCCCGCTCGGCGGTCAGCCGGAAGCGGCGGCGCACCGCGCGCATGCGCGCGGTGATCTCCTTGATCTCGAACGGCTTGGTCACGAAATCGTCGGCCCCCGCCTCGAGCGCGGCCACCACGTCGTGGGTGTCGTCACGGGCGCTGACCACGATGATCGGAACGTCGTGATCGCGGCGGATCTCCCGGATACATTCGAATCCGTCCATGCCGCCGAGCATCAGATCGACGATCATCACGTCCGGAACACCATTGCTGCGCAGATGGGTGAGCGCGTCCTCGGCTTCCTCCGCCTCGTCGACGTCGTACCCCTCGTCCTCCATAGCGAGCCGTAACGCACCACGGACCCGGTCGTCGTCTTCCACGATCATCAGGTTTGCGCTCAAGACTTCATCCCTTGCAGACATGCGAAAGCGCGTCACGATGCGGACCACCGCATCCCCATACCGACGCGACCTTCCGCTTTTCGAGCAACCTTTGCTCGGCTACGAGTACCCCTGCGCCCGGCCGGTAAACGTCCGGCAGACCGATGCGGGGCCTCTTGCTTGCTCCATCGACGCTATACGCCCGACCGATTCAGGGGCACAAGGGGGCTGCGGCACAGTGCGGGCCCGCGCGCCGCGGGCGCTGTACCGGAGCAACAGCTTCTACGAAAAGCGCTGCACCACAGTCTGTTTCGTGATCGCCACTGAGCATGACGAGACAAGCGGCAACAGCAAGGTTGCCGAGGGAACGCCGTGCGACAGAGTGCCGTGCGTCACATCACCTGGATGCGCCCACTGCGCAGGCATGATGGTGACCGGCCTCACGGCGACGCCAGCGGCCTACCGGCTATCGCGGCGGTTCCAAGCGATTGAAATTGCTCCGCGGTCGGTCGGCGCTCGGCTCTTGATACCAGAAGCGCAGATTTCTCGCGTCGAAGGTGGCGAACCACTCGTCCCAGCCCACCCGGCGCAGTACCGCCCCGCCGTATCCGGGGAAGTCGAACCGCAGCACTCCGAGCCGTCCATCGTGTTCGCTGCCCGGCACGGTCGCGGGCCGAGCGCCGCGCTGTGCGGCCCAGCGACGGATGACGTCGTGATTCCTGGTGACGGAAATCCCGCGAGACTGGGGCGACGCCCCTGCCCCACCCGGTCCGAACCGCGGATTCCGGGTGCCTGGGCGGCGCTGGTCGGTCATGACGAGCTCCTCGAGCCATCGGCATCTGTTGTCCGGTTCCTGTCTGACTACCCGCCGGTCGTCCTTGGCAAACTGGTCGGCCGAACCACACCCGGCGCGAGCGCGGACCGGTTCGCGCGGCGATCGATGGGTAACCGGCCGATGATCGGACCGGACGAGCGGAAAACCGGCCGATCGCCCGAACGAGAAGGAGTTGGCATGTCCAGTGACAGCGCGGCCCAGCCGGTCCCGCCCACACCCGAGCCGGACCCCGTGCCGCCCATCCCAGAACCGGATCCGGTGCCGCCGATTCCCGAGCCGGACCCCATTCCGGACCCGAATCCCGTTCCGCCGGAACCTGATCCGCATCCGCTGCCGCCGGTTCCCGGCCCTGCGCCCCGCCCGCCGGTACCCGGTCCCGCCCCGGCGCCGCCGCTGCCGGACCCCGGCCGCCCCACACCGGACCCGGGCCTGCCGGGTCCGTCACCGGATCCCGCTCCGCCGAATCCGGTGTAGGCGACCGGTGCTCAGTCCCGCAGCGCCTGCTCGCGCAGCGAGTTCAACGTCCGGGAAAGAATGCGGGAGACGTGCATCTGGGAGACCCCGAGCCGCTCGGCGATCTGGGTCTGCGTCAACGACTCGAAGAACCGCATGACCAGCACCTGACGCTCGCGCTCGGGCAGCTCGCCGAGCAGCGGCTCGACCGCCATGACGTCTTCGACCAGGTGATAGGACGGCTCTTCGGCGCCGAGGCTGTCCAGCAGCGGCTGTGCGGCGCTCTCGGCGTCCTCGCCTGCCACCGCGTCGATGGACGAGGACTGGTAGGCGTTGCCTGCGATCAGCGCCTGGGTCACCTCGACCAGGTCGACTCCCAGCTCCGCGGCGATCTCCCTGGCTCGGGGCATCCGGCCCAGCCGCTGCGACAGCGTCTCGACGGTCGGGCCGATGCTCAGCTGGATCTCCTTGGTCCGGCGCGGCACCCGCACCGCCCAGGTGTTGTCCCGGAAATGCCGCCGGACCTCGCCCATGATGGTCGGGACGGCGAAGGACAGGAACGACGACCCGCGCGTCACGTCGAAACGGTCGGCTGCCTGCACCAAGCCGAGGCGCGCGACTTGCAGCAGGTCGTCGAAGTTCTCGCCGCGCCCGGAGAACTTGCGGGCAATGTGCTCGGCCAGCGGCAGGCACCGTTCGATCAGCTCCTGGCGCATCGCCTCGCGGCGCGCGTCGCCGGGTTCCAGCGCGGCGATCTTCTCGAAAAGCGGCTCGATGTTGTCGTAGGTGTCCCCGCGCCCCCTCGGCTCACTCGCCATTCTGGGCACCCCGCACCCAGCTGAAGTCGATCACCGTCGGGTATCCGCCCAGCACGCTGTCGTAGGAGCCTTGCGCGGCGGCGATCGAGTCGGTCAGCGTGCGCACGATGTGCCAGCCGAGCCCGGCGTGGCCGACCACCGACTCGGTGACCGCGACCGACGCGACGTGCACGAACATCTTGTCGGTGTCGTAGGTGAACTCGCAGTCGATCGTCGAGCCCGGCGCCGCGTCGAGGATGAGCGAGGTCGCCACCTCGTCGAGCGCGAGCCGGATGTCGGTCACCTCGTCGAGGGCGAAGTCGGCGATGAGGGCGACGGTCTCGGCGAGCGCGCGCAGCATGGTGAGCTGCTCCAGCTGGGCGGGCACTCGCACACCGACGGTCGTCGTGTCGGTAAAGGATCGGGAAGTCCACTCCCCCATTTGCCCATCACCACCTTGTCCTCATAGCCACTCCACTGTGGCCTGCGCATCGCCGCGAGTTCTCGTGGCCGCCGAAACATTGCGGCACCGCCGCGGACTGTGGAGCAGATATACACCGCGTTCCTCGTCGGAGGACGTACCCGCCGAGGCCGGATCGAAACGCCGGTCAGTCGCCGTCGATGCGCTCGTGCGCGGTGAGCAGCAAGTGGTCGAACTCCGTCCGCAGTGCGGCGGGGACACGCGTCAGACCGGGCAGATCGGCGACCAACCGGGCGGCCAGTCTGCGCAGCTTGACGTTGGTTTCCTGCGACCGCCAGCTGAGCACCCGGAAGGCCTGTTCGGGTCCGATGCCGTAGATCAGCATGAGCGCGCCCTTCGCCTGTTCGATGACGGCTCTGGCGGCGTACAGCTCGGGCAGGGCGCCGTCCAGCGTCTCCTGACGGTGTTCGGCGAGCGTATCGGTGACATCGATGTAGTAGCCGAAGGTGCCGACGACTCGCCCCGCCTCGTCGACCATGCGATCGGCGACCAGGATCACGTGATGCACGGCGCCTGCGGTATCGATGATGCGATGCCGGCTGCTGAACGGTTCCGCGTCGGCGATCGAGCGCGCCAAGGCGCTGGCTACCGCTTCGCGGTCTTCCGGATGCTTGTGCGTCAGCAATAGTTCCGTCGTCGGCGTCACCGCCCCCGGTGCGTAACCGTGCATCGACGCGACCTCGTCCGACCATTCCCATCGCCGATCGGCGAACCAGAACCGGAAACTGCCCACACTCTGCGGCGTTCCCGAACCGATCACTCGGTCCAGCGCCCGGGCTTCTTCGGGCTGGACCGACCTGCTCTCACTCACCGCTGAAGTATCCGATGCCGGTGCACTCGGTGTGACCGGATCGGCAGCGGTCACACCGTGGGCACGGGCTTCGGGGCGCCCCGCCCTTCGGCTCAGGCGTCCAGGGCTGCCCGCATGGAGGAGTAGCTGGGGAACAACGACCGCACGCCGGTCACCTCGAGTGCGCGCTCGACTCCCGGGCCGCCCGCGACGATCCGCAGATCCGGACGACCGACCCCGTCCCTACGCAGGCCGCCGAGCCGCACGGCCGCGCGCAGACTCAAGAACCGCGCCGCCCGCAGATCGATCACTACCGCATCGCACGGTGACTGCAACGCACGGTCGACCGTCTCGAAGAACTCGGCCGACACGGCGGCGTCCAACTCGCCTTCGACACGGACCACCACGCATTCCCGGCGGCGATCCACCCGCTGCGCCCACAACCGGTTGTCCCGACGACGTCCCGGTCCCGAACCATTGAGATGCACGCCCTCGGCATGCTCTCGTAGCAGAGAAATGGCAGACAAGTCGAACCTCCCGTGTAGGGGGTATCCAGTCCTGGCGTGGCGGCCGGGGACGAAGGCGGCGCGAGCGCGAATAGGTTGCCGTGCCGTCCCATCGACCGGCTGCGCCGAATGCGTCGAACCGGGGTCGGCTGTGATCTCAACCTCCCTACAGTGTGGCACGGTCCACCCGTTCCCGACACCGTTCGGTAGGAGAACGTGACCCGCGGCCGGAGCGCCCGTGACCGGCACAAACCGACCATTCGGCTGGATATATTGCCGTTGACGTGGGGTTTCATCGATCCGTCTCCGGGCATATCCCCGACATATCCCGAACGTCACGCGATGCCGGTCGTAGGGCAACCGCGCGGATTCGCGCGGCCGGAGGGTGCCCGCGACGAGAACGGAGCACCCGGTGAAGATTGCCATGGTTTCCGAAGACGCCAGCCCCCTCGCCGCAGGGAGTCCCGCCGACGGGGGTGGCCGCGGCACCTACGTCGCCGAACTGTCGGCGGCGTACGCGCGCCGCGGTCACGAGGTCACCGTCTACACCCGGCGCATCAGTCCGCGCGCGCCCGCCGAACTGCTCGCCGAGGGCGGATACCGTGTAGTGCATGTCGCCGCCGGACCGCCCGCTCCCCTACCGAGCGACCGCACCCTGCCCTATCTCGGGGACTTCGGCACGGGCCTGCGACGGCATTGGGCCGCCGAACGACCGGACATCACGCACGCGCACTACTGGAAGTCCGGGCTCGCCGCCGAGCCGGCCGCCCGCGCGCACGGCATCCCGGTGGTGCTGACCTTCCACGGACTCGGCACCGTACAGCGGCGCTGCGAAGGTCTGGCCGATTCCAGCCCGCGCTCACGCATCCGGTTCGAGCGGCTCATCGCGACGCGAGCAGCCCATGTGGTGGCAACCTGCTCCGACGAGATAGCCGACCTGGCCAGGATGGGCGTGCCGCGTTTCCGGACCTCGATCGTGCCCCACGGGGTCGACCTCACCCTGTTCACCCCGGAGGGCGCCGCGGCCGACCGGCATGCCACGCACCGACTGCTAGCTGCCGGAGAATTGGTGCGGCGCAGTGGATTCGACCCGGTGATCAAGGCATTGGCGGACCTCCCGGACACGGAACTGGTGATCGTGGGCGGTCCATCCGCCGACGACGAAGACGACGTCGAGGGCCGCAGGCTGCGCCGCCTCGCCTCCGATCACGGTGTGCGTGAGCGTCTGCGGCTGACCGGACCGGTGACGCGTCCGGTGCTGCCCCGGCTGTACCGCTCCGCGGAGGTGGTGCTCTGCACGCCGTGGTTCGAACCGTTCGGGCGGGTGGCCCTGGAGGCGATGGCGTGCGGGAAACCGGTGATCGCCACGCCCGTCGGCGGTCTGCTGGACACCGTGGTCGACGGCGTCACCGGGCGCTTCGTCGCTCCACCCGAAGCCGACGCGATCGCGCGGGCAGTGCGTCCATTGCTCGCCGACGCGACGTTGCGCGAAACATGGGGCGCCGCAGGCTATCAGCGGGCCGCGGGCCGGAACTCCTGGGACCGGGTCGCCGCGGAGACGCTCAGCGCCTACCACCGTGGCGCTCCCGCTCATGCGGGCGAGGTCGTCTCCTGGGCCCGGTGATCCGGGGTCGGGCGGTGGGTCAGTAGCGGTGGGTCAGTAGTGGTCGGCGCGGACATGCTGGGAGGCGCTGCGCCAGCGCCACGGCGCGACCAGCCAGATCGTCGTGAACAAGGCGAGACTCACGACGCCGGACGCCACCGCCGCGGCCGTCCCCGTGACGTAGTCGACGACGAGGACCACCGCGCCGATCAGCGCCAGCCCCAGCAGCGCGACGCCCGCCATCGCGCAGCGGTGTGCCGCCGAGACGACATTGCCCAGCCGGTGCCTGCGGAACAGGATCCGATGCCAGGACACCGGCGCGACCAGGAACACCGTGGCACCGAGAACGGCGGCCAGCGTGGCCAGGTAGAGCGCTCGCATGCCGGGTGACAGCGCGCCGAACGACGCCTGGAACGGCAGCACCAGCAGTGCCCCGAACAGGAACTGCACGCCGGTCTGCACGACACGCAATTCCTGGACCAGGCTGCTCCAGTTCCGGTCCAATCGTTCGAGTTCGGTCTCACCCCGCGCGCGGCGGGCCCACGCGCCGTCGTCAGCTTCGGGCACGCGCTGCCTCCCGGCGATTGCGTTTCTTGATCGCCTCGACGAGTTCGTCCTTGGTCATCCGGGAGCGGCCGGAGATGTCCAACCGCCGGGCGATACCGAGCAGATGCTCTTTCGAGGCGTTGGCATCGACGCCTTCGGCGGTCTCGCCCTTCGCGTTCGGGCCGCGTTGCGCGGCGCGCTCGTCGGAGGGCCCGCGCCGGGCTTTGGGCTCCCAGTGATCGCCGACCTTCTCGTAGCTGTGCTTCAGCGCGGCGTAGGCCACCCGATGGGCGCGCTGCTCGTCGCCGTCGTACTGTTCGAGCGCGGCGTCGTGCGCCTCGGCGAAGGTGCGCTGCGCCTTCTCTTCCGACCGTTCCAGCGTGCTGGGCAACTCGGATTTCTTCACGTCGCCGCGTGCTGTCGTCTTGGGCATGTGTCGCTCCTTCCGCGTTCCCGGGGCATGCGGTCCGAAGGGCTCCGAAAGCCCGGTGCCGCCGCATGCGGGCCCCCTGGATATCCGGACGCATACCCGGTGAAACGTCGATTAACCCGGTGTCCGCCGGGTACCACCGCTGCATGGCCGTTACCACCGATCAGCTGCTGCATGCGCTCACCCGCACGGTGAACGCGCTGGCGGCGACAGATATCCGATTCGCGGTGG
Organism: Nocardia sp. NPDC004573; assembly: GCF_053602135.1. Classification (NCBI taxonomy): domain Bacteria; kingdom Bacillati; phylum Actinomycetota; class Actinomycetes; order Mycobacteriales; family Nocardiaceae; genus Nocardia; species Nocardia sp. NPDC004573. Next base: position 209,819 of record NZ_JBSGDA010000005.1, read on the forward strand.
CGGGCGGCTGCGCGGTCTACGCCCGTGGCGGCCCTGCCTCCCAGCACGACGTCGACATCTTCGTCAAACCCGAGGACAGCGGGCGGGCGATCAACACCCTGGCCCGGGCGGGCCTGCGGGTATGCGACCCGCCGGAGAACTGGTTGCGCAAGGTTTACGCCGACGACATCCTCGTCGACGTCATCCACCGTCCGAACGACCGCGACGTCACCGACGAGTTGCTCGACCGGGCCACCGAGATGCGGATCGGGCCGGCCAAGGCCCCCGTGATCAGCGGCACCGACCTGATGGTGGACAAGATGCTCGTCTTCGACGCGCACCGCCTGGATCTGAGCCCGATCCTGCACATCGCACGCGACTTGCGCGAACAGGTGGACTGGGAAATGGTGCGCGAGCAGACCAAGGCCTCGCCCTACGCGCGGGCGTTCATGGGCTTGCTGGACGATCTCGGCATCACCCGCACCGGAAAGGTGGAATAGATGGAGCAGCCGCAATACCTGGTCGCACGGTTGCGCCGGGCGCTGGCCGAGGACCCCCGCACCGCCGAACTCGGTGTGCAGGTGACCATCCGCGGCGACGTCGTGGTGCTCTGTGGCGAGGTGAGCAGCGAGAACTGCAAGCAACAGATGGAAACCGTGGTGCACGAGCAGCTTCCGCACGCACGGATCCACAACGACGTCCATGTCACCCGTCCCACGGCCCCCGTCGAGACCGAGACGCTGGAGCCGGACGGTTCCGAAAGGAGTTGAGCCGCATGCGGATAGCCGCGGTCGGTGATGTACATCTCGGCGTGGATTCGCGCGGGCAGTGGCGGCCGGCGCTGGAGGGCCTCGCCGAGCGGGCCGACGTGCTTCTGCTGGCGGGAGATCTGACCCGCCACGGCAGCGCCGAAGAAGGGAGGGTCGTCGCGGAGGAGTTCGCCGACCTGGGCGTGCCGGTCGTCGCCGTCTTGGGCAATCACGACTATCACGGCGACGCCGAACACGAGATCACCGCCGCGCTCACCGACCACGGCATCACCGTCCTGGAAGGGGCCTCGGTGACCTTGAACGTCGACGGAAGCACCCTCGGGGTCGCAGGTACGAAAGGCTTCGGCGGCGGATTCGCGGGCAAGTGCGCGAGCGTCTTCGGTGAACCCTTGATGCGCGAATTCGCCGGGCACACCGTGGCCGTGGCCGCCGCGCTCGGCACCGCACTCGATGCGTTGGACACCGACATCACCATCGCGCTCACGCACTACTCCCCGATCAGCGACACGCTGCACGGCGAGCCGAGGGAGATCTATCCGTTCCTCGGTTCCTACCTGCTCGGCGAGGCGATCGACGAACACGGCGCCGACCTGGCGCTGCACGGCCACGCCCACGCGGGGACCGAACGCGGCACCACTCCGGGCGGCATCCGGGTGCGCAATGTCGCCCAGCCGGTGATCCGAGCGGCCTACGCGGTCTACGACATGCACCCGGCCGCGGTCTGAGGAACCCCGGGCTCAGAAGTCCGTCGAGATCGCCTCCACGGTGCTTCCCGACTGGGTGTTGTCGACGGCGGTGGCGACGTCGGCCTGCGCGATGATGCCGACCAGCTGCCCCTGCTCCAGCACCGGTACACGGCGTACCTGATGCTGCGACATCACCGACATCACCTTGCGCACGTCGTCGTCGGCTTCGACGGTGACCAATTCCGTGCCGCCGAGTTCGCCCGCGTGGACGCCGAGCGGATCCTTACGCTGGGCGATCACCTTGACGACGATGTCGCGATCGGTGAGCATTCCCTTCAGTTTGTCGTCCTCGCCGCAGATGGGCAGGGCGCCGACATTCAATTCCGCCATCCGCTGTGCGGCCGCGACGACCGTGTCGCTGGAGCGGACGCATTCCACGTTCGGGGTCATGATGTCCCGTGCTGTTGTCATCGTGGTCCTCCTGGGACTTCTACGGGTTCGAGCGGCCCGGATCGGGCGACTCGCTGACGTCGTACCCGCGTTTCGGATCGGCTAACGCGGGCATCCGAGCGGTATGGCCGCCCCGGATGGCCCGGCTGGAACGCTCCGGGCCCTGGGCGGCATGCGCACCGAAATCGTTGCCGCTCAGCAGAAAGGACATCCGATGCTGCCAGCACCGAACGAGCCGACCGCGGGATCAGGCGCCGGAGAGCAGCACGCACCCCGGACCCACACGTTTCCGGACGACACCCGTACCAACCGCAGCCACGCCGGAGAGTCCATCGAGGACGCCCGCAACTGGCCCGGCATCATCCTGGTCGCGGTGGGCATCGTGGCCATGGCGCTCACGCTGACCGCCGCCGGATACGGATTCGCGGGCTGGGCGGTGATCGCGGGAGTCGTCAGCGGCGTCTGCATCCTCGCGGGCGTCCTCGTCATCGTCGCCGAGCACCGCCGCGTCAAGGCGCGCGAAGGCAGGCGACTGAGCGACGCCGCCGGTCACTGATCGAGCGCCCGGCCGAGCACGGTACGGCCGACCGCGGAAACGCGGCTTCGACTCCCAGGAGAAGGAAAGAATGACAAATCAGCCCAACCGGCCCTTGGGCCGCTTCGCCCTGCTCGCCGGGGCCTTGGCGGCGAGTTCGGCGATCGCGGCGTGTTCGGGTGACGACGGCGGTCCGGCGGCGGACACGCCCGAGCCCGCGACCGTTTCGATCACCATGCCCGCCCCCTCCAGTCCGCAGGTCCCCGACACCGACCAGATCACCCCCGAGGCGGCAACGCAATTGTGCGACATGATGCGCGCCGACATCGACACCTGGCGCGGCCAAGGCGCCACCCTGGCCAAAGTGACGTTCAACGGCACCGTGCACAACTGGGCCGCCCGTAACGGCGGCCTCAACGACGTGGTCGTCGCGGACCGGGGCACGGTAGACGCACTCACCACGCAGTCCTGCCCGGATGTCCGTGAGCAGGCGGTGCAGGCGCTCGACGTGCCGGACCTGGCCTCGGCGCTGGCGGGGTTCGGACGATGAGCGCCGCGGGCCGGATGGGCCTCGCCGTGCTCGCCGCGCTGACGGTATGCGCGGCGGGGTGTGGCGACGAGCCGCAGAAGATCGTGAACAAGGGCGGCGATACGCCGTGTAACGAATACGTCGCCCAGGATCCGGATAAACAGCGGGTCACCACCGAGAAGTTCCTCGAACAGGAACGTGAGGGCGACGGCACGCCCGACGCCAGGACAGTCGACGCCGCGATCGCGGCGATCAAGCTGATGTGCGCGGCACAGGCCAACCCGGATACCCCGATTCGGAAGGCCGACCTCACCGGCATTTTCGTGCCGAAGTAGCCGGATGGGCTCCTGGAAGCCGATGTGGGGCTCCTCGGTTTCGAACCGGGCATGCCGGGCACTCCAAGAGGTAGCAAGAACCGCTCGTCGATTTGCGAATGCCGCTTCCGCCGTGGTTGTCCAGGCGCCGAAACCCGGCGGGAGTGCCGCCGTTAACCGGGCGCACCCCTCGACAACGGCGTCGAGGACCGCAACGGACGGCGGGCTTCGAGACGGTCTCCGGCGTCCGATGGGGATTGCGCGAACCGACTCGAAGCTTTGTGGCACACCCGCCCCGGGCCGCCGACGATGTCGGCCCGGGCGGCGGGGCCGTGCCGTTCGCGCTACATGGAGAGGCATTTCCGTGACTGTCCTGCTCGCCTTGCGCGCACACGGGCTGCGGGAGCTGCTGACGGCGATTCCCGCCCTGCGCGCGCTGCACGACGTCCGTCCGCGACACCGGCTCGTCCTCGCCGCGCCGGGATGGCTGCGCCCGGTCGTGGAACTGGCCGATTGCGTCGATCAACTCCACGCCACCCCGCTCGCGGGCGGGCTGCGCTGGAACGCACCGCCGCCGGCCTTCGCGATCAATCTGCACGACGCCGGGAGCGACAGTATCCGCGCCCTGCTGGCGACCGATCCGGAACGCACGGTCACCCACCGCCACAAGGATTTTCCGCGCGTGCCGGGCCCGCTGTTCGAGCCCGAGTTGCACGAGACCGTGCGATGGTGCCGGCTACTGGAATGGGCGGGTATCCCGGCCGACCCGGCACGCCTGGACATCACTCCGCCGCCGGAGAGCACCGGCGAGCGACGATCCATCGTCGTCTACCCGGGCGGTACGCCCGCTCGGCGCTGGCCCGCCGAACGATTCGCGGCCGTCGCGGCCGGTCTGCGCGAATGGGGATGTCCCGTACGAATCGTCGGCAGCGCCGCGGATCGTCCGCTCGCACGCAGCGTCGCCGCACAGGCCGGATTACCCGAAAACAGTGTGCTGGCAGGAGAACTCACGCTGCGCCAACTCGCGGTGACGGTGGCCGACGCGGCCCTCGTGCTCAGCGGCGACACCGGCGTGGGGCATCTGGCCACGGCGTTCGGCACGCCGTCGGTGCTGATCTTCGGCCCCGACGCGCCCGCGGTCTGGGGACCGCCCCCGGAGCGCGCCGCCCATGTCACCCTGTGGGCCGGGCATGCCGGTGAGCCACGCTCCGACAAGCCCGCGCCCGGGTTGACGATGATCAGCGCCGCCGAAGTGCTCGCCGCCGCCGATCGGCAGCTCACCAGCCAGGTGCGCGTATGAACAGCGGGCGGCACGGGCGTTTCACCCCGTCGAGACCGGCTATCTCGGGCTTATGACGTCCCTATGGTTGCACGGCGCGCAGGTTCCGGCGCGGTTGCGGTTGACGCCGGGATCGCGCTTCGACACGGTGGTGATCGGCGGCGGGCTCACCGGACTGGTGACCGCACTGCTGCTGGTCGAGAACGGCGTCGAAGTAGCCGTGGTCGAAGGCAGGCGCGTCGGTGCGGGAACGACCGGCGCCACCACCGGGAAAGTCAGCCTGCTGCAGGGGACTCGAGCTCAGCAGATCGCCAAACATCACTCCGACGCCGTGTTGCGCGACTACGTGGCGGCGAATCAGGCCGGGCAGGATTGGCTGCTGCGTTTCTGCGCCGCCCACGGGGTCGCCGTGGAGCGGGCAGCCGCCTTGACCTACGCGCAGAACGACGAGGAGATGTCCGCGGTGCGCGCGGAATACGCCGCGACGCAGAAAGCGGGCCTGCCGACCGAACTGCTCCGTGAACTCGACGTCCCCTTCCCCGCACGCGGTGCGGTGCGCCTGGCGGACCAGGCCCAACTCGATCCGATGGCGCTGCTGGCCGCGCTCGCGGCCGACGTGGAGTCGCACGGCGCCCCGATCTACGAATCCACTCTGGTCCGCGGCGTGCACCACGGCAGCGGTGAACTCGTCGTCTCCACCGAGCACGGCGACCTCGGCGCGCGCCGGGTGGTGCTGGCCACCGGGACACCGATCCTCGATCGCGGCGGGTTCTTCGCCCGCCTCACGCCGCAACGCTCCTATCTGACGGCGTTCCGCCTGGACCGCCCCGCTCCGCGCGATATGTACATCAGCGCCGGGAGCCCCACCCGTTCCCTGCGTCGCGCGCAGGGGCCCGACGGGGAGCTGCTGCTGGTCGGCGGTAACGGCCACGTCGTCGGCCGCGGCGGATCGACCCGCGAGAAAGTCGAGGATCTGGTGCGCTGGGCGCGCACCTGGTTCCCCGGCGCCGAGCTGACGCACCGCTGGTCGGCTCAGGATTACTCACCCGTCGGTGAACTGCCCTACGTGGGTCCGGTGCTACCTGGGCAGAGCGACATACAACTGGCCACCGGCTACGCCAAATGGGGTCTCACCAACGGTGTGGCCGCGGCCATCGCACTGGCCGGACGTCTCACCGAGGCGCCACCGCGCTGGGCGGGCGCGCTGGCGAGCTGGCGTCCGGACGAACTCAAAGCGCTTCCCACGGCCACGAAAGTGAACGGCGCGGTGGCGCAGAAACTCTCCGCGGGCTGGCTGCGGATCGTCACTCGGCACGACGGCGCCGCTCCGGCCGAGGGCTGCGGCACGGTGCTGCGCGATGGCTTGCATCCCACCGCCGTGTGCACGGTGGACGGCGTCACGAACCGGGTCTCCGCGGTGTGCCCGCACCTGTACGGCATCGTCAACTGGAACGACGCCGAACGCACCTGGGACTGTCCGTTGCACGGCTCGCGTTTCGCCGCCGACGGCACCCTGCTCGAAGGCCCGGCCACCAGTTCGCTCACTCCCCTGCAGGTGCCGCGCGACGCTCCCTGAGCAGAGCCCGACCGCGGCGGCGTCAGTCCGTCAGCGGCTTCGCGTCGGCGAGGATTCGATCCACCGTCTGCTCCACCGTCAGATCGGAGCTGTCGATCCAGAGCCCGATGCGGGGAGTGGTCGAGCGCAGCACCTCGTCCAGCCCGGCGACGGTGAATTCGTCGTAGGCGTCCTTGCCACGCGCGGCCTCGCGTGCGAGGACGACCTCCGGGCGCGGCGCCAGCACGACGACGTACAGCGGTCGCGTGACGATCAGGTCCGCCAGCCACGGCAGGAATTCGCCGAGGACGACGTCCTGTAGCACGACCGTGAACCCGGCTTCGGCGTAGGCGTCGGCCGTCGCGGCGGCCAGGCTGTGCCGCAACCGCAATTGGGTCAGCGCCTCGGCCGAGGGGGCGGCGCTCATCTCCGCACGCCCGTTCACCACGAAACGACGGAAGACGTCTCCGCGCACGTGCACCGAGCGCGGCAGCCGTTCGGCCAGCGCCTGCGCGACTGTGGATTTGCCCGCGGCCTGGATGCCGGTGATCAAGTAGACAGCCGATGCCATGACCACGATCATGGCCGGTCGCGGCTGGTCCCCGGCATCCGCCCCGCCACGCGTCAGCTCGCGGCGGCGCCTGCCTTCTGCTCGACATAGCGATTCATCGCCCAGTTCAACCCACGCATCGCGACGTTGTACGCGGGTGGAAAGTATCGCTGCGCCCAGAAGCCGACGCGAATATCCGGCGAGGTGAACACCAGATAGCGATTGCGCTCGACGCCGCGCACGATGGAGCGCGCCGCCGCCTCCGGCGTGACCGCGTGCCGCATGAACAGGGCGACGCCTTGCTGCACCGCCTCGGCCGTGCGGTCGACGCCCGCGATGTCCACGCTGTCGACCATGGGCGTGGCCATCGCACCCGGGCACACCAGGCTCACGCCGATGCGGTGGCGCGCCAAGTCGAAGCGCAGCACCTCCGACACCCCGCGCAGACCGAACTTGCTCGCGCTGTAGGGCGCGTGCCAGGGCAGGCCGAACAGGCCCGCCGCCGAGGACACGTTCACCAAGTGGCCGCCGCGTCCGGCCGCGATCATCGGCGGGACGAAGGCTTCGATCACGTGGATGGGGCCCATGAGGTCGATGTCGATGGTGCGCCGCCATTGGTCGTGTGTCAGCCGATCCACGGTGCCCCAGGTGGCGATGCCCGCCACGTTCATGACGATGTCGACGCTGCCGACCGCATCGTGCGCTCGAGCCGCCAAGGCGACGACCTGATCGTAATCACCGACATCGGCCGCCTCCGCCAGGTGGACGGTCGCGCCCGCGGCGCGCGCGTCGGCGGCCGTGCGCGCCAGGCCATCGGCGGCGATGTCGGTCAGCACGAGCGCGGCGCCCTTGGCCGCCGCCGCGAGTGCCGTACTACGACCGAGACCGCTGGCGGCGCCGGTGATCAGACAGGTTTTGCCGGCGAACTTCGTCATAGTCGATGACCATACGCAACCATGAACACCGCTGTCTATGGAACTGCCGGACCGCTCTCCCACGGCACGGGCGCCAGTGCGACCGTGATGTTGTCGCCGCCGCCGCAACGCAACGCGAACTGCGCCAGTGCGCGCGCCGCGGCCGCGGGCGATGCCCCCGCCACGTGCTGGGCCAGCGCGGACGGAGAAGGCGAGTAGTTCCACAATCCGTCCGAGCACAACAGCAGCATCCCCGGCCCCGCGACGCGCACGGTCCGCACACAATTGTCCGCCCAGGGCTTGGACGGGCTGTCCGCGCCGAGCCAGCGGATCAGCGTGTGCGCGCGAGGGTCGGCCATCGCCGCACGCTCGTCCATCGCGCCCGCGTCGACGAGCGCTTGAGCCCAGGAGTCGTCGACGGTCAAGCGCTGGGCGGGCTCGTCGCCCGCTCGGCCGTCCACGGCCGCGGGCAGCCAATACGCCCTGCTGTCACCGACATTGGCCACGGTGATCTCGGCCTGGTCGCCGTGGTGGGAAACGATGGCGGAGACGTAGGTGCACGAGGGTGCCGGGCCGTCGGGAACGTCGACGTCGCGGACCGCCTGCGCCGCGGCCACCAGCCCGGCCATGACGGCCTCGGTCGCGGGCCTGCCGGAGGCGAGTGCGGCGGCGGTGGCGCCGACGCCGGCCCGGACGGCGGCGCCGGAGGCCACCTGCGGGCGCGACGAGGTCGACACTCCGTCGCTGACCGCGATCACGACGGTCGGGGCCACCCCGGTCGCCGCGCCGTCGAGCACCCCGGCCGCCACGGCATCCTCGTTGCGCGCGTGGACGATGCCGCGATCGGTGAGCACCGCGACCGCGCCGAGATCGGTGTCGAAGCGATCCGGCATCGTCCGGGACCGGCCGCACTGCGCGCAGTGCCCGGTCGCGTCGAATCGATCGCCCCCGCAGTCGACGCACGGCGACGAATCATCAGCGGGCAGCGCGACGTACCGATAACCGAGTTCCGAACCGCAGGACCCGCACCGCGGGCTGTCGAGTCCGACCGCCGAGCATCCCGCGCAGCGTAGGTCGGCGCCTTCGTCGCTCATCGGACGGCTCCCACAACCGAGTGTGCCGCGGCGCCCGCCGGCGCGGAATGCTCCGGAAGTCGTTGGCCCAACCGTAACCACAGTGGCTCGTTGCTGGTGCGAACTTCCACACCCTCCTCCTTCATCTCCCCGGCAGGCCGACTCCGATCGCGATAGTACGGGAGCGTTGCTGGAGGCGATCCCAGCGCCGGATCGACCCGCCCGCTGCCCCGCAGCACGATAGCCGACCGTCTGCCCGCTTCCGCCCGACGTAGGGTGCTCCGGCAGGCCGACGCGCCCGGCGGGAGCGGGACGCTCAGACCAGTTCGGGGGCACGCTGCGAGCGCCTTCCCCGCGAGCGAAACGTCTGTGGAGGGCAGCCCTGCCAGCGGCGGAAGGCTCGGATGAAAGAGGCCGCCTCCGCATAGCCGAGCCGCGCCGCGACCTGTTCCGTCGTCATATCGGTGTGCGCGAGCAACACCTCGGACATGGTCTGACGCACTTCGTCCAGTAAGGCGCGAAACGAGGTTCCCTCCTCGTGCAGCCGCCGCGACAAGGTGCGCGAGCTCATGTACAGCCCGAGCGCGACCGTCGCCTGATCGGGGATCTCACCCGGAGTGCGGACCAGGCGATCACGCACCGACGCGGCGACCCCGGTGCGGGGCCGGTGCCGGTCGAGCAGGTCGCGGCACAGTAGCCCGCAGTTGTCCTTGGCGGCGGCGCTCACCGGCGGCAGGGGCCGGTCGAGCACGCCCCGATCGAAGACCACCGCGCTCATCGGCGCGCCGAAGATCGGCACCACGCCGAAGACGTCCCGATAGCGCTTGGTGTCGCCCGGGCAGGCGTGCCGGAAACTGACCCGCCGCACCGGGACGCCGACGGAGAACAGTTCACGATCGAAGGCGGGCAACCCGGCCAGCGTCGCCTCGGCGAAGCACGCCCGCATGCCGGGCGGAAGATTCGCGTCCTCGAACACCAGCCGGGCTTCACCGTCGGCTTCCTCGACGGTCACTCGCCCGAACGGCACCGCGCGGCCGACGCAGCGCAGCCCCACCTCGATCAGCTCCCGCGGCGTCCGGCTGCCCAGCAGCGCGAGCCCCCACGGCCCGCGCGACCGCATGCGGTGACGGACCGCCGCCGCGAGATGCAACCCGGGCTCGTCGCCGAAGCGGCCGAGCACCGCGCGCACTATCCGCAGTTCGTCGCGGGCGGTGATCTCGGCGCACGGATCGTCCAGTGCGGCCGGCGCCAGCGCCGTTCCGGCCAGGCACTCCGCGGGCGCCATGCCACACTCTCCGGCGATGCGTACCAGAGCGCGCACACCCTCGGTACTGCGGAGGGAATCCGGATCGATCATGGCTCGTGTCCTCGATAAAAGCGGTACTGCGCGGTATCGGCGCAATGTATCAATCGGGTGTCGGGCTCATCGGCGGTTCGCCGAAATGCCGGTGCGGCAGGCGCAGGCGCACGGAGGTGTTCGCCCGGCAGCGGCATCTCGGCGAACCGCAGGTGGTCAATCCGACACGGTGAGACCGATGGAACGCGCGAAGGCGGGCGCGAGATCCATCAGTTGTGGGCCTGTGATCGTCGCGCCGCGCAGGCTGTCGAGCCCGTCGGCGATGTCCAGCGCCGTCGCGCCGCGCAGGTCCACCTTCGCCGAGCGAACGTTGCGCAAAGAAAGGCGGACGAGTTCGGAGCCGGGCACCGTGATGTCGGTCAGGGCTGCTTCGGCGAAATCGCAATCGCGCAGCACACAATCGGTGAAGGACACCTCGCGCAGGTGGGCGCCGCGGAAGTTCACCGAGTCGAACTTGCAGCCTTCGAATCGCACCCGCCGCAGGTTGGCGCCCGCGAAGTCGACGCCAGACATCGCCCCCGACACCACCTCGCCGTCGATCCATGCCGTGTCGGCCAGCTCGGTGCCGACCCAGCGGACATGACGCAGCCACACCTCGGCGAACCGGCTGTAGCGCAGAGTCCCCCGGGTGAAGGTGGTCGAGGTGAACACGGACTCGTTGAACCGCGCGTGCCGCACATCGAGGTCCTCCAGCACGCCGCCGTCCACCCGCACGCAGTCGTAGTCGCCTTCCGCTTCGAGGTCGCCGTCCGGTGCGGTGAGGTATCGCGCGTACGGCAGGTCGTCGAGATCGCGCGCCATGACTCCTCCAGTTCGTCACGAAGATGGGCCGGGTGCCGAGTATCCCGGCGCACCACGACAAGTTCGGCCGCCGATCATGTGAACACCCGCCGCTGACGTCCATGCGGGCGGCGTGGAGAGCAGACAGCGCCTGTCGCCTCGGCTGGTCAGTGGTCGAACTCGAGCCGTTCCCAGCCCAGTGCCGTTCGCCAACCTCCGCGCTGGAATGCCCAGCCCTGGACGGCGTTCACCACGGTCTCGAATGCGGGAGAGTAGACGCCGTCCCACGGAACGTCGTCGCTGACGGTGGCACGGAAATGCGCATCCGGTCCTCCGTCGCGGAATTCGACGATATAGCCGTGCCCCTGCTCAGGATCCACTTGTTCATCGAGGTGAACCTGGATGTAATAGTCGCCGGGTTCGGGGCCGCCGAGCCGGTCGACGATCACGAACGGCACACTCAGGTTCATGTCCGCGAGGATGTCGTGCAGCTGCGTCTCGGAGGGATTCTCGATCGTCCGGTAGGAATCCGTCGCTACGACTCTCGGCGATGTGGTCTGATCTCGAGTCACTCCGAGCAGGGTACGGATCCACCGCTTGCCGCACACCTGCACCGGCGGCGCATGCCGTGCGCGTCAGCGCTCTCGCTGCAACTGGGCGAGCCGGGCGAGGGCGGGCAGTGCGGCGGCGAGCGCCTGGCGGTGTGCGGGGCCGAGTTCGCGAACCATCGGAGTCAGGTATCGGATGCGGTCGTCATGGCGAGCTCGCCGCACCCGCCGGCCCGCCTCGGTCAGGTACACGATGACGGCCCGTCCATCGTCGGGGTCACGGTGGCGCTGCACCAGCCCGTCGCGCTCCAAGCGCGCGATGAGTTGCGTGATGCCCGGCTGGGTCAGCTGCTCGGTCTCGGTCAGATCGGTCAGCCGCGCCGGGCCACGGTGAGCCAGGGTGTCGAGCACCGACAGCGTGGTGAACGGCAGTTTCTCCCGCACCGGGATGCGGATGTAGACCCGGTTGAAGTCCTCGATCGCCGTGGCGAAGGCGTCCACGTCGAAATCGTCGATGTCATCCACACGCCCAACTATATCCGGCGCTTATAAAAGTTGCTTAAATAAGCTGCTTATGCAAAGTGGGCGACCGGACGGCACAGGAGGGCCCGATGAGCGACGGAACCAGTGAGGTGCGACCCTTCCCCTTGACGCCGACGAGGATTCACGTCCCCGACAGCGTGCTCACCGACCTGCGGCAGCGCCTGGATCTGACCCGCCTGCCCGACGATGTCGGCAATGAAGACCGGTACTACGGCGTTCCTCGAAGCTATCTCCAAGAACTCGTCGACTACTGGCGCGATGGATACGACTGGCGCGCAGCCGAGGCCCGGATCAACACCTACCAGCATTACCAGATCGAGATCGATGACGTGCCGGTGCATTTCATGCGCAGGCCCGGCGTCGGGCCGGATCCGACGCCGCTGATACTGACACATGGCTGGCCGTGGACGTTCTGGCACTGGTCCAAGGTCGCCGACCTGCTGGCGGATCCGGGCGTGCACGGCGGTGACCCGGCCGAGGCGTTCGACGTGATCGTGCCCTCGTTTCCCGGCTTCGGGTTCTCCAGCCCATTGGCCAACCGGCCGGACCTGAACTTCTGGAAGGTCGCCGACCTCTGGCACACGCTCATGACCGATGTGCTGGGCCACGAGAAATACGGTGCCGCCGGCTGCGACGTGGGCGCGCTGGTCACCGCGCAACTCGGCCACAAGTACGCCGACGAGTTGTATGCCATCCACATCGGATCCGGACTGAGACTCGACTTCTTCAACGGTGATCGCGCCTGGGACTTCAGCGGCGGCCAGCCGATTCCCGACGGCCTGCCCGCCGAGGTACGCGCCCGAATCGTCGAGTTGGACAGACGTTTCGCCGTCCACCTGGCCGCACACCTGCTCGCTCCCAGCACCCTCGCCCACGCCCTGTCCGATTCCCCGGCGGGCATGCTGGCGTGGATCCTGGAACGTTGGATCAAATGGAGCGACAACGGCGGCGACATCGAAACCGTCTTCAGCAAAGACGATCTCCTCACGCACGCCACGATCTATTGGGCCACCAACACCATCGGCACCTCGATTCGCCTCTACGCCAACCACAACCGCTATCCTTGGACACCTTCGCACGACCGCCTGCCGGTCGTGCAGGCCCCCACCGGCATCACCTTCGTCGGCTACGAGAACCCACCCGGCATCAGCACCGCCCAACGCGTGGAACACTTCCGCACCGGCGACCGCGCCCAGTGGTACAACCACGTCAACCTGACCGTCCACGACCACGGCGGGCACTTCATTCCCTGGGAAATCCCCGGCCGATGGACCGACGACCTACGCCGCACCTTCCGGGGACGGCGTTGACCGGCAACGTCTTCACCAGCGGGCGACACCCGCTCGGGCGTGACAGCTTTCCCGGGCCATCTCACTGCCCCGGATCCGCACCACCGGCCCCGCGTTCGGTCGTGCTCGGCGCGGGTCCGGGATCGGGACGGTGGGTGCGCGGCGCGCTGCGCCAGGCAAGGGATGAGTTCACGGGAAAACTCCGTTCTACTGCGCCGCCACGCGTGAATTCCCCGAAACGAATCGGTTTTCGCGCACGCTGACGCCGATGAGCGAGCAGGAAGCCGTGCCCGGAACGGCACACCGGCTGGTTCCGGCATGTCTCTCTGCCGTGGATGTGTCGTGGGCGTTGCCCGGCTCGCCGGTCCGCGGTCCCGTGGCGAGGACGGACCGTCCTGGCACGGCACCTGATGTGGCGCGCGTGCGGATCATGACCTCAACCGCACCCACCGGCCGGGCGTCGAGCGCGGGGGCCGTCCTCTCCCCGCGCTCGTGGGCCGGTGGGTCAGCGCAGGGTGCGAATCCAGCGGCGGGTGTCGGCCGGATCGATGACGTCGTCGACTTCCAGGACGGTCGCGGCGGTGAGCGCCTTGCCGTTGGCGTAGGCGAGCTGCACCAGATTGTCGAACGCTTGCTGCCGCTCACCCGGATCCTCGATGGCGGCGAGCTCTTTGGCGAAGCCGAGGCGGACCGCGCCTTCCAGACCCATGCCGCCGATTTCCCCGGTCGGCCAGGCGACGACGAACCGGGGCGCGCGGAACGAGCCCGCCGCCATGGCTTGGGCGCCCAGACCGTAGCCCTTGCGCACGATGACGGTGCCCAGCGGCACGGAGAGCGCGGCGGAGTCGATGAACAGGCGACTGAACTTCGTCACCGTGCCGTCCTTCTCCGCGTCGGGGCCCACCATGAATCCCGGTGTGTCACACAAGGAGACGATCGGCAGGCCGTGCGCGTCGCACAGGCGCAGGAACATGCTGAGCTTGTCCGCGGCGGGAGCGTCGATCGCCCCGCCGTGATGGTGGCAGTCGTTGGCGATCAACCCGAACGGCCGTCCTTCGACCCGGATCAGGGCCGTGACGATCCCGGCGGCCCAGTCGCGCCGCAGCTCCAGCACCGACCCGACATCCGCGACGGCCTCGATCACGGCGCGGATGTCGAACGCGCGCAGCCGATTCTCGGGGACGACGTGCCGCGCCAGGCGCGGGTCCGGTGCGATCCAGTCCTCGGTAGCGCCTCGGAAGTAGGCGAGATAGCGACGGGCGGTGGCGACCGCCTCGGCCTCATCGGCGGCGACGATGTGCACGACACCGTTGCGGCGCTGCACCTCGACGGGGCCGATGTCCTCCGGGGCGTACACGCCGAGCCCGCCGCCCTCGATCATGGCGGGGCCGCCCATGCCGATGTTCGCGTCCGGTGTGGCGATCACGACGTCGCACATGCCGAGCAGCGCCGCGTTACCCGCGAAGCACCGGCCGGACACGATCCCGATCAACGGAACCCGGCCCGCGAGCGCACCCATCGCGCGGAAGGTGGTGACGTCGAGTCCGGAGATGCCGGGATAGTCGGTGTCGCCCGGTCTGCCGCCGCCGCCCTCGGTGAAGAACACCACCGGAAGTCCTTGTTCGCGAGCCAGTTCCAGCATCCGGTCGGTCTTGACGTGGTTGCGCATTCCCTGGGTGCCCGCCAGCACCGTGTAGTCGTAGGACAGCACGACCGCACGCGAGCGATCGGGACCGAATCGCTCGGCGTCGATGGTGGCGACCCCCGCGATCAGTCCGTCGGCGGGTGTGTTCGCGATCAGATCCTCCTGGCTGCGGCGCAGGCGCTGCGCAGCGACGGCCAGCGCGCCGTACTCCACGAAACTGTCCGCGTCGACCAGGTCGGTGATGTTCTCCCTGGCGGTGCGCCGCCCGAGCCGATGACGTTTCGCGACCGCCTCCGGGCGGGCTTCGTCGAGGCCGACGCGGTGTCGGGCATCGACCTCGGCGAGATCGGCGCGCACCGCGTCCAAGTCGATCGCGGCGTGTTCCGCGACCGTGCCGTCGTGCTCGGCGGCGACGAAGGTCAGCAGCGGCGCATGCGGATCGACGACCGCGCCGACCGCTACGACGTGGCGGCACACCCGCAGGTCCTGCTCGGCGCGCACCACGTGCTGCATCTTCATCGCTTCCAGCACCGCCACCTCGCCACCCGCCGCGACGACGGCGCCGGATTCGGCGAGAGCGACCACCGTGCCGCCCATCGGCGACCGCACCGCTTCCTCGTCGCCTGCCAGCGTCACCTCGGCCGCCGTGACCTCCTCCGCGTCCGGCGCGACGGGCAGGGCATCGACGAAATCGCTTGCGCGCCGGGCCAACGCATCGACATTCTGCTCGAACCACGTGGTCGGCACGACGCGGCCCTGCGACAGGTCCGCCACGACCGCGCGCAGCACGGCGACGTTCGTGTCCACACCGGTGACGACGGTCTCGGCCAGCGCGTCGGCGCACCGGCGCAGCGCGGCCGGATAGGAGGGACCGGCGGCGACGATCTTCGCCAGCAGGGAGTCGAAGCGCGCGTCCTGGCGCATCCCGGTATACGCGGCGGTGTCGACCCGCACACCGGCGCCGGTCGGGGGCGCGAACCGGGTCAGCGTGCCGGTGCCGGGCAGCACGTCCCCGCCCGCGGTGACGGTTTCGGCGTTCAGGCGCGCCTGCACCGCGTAGCCGCGTGCGGACGCGGGGTCCGGCAACGCGAGATCGGCCAGCGTGGCCCCGCGGGCGAGATCGCATTGCACCGCGACCAGATCGATCCCGGTGACCGCTTCGGTGACGGTGTGCTCCACCTGCAGCCGCGGGTTGACCTCGAGAAACCAGGCCTCCTCGCCGCGCACGAGGAACTCGACGGTGAGGACGCCGCGGCAGCCGACGGATTCGGCGAGCTGGACGGCCCAGCAGTGCAACCGCTCCCGCGACACCGCGGAGAGCTGGGGAGCGGGCGCCACTTCGAGCAGTTTCTGCTGCCTGCGTTGCACACTGCAATCGCGATCGCCGACGGCCGCCGCCGCTGAGCCATCCGCGACGATCTGGACTTCGATGTGACGCGCTCCGCTGACCAGCGCCTCCGCGTAGACCCCGTCGTCGCCGAATCCGGCCAGCGCCTCCGCGCGGCAGCGTTCGAAGGCCTCCGGCACGCGCGCGGCGTCGCGCACCGCTCGCATGCCGCGTCCGCCGCCGCCCCCGGCGGCCTTCACCATCACTCCGTCGGGATGAGCGGCGAGCAGTGTCCGGACCGCGGCGACGTCCGCGCCGCGGCGGGTCGCCGGGAGTACCGGGACGCCCGCGCGTTCGGCCGCCGCGCGCGCCGCGGTCTTGTCCCCGAAGACTTCCAGCGCCTCCGCCGAAGGACCGACGAACACGAGCTCGCTCGCCGCGCACGCGGCCGCGAATTCCGCGCTCTCGCTGAGGAATCCGTAGCCGGGGTGCACCAAGGCGCCCGGCCCCGCCTTTCGCGCCGCCGCGACGACCGCAGGCACGTCGAGGTAGGCCGCGGCGCCGACGCCGGGCAATGCCACCGCGTCGTCGGCCAGACGGACGTGCAACGCGTCCCGTTCCTCCGCCGTATGCATCGCCAGGGTGCGCCAGCCCTGTTCCCGGGCGGTACGCACCACACGCACCGCTATTTCTCCCCTGTTCGCCACGACCAGCTGCATGCCGCCCAGTGTCGTTGACATTGACGTCAACGTCAATATCCGTCACGATGAACTCCGTGACCCAGTCCACCTGGTCGGTGCGTGCCGCGCGGGAGCGTTCGCACACCTCCCGGCACCGCGACCTGCTCGACGCCGCCGCCCGGGTGTTCGCCGAGCGCGGCTACGACAACACCACAGTCGCCGCGATCACCGCGGCGGCGGGCGTCTCCCGGGCGACGATGTACATCTACTTCGCCTCGAAAGAGGAGATCTTCCTCGCGCTGGCCGAGCGGGTCCGCGACGATTTCCTCGCAGCCCAGGAGCCGGGCATCGAGGACGACGATCCGCGAAGGATGCTGCGCGCCACCATCGATTCCTTCGCCACGGCGGTCGCCGCGGCGGGTCCCATGCTGCGCCTGATCGATGAGCGCGGGGCGGTGGACCCCAAGGTCGCCGCGCTGGCCGAGGAGATCACCGAACGCCCGATCCGCCGCTTCACCCGATATCTCCAGCGCCAAATCGACGCAGGCCGCGTCACCCCGGTGACGACGCCGCGGGTGATCGCGGAAACCATCGGCTACACCCTGACCGCGGGCGTGCTCGCGCGCCGCAGCGACGACGAACTCGGTCGCGCCGAATTTCGCGACGCCATCGGGACGATCGCGGAGACTCTGCTCGGTCTGTAACGCGCGAGACGGTTCCGGCTCCGGCCCGGACGGGCATCCCTCGTAGAGTGCGGTGCCTGGCTGGGAGCGCACCGTGCGCGGCGAGCACCCCGCGCCCGGCGGCGGACGTGCGCTACTTCTCGATGTGCGTCTACCCGTCGCTGCTGCCCGGCCCGGTGGGCCGCAACCCCTTGCCGGACGGCAGCGTCGACGAGGGATGCCGCACCGACGACCAGACCGTGGTGGACACCGACGGCTATTACACCTACGTCGTCGGCGCGGAACAGCAACGAGCACGACCAGATCCCCGGCGCGACCTTCGTGCCTTTCGCCTCCGCGTACGCCGACCGGCAGCAGGTGCTCCTGCTGCGCACCATGCTGCCGGACGACGGCTTTGCGCAGGCGGTGCAGCGGGTGCCCGGCGGCACGCCTCCCGCTCAGGCCGCCACCGACATCATGGGCGCCTACTACCCGCGAACCGCGCTGTGCGCGTTGCCCGCGCTGGCGGCGGACACCTCGTCGTGCCCGCCGCAGTGAAGTGATCGGCGGCGCTCAGGCGCTGCGGATGCCTTCCAGCGGCCGTGCGGAGGCCGGCGACTTCTCGGCCCGGCTGAACGCCAGCACTCCGTCCTCGAGTGCGCCTTTGCGCAGCAGCTTGCGGTCGCGGAAGTAGTTGTTGATCACCTGCCAGGGACCGTTGGTACCCTGCCGGGGCATCACCGCGTCGCCGCGCTGGATGTAGCCGGAAGTCAGTGCCCCGCCCATCACCGAATCGGCGCCTCGGTCACGCTCGGCGGCGACGGCCTCCACCCGGGTGAAGCCGTGCTTGTTCATGTGGTTGAGCACGCGGCAGAAGTACTCGGCCGCCAAGTCCGCCTTCAGCGTCCAGGAGGCGTTCGTGTAGCCGAGCACCATCACCGCGTTCGGCACGCCGTCGAGCATGGTTCCCTTGTAGACCACCCGGTCGCGGGTTACCACCGGCTCGCCATCGATCTCGAGTGTCACGCCGCCCAGCATCTGCACGTTCAGGCCGGTGGCGCTGATCACCAGGTCGGCGGGCAGTTCTTCGCCGGAGACGAGGCGGATGCCCATCTCGGTGAAAGTCTCGATGCGGTCGGTGACGATGGAGGCTTTGCCGCTGCGCAGCACCTTGAACAGATCCCCGTTGGGCACTACGCACAGCCGCTGGTCCCACGGGTTGTAACTCGGGGTGAAGTGCCGCATGTCGATGCCAGGGCCGACCTGCATCCGCACGGCGGCCAG
Source organism: Nocardia sp. NPDC004573 (assembly GCF_053602135.1). Classification (NCBI taxonomy): domain Bacteria; kingdom Bacillati; phylum Actinomycetota; class Actinomycetes; order Mycobacteriales; family Nocardiaceae; genus Nocardia; species Nocardia sp. NPDC004573. The sequence goes on from NZ_JBSGDA010000005.1 coordinate 228,568, forward strand.
CAGCAGCTTCTTGGCCGCTTCCGGATTGGTGCGCGACAGCTGGAAACTCGCGCGCTGCAAAGCGATGTTGCGCGCCCGCCCGATCCGGTAGGCAAGCTTCTCGGGCACCTTGGCGGCTTTCATCCCCACCGCGACCGGGTCGTCGGCGGGCAGCGCGGTGATATACGTCGGCGAGCGCTGCAGCATGGTGACGTGCTCCGCCGCGTCGCTCATCGCCGGGATCAGCGTGATCGCGGTGGCTCCGGAGCCGATCACGACGATCCGCTTGCCGGTGTAGTCGAGGTCTTCGGGCCAATGCTGCGGGTGCACGATCTGCCCGCCGAAGTTCTCCTCGCCCGGGAACCGCGGCCGGTAGCCGTTGTCGTAGTCGTAGTAGCCGGTGCAGCCGACCAGGAAGTCGCTGGTGTAGACCTCGGACTCGCCGGTCTGCTCATCGAGCGCCGCCACGGTCCAGGTGGCCGTCGCACTGGACCAGCGCGCCGTGGTCACCTTCCGGCCGAACCGGATGTGCTCGGTGACGCCGTATTCCGCGGCGGTTTCCTCGATGTACCGGCGGATGTGCGGCCCGTCGGCGAGGACCTTGGTGCCGTTCCACGGCCGGAAGCCGTAACCGAAGGTGTACATGTCGGAATCGGAGCGGATGCCCGGATAACGGAACAGGTCCCAGGTGCCGCCGATGGCCGTCCGGCGCTCCAGGATCGCGTAGCTGCGTCCCGTCTGCTCCTTGGTGAGATGGCAGGCCATGCCGATTCCGGACAGCCCAGCGCCGATGATCAATACGTCGACATGCCGCGTCATTGAGGTACTCGTTTCGTCCGATCCGCCTCGCACCCGGAGGGTGCGTGCTGAGCTCAGATTACGTGTGATTCGTGGTTACGTCTAGTCACGAATATTGACACGGCCGGATACCCGAATAAAAACCGGGCTGGTCGCAAACCGTGACCCGGCCCCGTCGAGCGGCCAGCATGGACCACTGCGGCGAGCCCACCGGGCGCACCGCCTAGATCAATCCGTCATCGGCGCGGCCGCGGTCTCCGGAAGGGAGTTGGCTCAGCATGAGTCTGTCGTTCCACTGGTTCCTGCCCACCTACGGCGATTCCCGCGCCCTGATCGCGGGCGGGCACGGCACCTTCATGTCCGGCGACCGCCCGGCGAGCCTGCGGTACTTGAATCAGATCGGCGCCGCCGCCGAGGACAACGGTTTCGAGGCCGTGCTCACCCCGACCGGCGCGTGGTGCGAGGACGCGTGGCTGACCACCGCGATGATGGTCGAGACCACCGAGACACTCGAGTTCCTGGTCGCCTTCCGTCCCGGCCTGGTGAGCCCGACCCTCGCGGCCCAGATGGCGGCCACCTTCCAGCGGCACTCCAGGGGCAGGCTGCTGCTCAACGTGGTGACCGGCGGAGAGCCGCACGAGCAGCAGGCCTACGGTGACTTCCTGGACAAGACCCAGCGCTACGCCCGCACCGGCGAGTTCCTGCACGTCGTGCGAGAGCTGTGGACCTCCACCGAGCCGGTGAGCTTCGAGGGCGAGCACATCCGAGTCCACCAGGCGCTGCTGGGCAACCGACCGGACCCGGTACCGCCGGTGTTCTTCGGCGGCTCCTCCGAACCGGCGGGCCCGATCGCGGCCCGCTACAGCGACACCTACCTGACCTGGGGCGAGCCGCTGCTCGCGGTGAGCAGGAAGCTGGAATGGATCCGCCGCCTGGCGGTGGACCACGGCCGCGTCCTCGACTACGGCCTGCGCGTCCACGTGATCAGCCGGGACACTTCCGAGCAGGCCTGGGCCGAGGCCGACCGCCTGCTGGCAGGCATCGACCCCGCCGACATCGAGCGGGTGCAGAGCAATCTGGCCCGCAGCGAGTCCGAAGGCCAGCGACGGATGAGCGAACTACACGGCGGCAGCACCGACCGGTTGGAGATCGCGCCCAATCTGTGGGCCGGTGTCGGCCTGGTCCGCGGCGGCGCGGGCACCGCGCTGGTGGGCTCGCACGCCGAAGTCGCCGATCGGCTGGCCGAATACGCGCGTCTGGGCATCAAGCACTTCATCCTCTCCGGCTACCCCCATCTGGAAGAGGCCTACTGGTTCTCGGCGAAGGCGTGCTGCCGATCCTGGAACGCAGGGGCTTGTGGCGGCATCCCAACCGCACCGCTCGCGTCGCCGCCGCCACGCCGTTCGCCGCGTCGTCGAGCAGCTGAGCGCAACACCCCAGTTATTCCCACGCGCTGCGGCGCGGCGAGAATGGTCCATCGGTTCGGCACCGGCCGCGACCGACGGACCGTTCGCGTAAGGGAGTCATGACCACCGAATCAGCCCGGCGTTGGCGCCGCCGCCTGCCCGACACCGCGACCGAGACGGGCGCGCCCACGCTGGCGCGCAGGCTCGGCCGGCTCGATCTCACCGCCATGGGCGTCGGCACCATCGTCGGCGCGGGAATCTTCGTCATCACCGGTGTGGCCGCCGCGGAGAAGGCCGGGCCCGCCATCGTGCTGTCGTTCGCGTTGGCCGGAACGGTGTGCGTGCTGGTCGCCCTGTGCTACAGCGAACTCGCGGCGATGGTTCCGGTCTCCGGCAGCGCCTACACCTACACCTACGCGACCCTCGGCGAAGCACCCGCGTTCCTGGTCGGCTGGAACCTGCTGCTCGAGTTCGTCATCGCGGGAGCCGCGGTGGCGATCGGCTGGTCCGGGACAACGGTGTCCGCGCTGGATTCGCTGTTCGGCATCACCGTCCCGCACGCACTCGTCGCAGGGCCCGCCGAAGGCGGCGTGGTGAACCTGCCCGCCGTACTGATCGTCGCCGCCGTCGTCGCGGTGCTCGTCGGCGAGGTGACGTTCACCGCGCGCATCACCAAGGCGCTGGTCGCGGTGACCATCGGCGTGCTCGTGCTGGTGATCGCCGTCGGCGGCCCGCACGTGAGCGTGGACAATTGGACCCCGTTCGCGCCGTTCGGCATCGGCGGGATCGTCGGCGGCGCCGCGATCGCGTTCTTCGCATTCCTGGGCTTCGACGTGGTCGCCGCGTCGGCGGAGGAGGCCCGTAATCCACGGCGCGACCTGCCGTTCGCGATCATCGGGACGGTACTCATCGCCACCGTGCTCTACGCGCTGGTCAGCGCCGTGCTCACCGGCATGGTGCCGTTCGCCACGTTGAACAACAGCGCGCCGATCGCGACCGCGTTCGGCGCGGTGCGCATCGGCTGGATCGGCGACGTCATCGTGATCGCCTCGATCATCGCGCTCACCAAAGGCCTGCTGCTGATCGTCTACGCGCAGGTGCGGTTGATGTTCGCCATGTGCCGCGACCGGCTGTTGCCCTTCGGTCTCGCGGCGACCGGGAAGCGGTCCACCCCGGTCCGGCTGACCGTGCTGCTCGGCGCGCTCGGCGCGATCATCGCGGGACTGCTGCCGATCGACATCGTGGTCGAGCTGGTGAACATCGGCGCGCTGTCGGCGTTCGCGGTGGTGTGCGTTGGCGTGCTGGTGCTGCGCCGGGCGGAGCCCGAACGGGAACGCCCGTTCCGCACCCCGCTGGTGCCCGTCGTTCCGCTGCTCGCGCTGATCGGCTGCGTCCTGCTCGCGACCACTCTGGAGGCGCTGACCTGGGTGCGCTTCGGCGTGTGGGTGCTGGTCGGCATCGCGGTCTACCTCGGATACGGCCGCAAGCGCTCCACCCTCGCCGAACCGCGCCTCGGCGAGGGCCCCGCCCGCCGCTGACTCAGCGCGCCACGAAGAACAGGCCGGCGCCGTAGGCGTCGCGCGCGGAGACGAAGAATCCCTCGTCCGTCTCGCGCACCGGCACACCCGTGTTCTCGATGACATCGCGTGCGATGCGAAGGTCGCGCACGGCGATCGTCATGGCGGCCAGGTACGACGGTGCGGGCGCCGGCTCGCCCGGCAACACGGCGTCGGCCTGGGACGCGCGCACCAGTTCCAACCGCGCCGTACCCAGCTCCAGCACGGTCAGCGGCCCTTTGCCCACGGCGGGCGCCTCCAGGATGCGGCCGTAGCGTTCGACGATCCCGTCGAACTCGGCATCGGCCGCGACGATCAGCACGGCGGCGATGGCACGCGCGCCGTTCGGGTGCGAGAGGTAGCGCGGCTGGTGCACGTATTCGCGGGTCAGATGCTGGGCGACGCCGAGGAGGGCCTCGGGCGTCGAGCTCGGATCCACGTGCACGGCCCGCGCGCGCACCGTGCGCACGCCGTCCTCGGTCTCGACGTCGCGCTCGAGGTCGAGCACGCCGGTGGCACGCAGCCCCGCCGCGAGCAGCTGCCGCCGCGCGGACTCGGCGTCGCCGGTCTCCAGGTTGAGCAGGCGGAAACCTTCGTACTCGTCGGCCATCGCTTTGGTGTGCCAGGGATCCGGTGCGGTCTCGTCGACGATGCCGAGCAATTCGAGATAGGACCCGCCGAACAACACGCACCGGTTGGCCGTGCATCCGGGCGTGGGCGGCTCGCCCGGCTGTGCGCTGAGCAGGTGCCGCGAGCGGGGACTCAGTGTGAACCCGAGGTCGAGATAGCGGCGTTCCAGGCCGTCCAGATCTCGGGTCAGGATTGCGGTGTGGTGAAGGGCGTCGATGGGTTTCTGCACGCCGTCGATGTTTGTCCCGGCGCCGCCGTACCGCCCGTGCGCACGGGCGATTCGCCGGATTCCGGCACTGCCCTACGCTGACATGGTGGATTCGGTCATCCTGGACGACGTCGACCGGAGTTTGCTGCACGCCCTGCAGCTCGACGGCCGCGCGCCGTTCAGCAGACTCGCGCCGGTGCTGGAGGTCTCCGAACGCACCCTGGCTCGCCGCTACCGGCGGCTGTTCGACACCGGCGGGCTGCGCGTCACCGGGGTCGCCGACACCGCGCGGGTAGGCCAAGCCGAGTGGCTGGTCCGTCTGCGGGTCCGTCCCGATGCCACCGCCGCGCTGGCCGACACGCTGGCGCGCCGGGCCGACACCGCCTGGGTGACCGTCGTCGGCGGTGGGTCCGAGTTGGTCTGCCTGTTCCGCGTTCCCGGCGACGCTCCCCTGCCCGAGCTGGCTCGCCATCCGGCCGTCCACACGGTGGACGCCCACCGCGTGCTGCGGCATGTCATGCAGCGCCGCTGGCAGGGACGGATGTCGGCGCTGTCCACCGAGCAGACCGCGGCCCTGCGTGCGCCCGACACGGATCCGGCCGCGACCGTGACGCCGAGCGAACTGGATCGGCGTCTGCTCCGCGCGCTCGCCGCCGACGGGCGGGCCGCGTATCCGCGCCTGGCACGAGCCGTCGGCTGGTCGGAATCCGCGGTACGGCGGCGGCTCGAGGAATTGCGTCACGCCCGGGTGCTCGGCTTCGACGTCGAGATCGATCCGGCTCTGTTCGGCTACGCCGTGCAGAGCCTGCTGTGGCTCACGGTCGCCCCCGCCCAGCTCGTCGCCGTCGCGACCGCGCTGGCCGCCGATCCGGAGGCGGCGTTCGTCGGCGCCACCACCGGACCGCACAATCTGCTGGTCTGCGTCGTCTGCCGAGACGCGGACGACCTGTTCCGCTACACCACGGAGCGGATCGCGGCGCTGAGCGGGATCCATCGGATGGAGATCAGCCCGATCAGCGGCTACGCCAAGCGTGCGGCGCCACCTCGACGCACCTGACGCGTACTTGCGGTCGATGCCGAAACCGGCGGCGGCACAGTCGCTCAACCGGCATCGAGTGCATCCGGGGTTCCACGTGGATCACGGCTCTCGTTGCGGCGGCACGGCTTTCGCCCGAGGGAGTTGTGAATCACAACAGCCCGACCGGCACGCCGCGGCGCGGGCGATTAGGGTCGGTCAGGTGACCTGGACCGTGGGCTTCGACCTCGACATGACGCTGATCGACTCGCGACCTGGCGTCGCCAGCGCCATCGACCGACTCGGCGCCGAGTTCGGCCTGCCGCTGTCCGGGACGACCTTCGCCGATCGGCTCGGCCCGCCGCTGGCCACCCTGCTCGTCGAAGCGGGCGCGCCCGAAGACCTCGTTCCGGCCCTGGTCACCCGCTACCGAGCGCTCTACCCGACGATCGTCTCGGCGATTCCCCCGATGCCCGGCGCGCAGGCCGCGCTGGCGGCTGTCGAGGCCCGCAACGGGCGAGTGCTCGTGGTCACCGGCAAGCACGCGCCGCTCGCGCAATTGCACATCGCCGAACTCGGCTGGCGCGTCGACCATCTCGCCGGCGACCTCTGGTCGGCGGGCAAGGCGGCGACGCTGCGCGAGCAGGGCGCGAGTCTGTTCGTCGGCGACCACGTCGGCGACATGAACGGCGCGCGCGCCGCGGATGTCTTCGCAGTGGGGGTCAGCACCGGGCCGTGCACGGCCGACGAACTGCGCGCGGCGGGCGCGGACGTGGTGCTCACCGACCTCACCGAGTTCCCCGCCTGGCTCGCGACGGAATGCGGCGCGGTCACCGCCCGATGAACGCCCGAGAACCTCATCAGCCTGACCGGTGAGGGTTGTCGGCGGAATCGGCCGGGTTGTCATTCCCGAAACGACGAGCCGCCGACATGGTCCGCCTGGTGCGGGATGCGTTGCCGCGACCTTCCGCCAAGCGCTTCACGTCCTGCTTCGACATGCAGCGCCGGGGGCACATCGCCATGCGACGTCCGGAGCCCCATTGCGGTCGATTGGCCGGCCACTCGACTATCCAGCTCCGTCGCCGACGGTGAGCGCCGTTACAGCCACGGCCCGCTACGCGCCCTGACCTCGCATTATCACGGCACGCCTGGGCTAAACTTGCGGCGCTAGTTTAATTCTCGCTAGCCTACCGCCCATGAACCTCGAACTGTCCGGCGAGCAGACGGCGGCGCGGCAGCTCGCGGCCGATTTCGTCGACCGGGAGATCGTTCCGCACGCCGCGCGGTGGGATCGCGACGAAAGCGTGGACCGGTCGATCGTGGCCCGGCTCGGCGAACTGGGGTTTCTCGGCCTCACCATCCCCGAGCAGTACGGCGGCAGCGCGGGCGACCATCTCACCTACTGCCTGGTCCTCGAGGAGCTGGGGCGCGGCGACTCGGCTGTGCGCGGCATCGTCTCCGTCTCCCTCGGCCTGGTGGCCAAATCGATCCAGCACTTCGGCACCGAGGAGCAGAAACAGACCTGGCTCACGCCGCTGGTGGCCGGCGAGGCGCTCGGCTGTTTCGCACTCACCGAGCCGGGCACCGGCTCCGACGCCGCCCAGCTGCGCACCCGCGCGGTCCGCGACGGCTCGGACTGGGTGCTGTCGGGCACGAAGATGTTCATCACCAATGGCACCTGGGCCGATGTGGCGTTGGTGTTCGCGCGTAGCGGCGGCGAAGGACACCGGGGCATCACCGCGTTCCTGGTACCGACCGATTCGCCCGGATTCACCGCGCGGGAGGTCCACGGAAAGCTGGGGCTGCGCGGACAGGCCACGGCCGAACTCGTGCTGGACGGTGTGCGTGTTCCCGACAGCGCCCGACTGCACGCCGAGGGTAAGGGCTTCGGTGTGGCGATGGCGGCGCTGGCCAAGGGCCGCATGTCGGTCGCCGCGGGCTGCGTCGGGCTGGCGCAGGCTTGCTTGGACGCCGCCGTCGGCTATGCCACCCAGCGAGAACAGTTCGGCAAGCCGATCGCGGCCCACCAGCTCGTCCAGGAGCTGCTCGCCGATATCGCCCTCGACGTGGACGCGGCGCGGCTGCTGGTGTGGCGGGTCGCCGACCTCGTCGACCGTGGCGAGGAATTCGCCGTGGCGTCCTCCAAGGCGAAGCTGTTCGCTTCCGAGGCGGCGGTCCGGGCGGCCGACCGAGCGGTGCAGGTGTTCGGCGGGTACGGCTACATCGATGAGTTCCCGGTCGGCAAATACCTCCGCGACGCCAAGGTGATGACCCTGTACGAGGGCACGAGCCAGATCCAGAAATTGCTCATCGGCCGCGCACTGACCGGCGTCGCCGCGTTCTGACAGGAGAACATTCGATGCACCGCTTCACCGACCGGATCGCCGTCGTCACCGGTGCGGCCCGCGGCATCGGCGCGGCCACCGCGCTGCGCCTCGCCGCCGAGGGCGCCGCCGTGGCGGTACTCGACCGCGACGCGCCCGACGAGACCGCCGCGCGGATCACCGAAGCCGGCGGGGTGGCCCGCAGCTACGTCTGCGACGTCACCGAGCGCGGCTCGGTCGAGGCGGCGTTCGACCGGGTCGCGACCGATCTGGGCAGCCCGCAGGTCTTGGTCAACAACGCGGGCATCACCCGCGACGACCTGTTCTTCCGCCTGTCCGAGGAGGACTGGCACGCGGTGCTCGCGGTCAATCTGACCGGCGCCTACCACTGTGCGCAGGTCGCGCAGAGGTTCATGACGGCCCAGCGGTACGGCAGGATCGTCTCGCTGTCGAGCCGGTCGGCGCTGGGCAACCGCGGCCAGGCCAATTACGCGGCCGCCAAGGCCGGCATCCAGGGGCTCACCGCGACGCTCGCCCTGGAACTCGGCCCGTACAACATCACCGTCAACGCGGTGGCGCCCGGCTATATCGCCACCGCCATGACCGCGGCCACCGCCGACCGGGTCGGCATGAGCGCCGAGGACCATCAGAAGGCGGCCGCGGAACGTACGCCGCTGGGCCGCGTGGGTCGGCCCGAAGAGGTAGCGGCGGTGATCGCCTTCCTCGCCAGCGACGAGGCGAGTTACGTCAGCGGTCAGACGCTGTACGTCAACGGTGGCGCCCGCTGACGACGGCGAGCGCCGTCGTCGGCAGGCGACCGGTGCAGTCGCGGCGGGGTCACCTGCACCGGGCCTGACACGTTCGTCTCGAACACCGCACGGAAATCCGCGGCCTCGACCAGCTCGGGCGTCTTGCGGGTGCCGCCGATGCCCGCGTTGTCGACCAGTACGTCCGGCCGCGCTGTCCGTCGCGCCACCGCCTCGACCGCGGCCTCGATCGACGCGGCGGAGGTGACGTCGAGCGAGACGAACTCCACTGCTGATCCCCCCTCGGCCAATTCCGCCGCAACCGCCTGGCCCAGCTTCGCGTCGCGCGCCGCGAGAAACACCCGCCAGCCCAAATCGGCCAACCTGCGGACGGTTTCGCGCCCCAAGCCCTTGTTCGCCCCGGTCACCAGGGCGGTCGTCGTTTCGTTTCGTTCACGGAGCCAGCGTCACGTGCCCGGTAGCCGCCCGCCAGGGCTGCCATCTCCTGGGAGTAACGATCCCACCCCGGCGACGACCGGACACGGCATGATCGAGCTGGGGATCGAACCGAGCTGGCCGCGTTGCTGAGACAGGCCCGCGACCGAGTGCGTCCGGGCGACGTCGGGCTGCCCGCGGGGGCGCGCAGGCAGGTGCCGGGTCTGCGCCACGAGGAGGTCGCGCAGCTCGCCGGGGTGACATATGGGTTACGCACTCCTCAAATGCCCGCTTGCTGGAGGGAGACGACGATGTCACCTCTCCATACAGCAGCCCCGTGATTCGGCGCGGCGAGAGCACGAATCCTGACGGATCGGTCAGGCAGTGGTGGAACCGCTACTGCCGGTCCGCGGACCCGGGACAGGCGCGGACGGATGTCCCCAGATCGGTCCTCGACCACATCGCTACCACCAAGTCGGCAAGCATCCTGAAATGCCGACATGCGCGCCTTGCAGGGGCTGCAATATCGAACAGAGTTGAGGCGCACAGCACTTCAGTAGAGCGACGGCAGTAGGTTTGCGACTCGCCGCGCGACAGCAGCCGGGGGCAGGCTGCCATCACCCTCGAGCAGTGGCTTTCCAAGCTGCGGTGACACACCCTTCCTCCCAGTGCCACCAACCCTGTTCTGCACCGTGTTCCAACAGCTTGCGGATCTTTGGCAGGTTCGCCTCCGGCGGTACATCCAAGGCCACCATCCGGTAGCGCTCGATGCCTTCGCCTGTCGTGCCGAGGCGGTGGAAGGCCTTCAATACGCTCTCCCGAGCGGCAACCGAGCCATCGTCTTTCAACACGATCAAGCGGATGGTGCAGTTCTGCGACGGCTGGACCGTCTGACCGGCCCAGAGAACACCCTCATCGTCCGGCTCCACCGTGACGATGTCCCCGTTGGCGATCCCGCGGACGAACCAGGGCGTGTTGTCCAACCGAGCTGTACCGTCACCGAGGTCTACCGCCCACAGGCTTTCGACGCTGGCGGGCGGCCAGCCTTTCTCATCGATGTCCATGCGGAAGTGGACTTTCACGTGGTCGTCCCTGATCTCGGTCACCGGCCTATCATCCAACGATGAACGTCGGCATGAGGCGCGGTGCCCGACATCTGGTCGAGTCCGTTTCCTCATGCCGCGCTCCCGAACCGGACAGGCGACGTTAACCGCATCCGGCTCTCCAGCAACCGTCGCGCGGCCGAAACCGCGCTGGACACCCGATCCCGTATCGGCGCTCCGCATTTCGCGTACCTCCCGATCCTGGGTGCCCGGTCACCTGTTCCGCTTCGCCCATGTGGACGGCTTTCCCGTCCTCCCTGGTGGGGCGTGACTCCCACGACTACTACCGGAACTCTGTCGCCATAGGACCTTCTGTCCCGTAGGCGATCCCACGTTCGTCATCGTCATACGTATCGAGCGCGACGTAGGCGGCCCACTCATCTCCTTGGAATGTCCTCACTGGACATCGCTCCGCATCCGGAAGGCGAGCCGGCCAGCGGACGGGACCGGCCCGGGACACGGCGTCGGTCGTCAAGCATCTTCTTCCGACGGGCGGGCATTTGCACCTTCTGGAGATTGGGCTTCAGGCAATCCAGCTTTCGCCGTATCGCGCGGGTCTCCCGGACGCACCGCCCCGATGCTTGGGCACAGTCGCCGGTTTTCTGACATGCTCTTGTCCCCGTCAACCTTTCGGCCTCAGGTAAGTGATCGGACCCACGAACCTCCTTCCAGTCCATCCCGGCTGCGCCGGGGATATGACGATGCGCATCGTGGCGCACTCCGCAAATGCCGCTGATCGCGCGGCTGCTCCGGGCCTTAGGAGTGCAGAATCGGCCCTGCCGGCCGGGGTGAGATGTTCGCTACACACTCCTTGATCGATCTCTAGCCGCTATCCTTCGACGCGTCCAACTAGTCGCGAACCATCCGTGGTCACCGCGCGCCATGATCCGGGGGGTCCGTTGCCGAAGGTGCCTGATGCTCGCAAACCTAGTCGTGCGGCGGTCAACGCGCTGCGGGCGCTTCTGGAGCGACACAATCACATCGTTCAGGAGGTGGACGGCCAGAACGACTTCGGCGAGGACCAACACGTCACGTTCACCGAGGACGGTGAGGTCACCGGCGACCTGGTCAGGATCCAGGTCAAGGGTGGCCGTTCGTGGCGCAGGTCCGGCGGATATGCCGTGCCAATCGGTGACCACGGCAGCACCTGGGCCGATGGCAACATTCCGGTGCTCTGCGTCGTGCATGACCCGGACACCGACGGCCTCTACTGGGCCAACGCCACCAAGCAACTTCTGTCGGCACGGCGCAAAGGTGAGGTGCTCAAGACGATCACGGTCAACTCGGAGCAGAAGTTGCATGACGAATCCATCGCTGACTTCGTCGCCGCGGTCAGAGCCTACCTGAGCCGCTATCGGGGCAACCGGATCATCCAAGCCCAGTTGGGTGAGATGGCGGGCGTCGAATTCGGTCCATCGGACATCGTGCAGCACCACGTGAACGTATTTGGCGAGGATTTGATCTTTTGGCAGCGCCAAGGTGAGGGATTCGCGACCTTGCTCCACAGCGACTTCGACTGGTACCCGGAGCATATCGGCCCCGAGCACTTCTATCCCAACGGCAGACCGGGGCTTCTTCCCGGCATACCCGTACTGGCGGACAAGATACTGAGTAAAGCTGAGGCGCAGTGGTTAGCTGCCTGCTTCGATGCCGCTCAGTGGGCTCGCAAACCCCCAGTTGACGTACCGCAGCTTCATACCAACATCGACGCACGTGACAACTACGTCGCCAGGCGAATCGAACACCGTCTTCGGGTCGAACCCGATTCGTTGCCCCGGTCGATCCAGGTTCTCCGCACGGAAACCGCGACCGACCACGATCTGGCTGTCATCGCCACGAAGTTGGAGGCGGACGCTGACGCATCTACCGAGGCGCACTCGAAACCGTGGCGCGAGATGTCAGATAGGGCCCGCCGACTTGTCACGTTCTACCTAGTCAAAGAAGTGCTCGTAGGTCCACCTGCCCTACCGATCGACGAGCAGTTCCGGATCGTCTGGCGGTGCCCCCGGCCGACCGGAGAATACGGTTTCGATGCGCGAGTCGGACAACCGAGTACTCGCATGACGTCAGGCCGACAGTTGGTCAGCGCATGCGAGCTCAAGCCAGGAGATAGAATCTACTGGCTGAGCCGCTATGGGAACGAACGGGGCCGGAACGTGTCGGCCGTCTGGGATTCCGAGGACAAGCCGGGAACCGTCTGTGTTCTGTTCGATCAGCTGACGTTGGGAGACACCTTCTGGCCGGAGGAGCGCTTCGCCCGGAGGGCGTCCACAGAGCCTCGGTGATGGCGCAGCAAGCAGACTGTCTCGGCTTGTCCAGGGATGACCTGTCTGCACGCGACGATCTCATCTCGGTTTGGTCTGCACGTCGCCAACATGGTCGGCCAGCGCGGCCCCCTTTCGCGCACAGGCTTGCGCGACGCTGACCTGCTCCACATGGTCAGTCACAGCTCGGCGACACTCCCGTCATACCGGCAGCATCCGTGCATATAGCGTCAAAGGTCGCGGACTTGCGCGGTCGCCGATCGGCGCTTGCCGTGGAGTCGATCGGGAGTGTCGGCACTCCGGTGGATCTGGCATGCACGGCTCTGTACCAAGAACCGTCCGATGATCACGGGTTGAGCGCACCGGGGTGCCGGCGGCTTCGCAGGCGTCCTGCGAGTTGTCCGCAGTTCCGGCCGCAGGGAGTGCGGAAGCGGCCCAGCTCGCCGGCGTCAGTGTGGACTACGTGGTGCGCCTAAAGCAGGGGCGCGGTCCGCGTCCGTCCAGCGCCGTGCTGGCCGCGCTCGCACGCGCGCTGCGGCTCAACGACGAGGATCGCACCTTGCTGTTCCAGCTCGCGGGCGCGGCGCCGCCGTAGGAGGGTCGCATCGACATGGTCGTGCGCCCGAGCGTCTTGCGTCTGCTGGATCGCCAAGACGATCGATCACCCTGACCTCGGATCGCTGCGGCTGGACTGCGACACCCTGCTGGTCCCGGACATCGACCAGGCCCTGGTCGTCTACTCGGCGACACCCGGCAGCCGGGAAGCCTCGGCGCTGGAATTGTTGCGAGTGACCGGGACCGAGCAGTTCCCGGCGCCGGAGTCCTCCGGCTAACTGCCCGTCTTGTACCGGCGCAGGTATTCGCCGGTCAGCGAGGACGGGTGCGCGAGGAGTTCGGCGGGCGTGCCGGTGAAGACGATCTGGCCGCCGTCCTTGCCGCCGTCCGGCCCGAGATCGATCACCCAGTCCGCGTGGGCGACCACATCGAGGTTGTGCTCGATCACCACGACGGTGTTACCACGGTCGACCAGACCGTCCATCAGCGCCAGCAGCGTGTCCACGTCGGACATGTGCAGTCCGGTGGTGGGCTCGTCGAGCACGTAGACGCTGCCGGTGTTCTGCAACTGCGTGGCCAGCTTGATGCGCTGCCGTTCGCCCCCGGACAGCGTGCTCATCGCCTGGCCGAGGCTCAGGTAGGCCAAACCCACCTCGTTCATCGTGCGCAGCTTGGTGTGCAGCGCCTTCTCCGGGAAGAATCCGAGCGCCTCCTCGGCCGGCATCTCCAGCACGTCGGCGATGGACTTGCCGCGCAGCGTCAGGGCGAGCACGTCCTCGGAGAAGCGCCGTCCGTCGCAGGCGTCGCAGTGGGTGGTCACGGGGTCCATGTAGGCGATCTCGGTGATGATCACCCCGCGGCCCTCGCACTGCTTGCACGCACCCGCCGAATTGAAACTGAACAGGCCCGCGGACTCCCCCGTCGCCTTGGCGAACAGCTTGCGGATGGGGTCCATCAATCCGAGGTAGGTCGCGGGCGTGGACCGGGACGACGCCGCGATGGGCGATTGATCCACGAAGATCGCCTCCGGATGCTCCCGGACGAACACGTCGCGGATGAGACTGCTCTTCCCAGAACCCGCGACGCCGGTGACGCAGGTCAGGATGCCAGCGGGGATCCCGACGGTCACGTTCTTCAGGTTGTGCAGCGTCGCACGCTCGATGAGCAGTTCGCCCGTGCGCGCGCGGAAGGAGTCCTTGACGCGGAACGGCCTGCGCAGACCGGCTCCGGTCGGGGTGTCGGCAGTGCGGAGGTCGGCGAAATTTCCCTGGAAGACCACCTGACCGCCGTGCGCGCCCGCGCGCGGCCCGACGTCGACGACGTGGTCGGCGATCTGGATGACGTCCGGATCGTGCTCCACAACGATCACCGTGTTGCCCTTGTCCCGCAACGCCTTCAGCAGATCGTTCAACCGGCCCACATCCCGCGGGTGCAGCCCGACGCTGGGTTCGTCGAAGATGTAGGTCAGTCCGATCAGCGTGCTGGACAGATGCTTGATCATCTTCAGCCGCTGTCCCTCGCCGCCGGACAGGGTCGAGGTCGGCCGGTCCAGGCTGAGATATCCCAGCCCGATGTCGGCCACCCGCCGCAGGGCGGTGCGGATGGCCCCGGCCAGACCGGCCGCGGCCGGATCGGTGATCTCGTCGAGCACCTCCATCAGATCGGTGATCTGCAAGCGCGCCCAATCCGCGATGTTGCGGTCGCCGATCCGGGTGGCCAGCGCCGCCTGGTTCAGGCGCGCGCCCGCACAGGTCCCGCAGACTCCTTCGGTGAGGAACTGCTGCATCTGCTCCCGGGTCTTCTCGCTCAGCGTCGAGGTGTCGCGCTGCAGCCGGGTCCGCGTGAATTTCGCGGCGATGCCTTCGTAGTTCGCCTTCCAGGTGCCTTTGCTGAAGGTCAGCTCGACCTTGCCGCCGGTGCCGTAGAGCAGGTCGTGCAGCTCCGCGTCGGTGTAGTCGGCGAGCTTCTTGTCCGGATCGAAGCGGCCGGACTTTCCGTACAGTTGCCAATCGCCGCTGCCCACGCCGTATCCCGGCAGGAGGATCGCGCCTTCGTTCAACGACTTGGTGCGATCGAGCAGCCGGTCGGGATCGGCGCGGACGGTGACGCCGAGTCCGTCGCAATCCGGGCACATACCCTGCGGCACGTTGAACGAATAGTTGTAGACGAAACCTGCCGAGGGCGAACCGAATCGGGCGAACATGGCCCGCACCATGGAGTAGATGTCGGTCATCGTGCCGACCGTGGAGCGCGGCCCGCCGCCGACCGGCTGCTGGTCGATGATCACCGGCGCGGTGAGATTCTCGATGGCCTCCGCGTGCGGGCGTTCGTAGCGCGGCAGGAAGTTGAGGATGAACGCGGGGAAGGTGGCGTAGAGCTGGCGCTGGGATTCGACCGCGATGGTGTCGAAGACGATCGACGATTTGCCCGAGCCGGAGACGCCGGTGAAGACGGTGATCTTGTTCTTCGGGATCTCGAGCGACACATCCCGCAAGTTGTGCTCGCTGGCCCCGAGCACTCGGATGGCGTCGGTCGATGCGGTGGATTCGGCGAAAGGCATACCGCACACCTTGCCATCACGGACCCCTGAAACGCTCCGGTGAATGTGATGTAAATCACATTCACGCCGCATCGCGCCGTCTGGTCGCACCCGGCGGTGTCCTCGCCGTAGTCGGGCTCTGGAACATGACCCTGCGCAGGGACTACCACTATCTGCCCTGGTGCCCGCCATCCGGATGACGGACCTCCTGCACCGGTCCGGCGAGCCCGGCGTCCAGTTGCGTGACCCGGTCGACGGGTGCGCCGAGATTCGCTCGGCCGTCGCGGATCTGCTACCCGGTGCCGCGAAACCGCCGCTCAGCGCAGCAACTGGAGGACCGGCGCGAACTTCTCCATGCTGTCCTCGAGGACGGTGACGTAGCTGATGCCGTAACGGTCGCGCCGTTCGCGCAGGCGGTCGGCCATCTCCTCGGGGGTGCCCATGAGCAGGATCGGGTGCTCCTCCGGGGAGTCGGCGACGTCCGGCGGCAGCGCCGGGCCGAATACCTCCAAGACGCTCGCGCGTTCGCTCGGCGGGACCACCCGCTGCACGAGGATGTTGAACTCGACCTTGTCCGCTCGGGGACCGAGCAGCTCCCGCACATAGGCGACGCGTTCGGCGATCTCGGCCAGCCCGGCCATCTGCAGCGGCCCGCCGTTGCGCGCGGCCGCCGCGCCGGTGAAGGCGATGATGTCGGCGTGCCGCGCGGCGACGCCGAGCAACCGGTCGCCCCATCCGCCGATCAGCACGGGCGGACCTGTCGGCTGCGCGGGTTGCGGCTGATATTCCGGGTCGGCGAACAAGCCGCGCAGCGTGATCACCGTCTGCTCCAGATGCTCGACGCGCTTGCTGCCGCTTTCGAACGGGATGCCCGCGGCCTCGAACTCCGCCTGCACGTAGCCCGCGCCGAGCCCGAGTTCGACGCGCCCGTCGGTGAACTGATCGGCGCCTGCCACGTCGCGCGCCAGCAATACCGGGTTGTAGAAAGCGGTGTTGAGCACGTACGTGTTCAACCGCACCCGCTCGGTCGCCTCGGCGGCCAGAATCATCGCGGGAAACGGCGCAGGCAGGCCGAGATGGTCGGCGACGCCGACCACGTCGAAACCGAGTTCCTCTGCCCGGCGGCATTTTTCGATCCAATTCTTGCGGCTCTCGGGGACCACCATGTTGACACCGAACCGGAAGGGGCGCTGCGCAGTCACGCGTCCTGTCTAGCGAACCGCGCCGGAGCGCCGCACGTCGGGGCGGGTTTCAGCACTGCGCGAGCGCGCCCGCGGCGACCGCGGCGCCGAGTAGCGCGACGCACGCCGCCGCTATCGGCGCCGGACGGCGCAACGCCCGGCGGAGTGGGCCGGGAACACTGCGTCCGGCGGAGTTCCCCGCAGGGGATCGGCGGGCGAGCCGGCGCCGTGCCATGGCGACGGTGGTGACGATCAATGTCGCGATCAGCATGCTCGCATCCCTTCAGACCCGCACGGCGCGCGGCGTGGCGGCCGAAGAGGCAGGCTTGCGCCGCGGCGGCGCGACGATTCCGTGCTGCAACAGGCTTTCGGCGGTGTCCAGCACGGTTTCCCGGACAGGCCGCATGGTCCAGCCCAGTTCGCGCTGCGCCTTACCCGCACTCAGCGACTCGGTGCGCCCCAGAGTGGGAACAGTCAACCGGACGCCCTTGTCGAAGAGCGCGACACAGCGCACGAGCCAGTCCGGCAGCCGCCTGGTCGGCACCCGGAACCCGCGCGGCCCGTATTCCTCGGCGAGGATGCGCGCGATGTCCGCCATCCACAAATGCTCGCCCGCGCAGATGTAGCGGTTGCCCGCGGCCTCCGGCGTCTCCAGCGCGAGCCGATGCGCCACCGCGAGGTCGCGCACGTCCACCGGCGCCCAGCCCACCTGGGGCGTGCCGGGGACGTCACCGGCCAGCAGCCTGCGTACAGGCTCGTGCGACGTGCTCGTCGCGGCGGACAGCAACGGTCCCAGCACCATGCCCGGGTTGACGACGACCAGTTCGAATCGCTCGCCCGCCGGAAGTTTCGCGACGAAATCCCAGGCCGCCCGCTCGGCCAGCGTCTTGCTCTTCTGGTAGGCGGGGCTGCGCTCGACCACCGTCCAGTCCGCCTCCGTGCGCAGGGCGTCCTCGGCGTGACCGTACGCGATCGCGGCGATCGAGGACGTGAGCACCACCCGGCGTACCGTGCCCGCGGCAGCGCAGGCGCGCAGCACTCGCAGCGTTCCCTCGACCGCGGTGTCGATGAGCTCGCGCTCGTCGTCGGGCGGGGTGCTGGGAAACGGAGAGGCTACGTGCAGGACAGCGGCGCTGCCCGCGACAGCGGCCGCCCAGCCGTCGTCGCCGTCGAGGTCGGCTCGGGCGAATTCGAGCTCGCCCCCGATGCGCCGGGCCGCCTCGGCCAGGTGTGTTCGCTTGCCGGTGGCGGCGAGGTCGCGCACCGTCGCCCGCACGGCGTAGCCGTGTTCCAGCAACTCGGCGATGACGTGCCCGGCGACGAAACCCGTTGCGCCCGTGACCGTTACTTGTGTGCTCATGTCTACGTCCGTCTCGTGGGTGGCTTCCGTGGCACCCATCTGAGCGCCGCTCAGATAATCTAAGCACCGCATAGTTAGGTTGTCCAGGACACGTCGCATAGGCTCGGACGGTGACGCGGACCAGTTACCACCACGGCGCCCTGCGCGACGCGCTGCTGGCCGCCTGCCTGCGTTTGATCGAGACAGAGGGCCTCGCGGCGGTGAGCCTGCGCCGGGTGGCGCGCGAGGCAGGCGTGTCCACTGCGGCGCCGTACCACCACTTCCCCGACCGGGCCGCCCTGCTCGCGACCCTGTCCACGCAGGGCTTCCAGCTACTGGGCGCGCAATTGGCCGCCGCCCGCGCCGAAGCGGAAACGCCCATGGCCGCGCTCACCGCCCTCGCGAACGCCTACGTGCGGTTCTCCCGCGAACACCCGGCCTATTTCCGCTTGATGTTCCGGCCCGAACTCTCCCAGCCCGACAAACATCCCGACACCATGGCCGCCGGCGACGCGGCCTTCGGCGTCCTGGCCGACGCCATCGCGGAGTGCGTCCGAGCAGGAGCGCTACCGGCCGACAAAGCCGACACATCGGCGGTCATGTTCTGGGGTCTCGCCCACGGCTTGGCCTCGCTGTGGCTGGACGGACAGCTGGGGAAACGCGCCGGACAATTCGGGACCACCGCCCCGGTGTTGGTGGACGATGTCATGCGGACCTTCGCGACTTTCCTGGAGCCGAGCGCGCCGCCGCTGACCTAGAGTAGACGCCAGGCATTTGCTGTCCGATGCTTCCCACACCGATCCGAGAGGACGACCCGGATGACCGCGCAGCTGGATCCGACGGTGCAGGAGTTCGTCGACGCGCTCAACGCCAACGATCAGGACCGGTTCTACGCGGTGCTCACCGACGACGCCACCATGTCCGACGACGGGGTGGAGCGCAACCTCCACCAGTGGACCGGAGCGGAAATCTTCGACAGCAACGGCCGCATGCGGGTGGAGTCCGTCGGTGACGACGGCACCGAACTGGTCGCCGACTACACCAATTCCCGGTGGGGGTCGATGCGGACCACCTGGCGGTTCGTCCTGCGCGACGGCAAGGTGAGCCGTTTCGAGACCGGACAGGCGTGAATGCCCTTGCCAGGCAGCCGCCGACATTGACATTCTGACCTTCGTGTTCGTCGCGCCGCGCTACGGTTCGGGTTCTCTGGCCGACCTGTTCCCCTCCGTCCTCGCCGGTCTCGGTGTACCCGGCGAGGAGGACCGCCTCGGGCTGCGGCTCGACGCCGACCAGGTCTGCGTCCTGCTGGTGGACGGACTCGGGTACGAGGATCTCGTCGCGAATCCCGCTGCGGCGCCGTTCCTGTCCGGCCTGGCGCCGATCCGGCTCACCGCCGGTTTCCCGACGACGACGGCCACCAGCCTCGCCTCGCTCGGCGTGGGCGTTCCGCCCGGCGAGCACGGCATCGTCGGCTACCTGTTCCATGTTCCCGGTTACGACCGGCTCTTCACTCCGCTGTCCTGGCGGCTGCACGGCGCGCCCAAGTCCGATCTGCGACGGGAGCTGGTCCCGACGGAATTCCAGCCCCGCACAACGGTTTTCCAGCGCGCCGTCGCGGACGGCATCGCCGTCGCGCAGGTATCACCCCGCGATCAGGCGGGGTCGGGGCTGACCGAGGCGGTGCTGCGTGGTTGCGAGTTCCGCCCGCAGCTGTCGTTCGGCGATCTCGTCGCCGGTGTGAGCGAGGCGTTACGCGCGGGCCCGCGCTCCCTGGTCTACACCTACCACGGCGATCTCGACCTGACCGGACATGTCCGCGGGCCCTCCGCACGCGCCTGGCAACTGGAGCTCACGCACGCCGACCGGCTCGCCGCCGCGCTCGCCGACGAGCTGCCCGCGGGAGCGGCACTGCTGGTGACCGCCGACCACGGCATGGTGCAGCTGGACGATCGCCTCGATTTCGACACCACGCCCGCCTTGCAGGCCGGTGTCCGGGCGCTCGGCGGTGAGCCCCGCGCCCGGCACGTCTACACCGAGCCGGGCGCCGAATCCGACGTCGCGGCAGCCTGGCAGGCGACCCTCGGCGCGGACTTCGAGATCATCGACCGAGCCGAAGCCGTAAGCCGTGGCTGGTTCGGCCCCACCGTCGCCCCGGCGATCGCCCGGCGCATCGGCGATCTGGTCGTGGTGGCCCGGGGCCGACGTGGCGTCATCCGGACCGGCGCCGAGCCGCTGCAGTCGCGGCTGGTCGGTCACCACGGTTCACTCACCCCGGCGGAGATGAACGTCCCGCTGTGCGTGTTCCGCGCCTGAGCACCCGCCGTCGCTGGACACTCGGCGCCGGCGCTCTACGCTGAAGTCCGATCGCGGCGGGCAGCGCCGCCGAACCTTCAGGAGGAGCCCATGCACGCCACGCTGTCACGAACCGGCCGCACCGGCCTCGGGATCGCGATGGTCGCCATGGCGCTCGCGGGCTGCAGCGACATCGAACGCGCCCTCAACCGCGGCGGCGACACGCCGTGCAGCGAGTACGTCAAGCAGGATCAGGACACCAAGCGCACGACGATCACCAAGTTCGTCAAGCAGCAGAGCAAGGACGACCGCGAACCGGCCGGGACCGCCGTGGACGCGACCATGGTGTCGGTCGACCTGTTGTGCGGCGCCCAGGCCAACGCCGACACCCCCATCAAGAACGCGGACGTCGCAGGCATTTTCATCCGGAAGTGACCGCTCAGCGCGGCGGATGGGCGGCCAGCCAGTCCGCCGCGCGCTTGCGCGATGCCCGAGCCAGCCAGGCGTCCTGGATGACCTCGGTGAGTTCCCTGCGACTCAGTTCGCCGAGGTGGGCGGCGCGCACCAGGACAGACGGGTGCCCGTCGAAATGCCGCGTGGTGAAGAACGGCGAGTCCGGGTCCTGGACCAGCGCCTGTTTGTCCGACTCCGACGGCACCCAGATCACAATCACATCGGCGTAGCGCTCGCCGGTGCCCGGATCGACGGCGTCCGGGCGAGGATTGCGGAAGAACACGAACGACTTGCCCCCGACCTGGTAGATCGGGTTGCCGCGCGGTCCGTCGACGCGGGTCACATAGGGCATGCCGGAAGCCACTCGGTGCACGTCGGCGAGGCGTGCCCGCGGGAGACCGGTCGCCATGTCAGCAGCCTAGGGCCTCGTCGCCGAGTTCGCTCGAAGGCCGACGCAACCGGCGGGTAGGCCCCCGAACAGCTCGCCACTCCCGTCGGCGTACGCCAGAATGAGAGTGCGAATACGAGCTCACACGACGATGGGTCTTCCACGTGGCGCAGTTCCGCACCCTCACACAGCAGCGGGTCGAACTGGAAAAAGAATGGGAGCGTTGGGCGACGGCTCCACGGGTGACATCCCGGCCCAGCGCGGCCGTCCTCCGCAACGAAGTAGCGCAATCGTGGCGGCGGTCGATGTACACCGTCGATCCCGGCACCACGGTCGCGCCCGGGGTGGACGACATCGGTGATCGCTGGGCGGCGTCCCCGCTCCGGGAACCCGTGACGGCGCTGGCGGGTGAACTGCGCGCCGTCACCGAGGACTCCGGCTACCTGGCCGTGGTCACCGACAGCGCGGGCACCGTCTTGTGGTCCTGCGGCGACCGCACGCTGCGCAGGCAGGCCGAACGGGTCAATCTCGCCCCGGGCGGGTGCTGGGGCGAAAACCATATGGGCACCAACGGTTTGGCGCTGGCGCTGCACACCGATCGCCCTGCGACGGTGTTCTCCGCCGAACATCTGGTCGCCGCTCTGCACGGCTGGGTCTGCTACTCCGCGCCGATCCACGGGCCGGACGGCAGACAGGTCGGCGCGTTGGACCTGTCCAGTTCTTGGGAGCGCTCCCATCCCGCGGTGCTCACCTCGGTGCGCGCGCTGGTGACGGCGGTGGAGACGATGTTGCGCACCGCCGCGCCCGTACCCACGCCGGGGATCCGCCTGGAATGCCTCGGCGCCGCACGCCTGGTGCGCGACGGGATGCCACTGCCGCTGCCGCCTCGGCAGTTGGAGATCCTCGCGCTGCTGGCGCTCCAGCCGGACGGCTTCACCCCCGAGCAATTGCACGCCGCCCTGTACGGCGACCGGTCGGTGTCCATCAGCACGCTCAAAGCCGATGTCTCCCATCTGCGCCGCGCGATCGGAGGCGACATCAGCAATCGCCGGTACGCGCTGACCGGTCCGGTCTCCTGCGATGCCGTCGACCTGCTCGCCGCCGTCACCGCGGGCGACACCACCTCGGCGGTGTGGCTGTACCGGGGGCCGCTGCTGCCCGGATCCGAGGCGCCCGACGTGCTGCGGTGGCGCGACTACCTGGACGTAGGCGTGCGGACCGCCGTGCTCACCGGCGACCGGGCAGAGCACGCGGTCGCGTTCGGCGAACGCGCGCCCCGTGACATCGCGGTCCACGAGCACGCGCTGCGGTTGCTGCCGCCCGACGACGTGCGACGGGCGGTGGTCGCGGCTCGGTTGCATACCGCGTTGCGCGACTGACGTTCTCCCACCAACCTCGCGCCAACCTCCGCGGACCATAGTGAGTCGGTCCGAGATACATCTGCGAGGAATCATGAGCTTTGCCAGACCGGGGCCGGGACTCCGGCATCGCCGACTACCCGACACACGCAGGCCACGTCATCCACGCCGGTCGGCCGACGCCGGAACGCACCGGGTGGACATCACCGATCGCGCCAGAACCGCCTTGCGCCGCGTCATCCACCAGCACGGGGCCGTGCTGCTGCATCAGTCCGGCGGACACCGCGACAGCGGCGAGCCCCGCTGCCTGCCCATCCGGGAATCCCGGATCGACGGCGCGGATGTTTTGCTCGGAAGTCTCCCCTGGCACACCGAATTCTGGATCAGCGGTGAGCAATACGAGCACTGGAAGAACACCCACCTGACCGTCGACGTGGCCGATGCGCCCGGCGGCTGCGCTTCGGACGCGCTGGAGGGTCTGCGATTCGTCCTCAGATCACGGCTGCTCACCGAGGAGGAAGCAGCGGCGCTGGCGGCCGGCGGACCGCCGCGCACCGGAGCCGACCGGTTGGCGTGACCCCTGCACGATCGAACCGGCGGATCGTCCGCCCGGGTGGGCACGACCACCCGGGCGGACGTCGTGCGTCAGCGTCCGGGCAGGAAACGCAGACTGCGGGCCACGGTCATCAGGAACGGCTGCCACCTGTCCTTCGGGAACAGCTTCGGCGCGTCCAGATTCATGAAGCGTGTGACCACGACCGTTTGCGGCTCGGTGAACTCGAGCAGACCGTCCGGACCATGACGGCGCCCCACACCCGAGATGCCCATGCCGCCCATCGGGGCTCCGGTGGTGCCCCAGGCCGGCGCGTAGCCCTCGTCCACGCAGACCGTGCCCGCGCGCAGCCGCGCCGCGATCCGCTCGCCTTCGGACTTGCTCGCCGCCCACACCGAGGCGTTGAGACCGTACTCGGTGTCGTTGGCCAGGCGCACGGCCTCCTCGACACTGTCGACCGGATAGATCGACACCAGCGGGCCGAAGGTCTCGTCGCGACCGCATTCCATCTCATCGGTCACGTCGGCGAGCACGGTCGGCTCGAAGAACAGCGGACCCAGATCCGGCCGGGCGGTGCCGCCGGTGAGCACCTTCGCTCCCTTCGAGGTGGCGTCCGCGACGTGCTTGGACACCGTCTCCAGTTGCGCTTCGGAGATCAGGCTGCCGATGTCGGCCGAATAGTCGTATGAGGCGCCGAGTCTCGCCGCGTTCACCGCGGACACGAATTTCTCGGTGAACGCCGCGGCGACCGCGCGCTCCACATACAGCCGCTCGATCGAGATACACAGCTGCCCGGCGTTGGAGAAGCAGGCGCGCACGGCCGCCTTGGCGGCTTTGTCCAAGTCGGCGCCCGCGGTGACGATCATCGGGTTCTTCCCGCCGAGTTCGGCGGAGAAGCCGATCAGCCTGCGGCCACACTGCTCGGCCAGGGTGCGGCCGGTCGCCGAGGAACCGGTGAACATGAGATAGTCGCAGTCCTCGACGATCGCGGTGCCGACCACATTGCCCGGGCCGGGGACGACCGCCAGCAACTCGCGCGGCAGACCCGCCCGGTAGAGCAACTCGGCGCCGGCCAGCGTGGAGAACGGGGTCTGGCTGTCGGGCTTGACCACCACGGCGTTGCCCGCGATGAGCGCCGGGATGGAATCGCCGATCGACAGCAGCAGCGGATAGTTCCACGGCGCGATGACACCGACCACGCCTTTGGGCTGGTACCGGACGGAGGCGCGGTTGAGCACGGGGAACGCGCCCGGTACGCGGTGAGTGCCCAGCAGGCTCGGTGCGATCCTCGCGAAATACCGGGCCGCGAACATCAGCCCCATGATCTCTTCCTGGGCCGCCCAGCGCGCCTTGCCGGTTTCGGCTTGCACCACGTCCATCAGGAATTCGCGATGCTCGACCACCAGCGCGCGGTACCGATTCAGCACGGCGGCGCGTTCGGCCACCGGCCGCGCCGCCCAGCGCTCCTGCGCGGTTCTGGCCTTGCCGAAGGCGGCAGCGACGTCGGCCGCGGTGCCGACCGGCACGCTGCCCAGCGGATTCCCGGTGAACGTCTCGGTGATCGTCCTGCGCTGACGGTCTGCGGGCGCCTCGATCGCGGCCAGCGCGCTGAGGCGGTCGAATACTTCGGCTTCCGGCGCGGGCATCGTTGCCTCCTACTTGTGAGTAACCGAGGGATACACACAATCTACGCCGCGTGCGGCGCGCTCTGAACCGGCCACGGGATGATTTCCCGCGCCCGGCGCCCTCCGCGCCCGCACAGGTCAGCCGCAGCGGGGCGGTCGAGTTAGAGTTATGCACTGCGGCAATCAATTTCGGCACAGCGCCGACGGACCACAAGAACAGGCAAGAAGTCAAATCCAGTCCCGCTCACCGGGACAGGGCGGCCGGATCGCCCGGTTCGTGGATTACGTTGTGCCGATGTTCAGAGCGAGGCTCGGGGTCCGCACCCGGATTCTGGCGATCGCGCTCATCCCGAGCCTGACTCTGCTTGTCGTCGGTGTGGGTGCTACCAGCTACCTGGTCGCGGAGGGAACCAAAGCCAAGGACTGGGCGGCCGAGAACCAGAAGGCCATCCCCTCGACCAGGGAGATGATGGAGGCGGTCCAGCAGGAACGCCACCTGACGCTCGCGCAACTGTCCGGCGACGGCAGCGCGGCGACCGCGCTCGGCGCCGCACGCATGCGTCTGGACGGGGCGCTGCGCGGCCTGATCCAGGCCTCCGAAGGCATCCGCGACGTCGACGACTCCAAGCTCGGCGACAACGTCGCCAACTTCACCACCCTCACGCAGAACATGAACGCCGTGCGCGGCGGCGTCGACGCCGCCGCGCTGCCGCCGGCGGACGCGTACATGTTCTACAACCGCCTGCTCGACGTCATCTCCGTGGGCACCAAGGTCGCCGAGCAGACCGCGCCGTACACCGAGATCGGCGTCCGGATCGCCACCGGCATGCGGCTGTTCAACGCCACCGAGGCGATGGCGCGCAGCAACGCGCTGGGCGGCCTGTACATCGACGGCCCCACACCCCCGGCCATCCCCGCCGAGGAGTACATCCGCCAGATCGGCTTCTACCACAGCGAGATCGCCGCGCTCGGCGCCGAGTTGGAAGGCGCGGAGCAGCGTCATCTGCAGACGCTCATCGCGAGTCCGGCCTGGCAGCAGCTCACCACCATGGAGAACGCCGTCGTCCAGCGCGCCATGGCACCCGCTCAGCCGCCCTCGACCGGATCGAGCACATCCAGCAACGGTGCGCGCGCGTCGAGCCCGCCACCGGTGCCACTGCCGCTGAGCACGCAGGAATGGCACAGCGCCGCCGCCGAGGTCAACCGCGGCCTGATCGACGCCTGGACCACGCACAACCGGGCCTCGCAGAAACTCGCGGAGGACAAGGCCGCCGCCGCCGCGACCAGATCCGCGTTCGCGGGCGGCGGCGTGCTGGTGGTCAGCGTGCTGGCGTTCCTCATCGCGGTGATCATCGCCAACCGCGTCATCCGCCGGTTGAAGCGGCTGCGCGGGCAGACGCTCGCCCTGGCCGACGAACGGCTGCCGGACATGATGCGCAGACTGCGCGATGGCGAAACCGTCGACCCCGCGGCCGAATCCCCCGTTCTGGACTACGGCAGCGACGAGATCGGCCAGGTGGCCAAGGCGTTCCAGCACGCGCATTCCGCGGCCGTCGCCGCGGCGGTGGCCGAGGCCCGCACCCGGGAAGGCGTGAAGGCGGTCTTCCTGAACATCGCGCACCGCAGCCAGATCGTGGTGCACCGGCAGCTGGAGATCCTGGACGAAGCCGAGCAGCGCCAAGAGGATCCGGTCCTGCTCGACACCTTGTTCCGGCTCGATCACCTCGCCACGCGGGAACGGCGCAACGCCGAGAACCTCACCATCCTCGGCGGCGGCAAACCGGGCAGGCAGTGGCGCAACCCGGTCCCGCTGGTCGACCTCGTGCGCAGCGCCGTCGGCGAGACCCTCGACTACGCCCGGGTCCGGGTGGCCCGGCTGCCCGAGGTCCGCGTGCTCGGCACCGTGGTCGCCGACCTCATCCATCTGCTCGCCGAACTGGTGGACAACGCCACCTCCTTCTCGCCGCCGCAGTCGCGGGTCGAGGTCTCCGGCAACGTGGTCGGCAAGGGCGTCGTGGTCGAGATCGCCGACCAGGGCATGGGCATGTCCGAAGAAGACCGGGCCACCATGAACGAGACGCTGCGCAATCCACCGGATTTCGGGGTGGCGGCGCTGTCGGCGGATTCGCGGCTGGGGTTGTTCGTGGTCGCGCAGCTGGCCGCGCGCCACGGCATCGCGGTGCGGCTGTCGGACTCCGACTACGGCGGCATCAAGGCCATCGTGCTCATTCCGTCCGCGCTCATCGCGACCGATTCCGCTGCGCCGCAGACACCGGCGGAGCTCACCGACCCGGGCCGCCGCGGCAGGCTCATCGGCGGCCCGCAGGCCGCGGCGGAGACGGAGACCGCCGCGCAGACCGAGCCGTCGTCCGTCGCGACCCTGTCGGCCGAAGCCGCCACGCTCCCGCGCTATGGACCACGCCCGTATACCGAGGCGCCGATGCAAGCGGGTCCCGACGGCCGCCCGGCGCTGCCCCGGCGCAACCGACAGACCAACCTCGCACCGCAATTGGCGCAGCCGGTCCAGGAGCATGCCGCCTCCGTGCAGCAGCCACGTTCCGCCGAGCAGGCCCGCGATCTGATCTCCGCCATCGAGAACGGGACCAGACAGGGCCGTCGCGCCGTCATCTCCGACGAACAGGAAGGCTAGTGGTGTCCGTTTCTCCCGCAGGTGATCTGAATTGGCTGCTCGACGATCTCGTCGACCGGCTGGCCGGCGTGCGCCACGCGGTGGTGCTGTCCACCGACGGGCTACTACTGGGTCGTTCCAGCGGTATGAGCCGCGAGGACGCCGAACACTTCGGCGCGATGTCCTCGGCGCTCTACGGGCTGGCGCGCAGCGCGGGCAACCGATTCGACGGCGGCGGCGTCCGGCAGGCGGTCATCGAACTCGACCGCGCGGTGCTGTTCGTGACCTCCGCGGGCGACAACGCCTGCCTGGCACTGCAAGCCGCCGAATCGGCCAACCTCGGCATGGTGGCCTACGAGATGAACCTGACCGTCCAGCGGGTCGGCAACTACCTGTCCACGACTGCCCGGCAAGACCTCGTCGGACAGGTCGAGTAAGTCCTGCCATGACCCATCCGCGTGAGCCCTGGTTCGACGAAGCGGCCGGACCGCTGGTGCGTCCTTACGCGCTCACGCGCGGGCGCACCGCGAGCGCCGGACCCGAACTGGATATGCTCACCACCGTGATCGCGGACACTTCCGCGCCCACGTTGCGACGCAGCGAACCCGAGTACGCCGATATCCTTCGGCTGTGCCGGGTTTCACAGACCGTCGCCGAACTCTCCGCACAGTTGCGTTTGCCGCTGGCGGTGACGAAGATCCTCGTCGGTGACCTGATCGGCGACGGGCAACTGATTTTCCGCGCTCCCGTTCCGACGGAGGCCGGACCCGATGACCTCAACATATTGCGAGCGGTACTGGATGGAATCCGAAAACTTTGACCCGAGTGGCACACCACAGCTGGCCGCGTCGGTCAAGATCCTCGTCGCCGGCGGGTTCGGCGTCGGCAAGACCACGATGGTCTCGGCGATCAGCGAGGTCGCGCCCTTGCGCACCGAGGAGCTGATCACCGAGGTGAGCACCGGCATCGACGATCTGTCGGGCGTCGAGCAGAAGTCCACGACCACGGTCGCTCTGGACTTCGGCAGGCTCACCATCGATCGCGACCTGGTGCTGTACCTGTTCGGCACACCCGGGCAGGACCGGTTCTGGTTCCTCTGGGACGAACTGGCGCGCGGCGCGCTCGGCGCCGTCGTGCTGGCCGACACCCGCAGGCTGGGCAATTCCTTCGCGTCCGTGGACTTCTTCGAGCGGCGCGGTCTGCCGTTCATGGTGGGTGTCAACTGCTTCGACGACGCACCGCGCTACACCATCGACGAAGTGCGCGACGCGCTCGACCTCGACTCGGTCACCCCCGTCATGCTCTGCGATGCGCGCGACCGCAGCTCCTGCAAAGACGTGCTGCTCACCCTCGTGGAGCACCTGATCCAGCGGGCGCAGCGCGCACACGCCACCACCTGAGCGGGGCCGTCCCCGCCCGCGGCCGCGCCCGCTAGGCTTCGGCGGGCCTCACGCCTGCCGTAGCCAGGCCACGAAAAGCAGCACGCCGCCCGCGACGAGCACGACCGCGACCGGAGCGGGCCACCGTGGCCCCTTCCGGCCGAGCAGCCCGCGGGTGAGCCGCAACTGGAACACGCCCAGACCGGCCAGAATCAGCAGCCACACCGGCAGCAGACCGACGCCCAGCGCCGCGTGCACCGCCCAGGCGCCCGCCAAGGTGGGCCCACCCCAGGATCCATCCAGGTTGTCGCCGGCGACGAGCGGGAAACAGACGCCGCGGAACACGGCGACGATCGCGAGGAACGCCAGGAACCAGGCCAGCAGGCCCACCCCGCCGCTGAGCACCGAGTGCGACACCGAGCGCAGAGCCGAGAATTTGTGCGGCAGCACGGATTCGCCGAGCATTCGCCGCGGCGCGCGCAGCCGGGTCGGAATCCGCCGCGCCGCCAGCGGCAGCGCCCGCAGGGCGTAGGCGGCATAGCGCAGGAGTGCCCGAAGCCACGACATACCGCCGACGGTAGCGCTGTCCGGTCCGCGATTCACCGTAGCAAGCCCGCGTCCACCAGATCATCGAACAGCAACTGATCGACTGGTGGGACGAGAGCGCGGTCGGCGTAGCCGAACCACGCGACCTCCTCGATTTCGCTGCTCGCGGCCAGTGTTCCGCGGTAATCCGCGGTGTAGCAACTCATCCGCACCACTGCCCCGTCCACCGGGCCGTGCAACGCCTCGTAGGTGCCCACGTGCGCGGCGGTCTCCGGCAACAGCGCGACGGTGAGCTCCTCCTCGATCTCGCGCAGCAGAGTCTGCAGATCGGTCTCGCCGCCCTCGCGCTTGCCACCCGGGATGTAGAAGACGTCCTTGCCGCGTGGTCTGGCGCAGAGGATTCGTCCGTCCTCGATGCGCACCCATGCCACCGTGTCGATCAGTTGCCGCACTCGCCCGTCCGCCACTGCCGCAGCCTATCGCCGCGCGGCGGCGAACGCGGAACCGGCCGCGACAGCGGCCGCCTCAGCCCGAGGGCAGGAGGGAAGGATCCTTGGCTCCGGGACCGAGCACGGGACGCAGGTCGCGCGGCGCGGCGCGTTCACCGCACTCCGAGCACACCGGCTCGATGGTCGCGAGGTTTCCGCACGCGGTGTGCACGAGTTGCACCGGCGGCCCGTCCGGCGCGGACCATTCGTCGCCCCACTGACGCATCGCGGTGACGACCAGCCACAGCGAACGGCCTTTCGGGGTGAGCCGGTAGTCGTAGCGAACCGGGTTGGCCTGGTAGGGCTCACGGCTCAGCACCCCGTGCTCGACCAGATGCTCGAGGCGCTGCGTGAGCACATTGCGGGCGATCCCGAGGCGGGCGCGGAAGTCGTCGAAGCGCGTCACGCCGAACAGAGCGTCGCGCACGATCAGCAGCGTCCACCACTCCCCGACCACCTCGAGGCACTGGGCCAGCGAGCAGTTCATCTCCTCGAAGCTCGTCCTGCGCATAGTCGTCAGCATAGTCGGTTGCTTCAAAGAACTCACTAACTTAGGGTGCGTTGCATGAAGCAACTAACTGGGCGGACCCTCGCCGAGGAGTTCGCGCTCACCGAGACCGGCCCCGGTGGGTGGCAGGCGCGTGTCGACCGGTCCTGGCGGGGCTGGACCGGACCGCACGGCGGCGTGATCGCGGCTCTGCTCATCGAGGTGGCTCGGGCGGCGGCCGCCGAACCACTGCCGGTGCGCGCTGTGGATCTCCGGTTCCTGGGCCGCCCCACAGAGGACCTGCTCGCCTTCCGGGTGACCGAGCACGCCGTCGGCCGTAGCACCGTCGTCTTGGAGGTTTACGCCGACCAGGGCGGCAACCCGGTCGCCGGAGCGTCCGTCACACTCGGTCGCACCGTGGCATCGGACGTCGCGGACTACACGGGCGCGCCCGCACCGCGAGTGCCCGACCCCGAATCCTGCTCGCCCTTCGCCCTCCCGCCTGAAATCGTCCCGGCGAGTGCCCATTTCACCATCCGCCCTGCGGCGGGGCCGCTGCCGCTCACCGGGGCTGACGAACCGATGATGTGCGCGTGGATCGGTCTCGTCCCCGAACTGCCCGCGAACGCCGCCGCCCTCGCGATCCTCGCCGATGCCTTGCCGCCCGCCGTCTTCCCCACGCTGCGTGCGCCCGTCGCGATCCCCACCGTCACGCTGTCGATGCACCTGCACGAGGCGCCGGCCGGCGACTTCCCGGTGCTGGTGCGCACGGCGAACGCCTCCACCGGCGGCGGATGGTCGGTGGACGACACCTCGATCTGGGACCGGAACGGCCGACTGCTCGCCTCCGCCCGCCAGACCCGCCGCGTGCTCGGCTGAAACGGAGACGATCGTGCATTTCCCCGCCACGGCCCCGACCCGGGCCGCCGCCGACTTCCGGGCCGTGCTCGCCGTCGTCTCGATCGGCGTCCTGCTGTCGAGCCTGGATCTGTTCATCGTCAACGTCGCCCTGCCCGACATGGCCGCCGATTTCGGCGGAGCCCGGATCTCGGGGCTTTCCTGGGTGCTCAACGCCTACGCCATCGTGTTCGCCGCACTGCTGGTCCCAGCGGGACGACTCGGTGACCGCCGCAGCATCCACACCACCTTCCTGCTGGGGCTGGCGGTGTTCGTCGCCGGGTCGGCACTGTGCGCGACCGCCTGGGACGTCGGGTCACTGGTGCTGTTCCGCGTTCTGCAGGCCGTCGGCGGCGCGCTGCTGACGCCCGCTTCGCTCGGCTTGGTACTCGCGGCCAGCCCGCCGCAGCGTCGCGCCGCCGCGGTACGCCTGTGGGTCGCCTTCGGCGGGCTCGGCGCGGCCCTCGGTCCGGTACTCGGCGGCATTCTCGTCGAATTCGGCTGGCGCTGGGTGTTTCTGGTGAACGTGCCGATCGGTCTGGTCGCTGTGGTGATCGCAGTGCGGACGTTGCCCGATCCGCCGGGCGACGGCGGCCGACTGCCCGACCTGCCGGGTGCGGCGCTGCTGGTCGGCGCGATCGCCGGGCTGGTGCTCGGGCTGGTCAAGGGCGAGGACTGGGGGTGGTCGTCGGCGCGGGTGCTGACGGCGTTCGCGGTGGCGGCCGTCCTGACGGTGGCGTTCGCCATCTCCTCCGCCCGCCACCCCAGTCCGGTGGTGGATCCGGCCCTGCTGCGCGCGCCCAACTTCGCCTGGATGACCGGCAACGCGGTCTTGTTCAACGTCGCCTTCGGCGCGATGCTGCTGTCGGTGGTGCTGTGGGCGCAGAACGTCTGGGGCTGGTCGGCATTGCGCACCGGCCTGGCCATCGCGCCGGGCCCGCTGATGGTGCCGGTGATCGCCGTCCTGGCGGGGCGACTGATCGGCCGGATCGGCGCCGGGCCGGTCATCGCCATGGGCGGAATCGTGTTCGGCGCGGGCATGCTGTGGTGGGTGCGGGCGATCACCCTGACACCCGACTACGTCGGCGGCCTGCTCGGCGGCATGGTGGTCAGCGGCATCGGCGTCGGTCTCACCCTGCCGACCGCCTTCGCGGCGGGCACCAGCGGGCTGCCGCCGCAGCGGTTCGCCACCGGATCGGCCGTGCTGAGCATGGCGCGCCAGATCGGCCTCGCGGTCGGGGTCGCGGTCCTGATCGCGGTACTCGGCACACCGGCGGGCCCGGAGGCGACCCTCGACGCGTTCCGGCGCGGATGGTCCGTGACCGCCGCGGTCGCCGTCCTCGCGGGTTTGGTGGGCATGGCCGCACGCATGCCGAAACCCGTGCAAAAGCATGCGGATTCGGACACCGAGTCGACCGTAGCCTGATCGGCGCCGACGAGCGAGGCCGCACACAACCGTACGCGGACGAACGGGCCATGGCATTCCGGCAGGCCGTGCCGGATACCGGAATGC
This sequence comes from Nocardia sp. NPDC004573, assembly GCF_053602135.1. Taxonomy (NCBI): domain Bacteria; kingdom Bacillati; phylum Actinomycetota; class Actinomycetes; order Mycobacteriales; family Nocardiaceae; genus Nocardia; species Nocardia sp. NPDC004573. Next base: position 261,254 of record NZ_JBSGDA010000005.1, read on the forward strand.
CGTGGCCAACGGTCGCTATCCGGTCATGGCCGTTCGTCCGGCCCCGGTTTTCGAGCCGTTCGGACCACAGCGCACCTCGACGGCTCGAGATCAGCGCGACCTACCCAGCTCGCACAGTGAGGTTCTCGCGCCCGGCCGCCAGCGCCACGTGCGCCAGGGCCTCGTCCAACCCCCGCCTGGGCAACGGCGCGCCGTCGAACATGGCGATCTCGACGGCGTCCTCGGCGAGCTCCCACACGCCCGCGATACGTCCACCTACCACGACGATCGGTGAGATCCACCCCGCCGTGCGGCTCACTTTCGCGCGGTGGGCGGCAGGGAGCAAGGCGGTGTCACCGGTGCCCGGTGCCAGCACGTACTGGTCGAAGGCGCCGAGCAGGTGCACCGTCCCGCTCGGCGCGGTGGCGGCCAATTCGTCGACCCGGGCGGTCGGCAGGAAGGCGCGGCGGCCCTCCACGTCCACCTCGGTGAGCAGGTCACCCAGTTCGGCGAACCAGCGCCGCACCGTGGTCTTACGCAGGCTGTTTCGGCTGAGCCAGGCGTCGAAGGCCTCCGGCGTCGCCGGGCCGTAGGCGCTGAGATAGGCGAGGATCGCCGCCCGGGCCGCCGCATCCGGCTCGGGCAGCCCGGGCCAGTCGCGGATCAGATGCGCCGGACTGGTGAACGTCACCTTGTTGCCCCGCGCCGGGCCGTGGCAGAGCGCCCCCTGCCAGGCCAGCGGTTTGAGCAGCGCACCCCACCCGGAGCGCAACTCCTCACCGAGCCGGTGGAACTCCGGCGCGGAAACCAGGGCTTCGACCAATTCCTCCCGGGTGAGCACCGCGGCGGCGAGCACCTCGGCGACCGCCTCGGTCAACGCCGCGACCTCCGCGGGCGAGGCGCCGAACGTCTTCTGCCAGGAGGGCTTCTCCCAGGTGCGCGCGGAGCCGATGAGCGTGAGAGCGGCCGCGGCCAGGTCGGGGGTCAGCGCGTGCAGCGTGCCGCGCATCGCCCAGGTCTTCATCAGACTGCCGTCGTCGAGCGCGCGGACCAGCGCGCCGGATTCGGGTTTCGTGCTGCGCAGGGCGGCAGCCAGTTCCGCCGCGGAGGTGACCTGCGCCTGTATGCCGCACAGGCGCTCGGCGATCGCTTCGGCACCCTCGTCGGTGCGAGATCCGACGTGCTGACGTTGCAGCCGCCAGGCGAAGACCTGATCCCAGGTGGCTCGCACACGCGCTCCTTCTCGTACTCAGTTCAGCAGCGCACCGGCGGCGGCCACCGTCGCGGCCGCCAGGGCCGACCCCGTGACCGTCATCGCGATCACGCCGAGCAAGGCGGTGCGGGTGGTGGCTCGCCGGATGGCGCCGACCGGGTCGGCCAGCCGCTCGGCGCGGGCCAGTACCGCGGTGCCCGCCGCGGCCAGCGCTCCATGGGGCGCCGGCTCGACGACGCCGACGATCGCCAGCAGTCCGCCCAGCAGCGGCAACGAACCGTGTTCGTCGGCGGCCTTGTCGTCGGCGCACATCTCGAGCAGCCGGGCGGTCTCGGCGGCGCCGACGGTGAACAACCGCAGGCCCGGCAGCGTGGTGGCCACCGCGCGCAGCACCGCCGTCAACGCCGCGTGCCTGCCGGACAGGTGCGCTCGTTCGTGCGCGAGCACCGCGGCCAGTTGGTCGCCGTCCAGCGCCTCCAACGCCGCCTTCGTGACCACGATGGTGTCGGGCTTTCCCGGCACGCAGTACACCTGCCGTTCGGGCGAGTCGAGCACGACCGCGCCTATGCCCGGCACCGGCCTGCCGACCAGGCGGACCGCCCGCGCATGGACGCTGGTACGCCTGCGCATGTCCACGACGACACCCACCGCGCGCGCCACCAGCGCGACCGTGCCCGCGGCCACAAGGGCCGCCACCGCGAACGTCGCCGCCCGGCCGGCCGCAGCGCCGTGCACGTGCATGGGCGACCACAGGAACGAGGCGCACGCGCTCAGCGCGTCCTTCGGGTGTCCCCAGTAGGTCGCGAACTCGACCGTCACGACCGCCGCCGCGATTCCCCAGGCGCTGAGCGCACCGATGATCGCGACCACCCAGGCGATCACGCCCAGCCGCGGGGCGATGCCGCGATGGGTCAGACTGCGCAACACGGGCGGACCGAAGGTCGCCACGACGCCGCCGTACAGCGTCAGCGCGATGGCCAGGCTCACGGCACTTCTGGTGACTTGCGCGCCGCCAGTCTGCGTAGCGCGGCACGCAACCCGGCCGATTCCTCGGCGCTGATCCGGTCGACGAAATGACTGAGCACCAGGTCCGAGCGTCCGCCGGAACCGAGCGCTTCGAGCATGAGCCGGGCGCTGTGCTCTTCCCTGGTGAGAGTCGGCCAATAGCGATAGGCCTTACCTGCGCGTTCGCGCGCCAGCCAGCCTTTCCGATGCAGGTTGTCCATGGTCGACATCACCGTCGTATAGGCGATGTCGCGCTGAGCCGACAATTCGTCGAAGATCTCGCGCACCGTTGTGTCCTCTGCGTCCTGATCCCAGATGCGGTCCATGATCACCGCCTCCAGATCCCCGAATCCACGCACCGTACCGACTCCCTCATCCGAGCTGTGCCCCGTCGTGGGAACAGGTTACCGGCTGCGGGGGGTTACTACGGAGGCAACCAGTAGATCTGCCCAGGCCACCGCCCCTGTCGTACCGTCGTGCGAACATATGTTCGTGTCCGATGCGCCCGCCTCACGATCCGGCCGACCCCGGATACTCGCGCGCCAGGAGGCATCGATCCTGCATGCCGATCTCGACTCGTTCTATGCCTCGGTCGAGCAGCGCGACGACCCGCGGCTGCGCGGCAGGCCGGTGATCGTGGGCGGCGGCGTGGTCCTGGCCGCCAGTTACGAGGCCAAGGCGTTCGGCGTGCGCACTCCGATGAACGGCGGGCAGGCGCGCCGATTGTGCCCGCACGCGATCGTGGTACCGCCGCGCATGTCCGCCTACGCGGAGGCGAGCAAAGCCGTCTTCGAGATCTTTCGCGATACCACGCCGGTGGTGGAGGGCATTTCCATCGATGAGGCGTTTCTCGACGTCGGCGGGCTGCGCCGGATCGCGGGCGAACCGGCGGCCATCGCGACGCGGCTGCGCGCGGAAGTCCGTGACCGGGTCGGCTTGCCCATCTCCGTCGGGATCGCCCGCACCAAATTCCTCGCCAAGGTGGCCAGCGCCGTCGCCAAGCCCGATGGCTTGCGCCTGGTGCCGCCGGACCGGGAACTGGACTTCCTGCACCCGCTACCGGTCGAAAGACTCTGGGGCGTAGGGGATGTCACCGCGCGGACATTGCACGAGCACGGCATCACCCGGGTCGGTCAGCTGGCGGAGCTGGGTGAGCGCCCGCTGCGGGCGATCCTCGGGCCCGCCGCGGCCCGCCATCTCTACGCCCTGTCCTGGGCGCGTGATCCGCGCCGTGTCGAGACCGGCAGGCGGCGGCGGTCGATCGGCGCCCAGCGCGCCCTCGGGCGCAAGCATCGTCCCCCGGACGAGATCGAGGCCTACCTGCACGGGCTCACCGATCGGCTGGGCAGGCGGCTGCGCGCCGCCGAGCGGGTGTGCCGCACCGTGGTGCTGCGCCTGCGTTTCGACGATTTCGCCCGGGCCACCCGCTCACATACTTTGGCCGAAGCCACCGATCACACCGAGACGATCCTGCTCGCGGCACGCGGCCTGCTCACCGGCGCGATGCCGCTCATCCAGGAACGCGGCCTCACCCTGATCGGCCTGGCGCTGACCAATCTCGACGATGCCGACACCGTGCAGCTCACCCTGCCTTTCGAGGCCCGCGCCGCGAACACGCTCGACGCGACCCTCGACGACCTGCGCCGCCGCTTCGGCTCCGCCGCCGTCACCCGCGCCGCCCTCCTGCATCGCGGCGAGGGCCTGTCGGTCCCGCTCCTGCCCGACTAGTGCTGCGGGGCCGACAGCGTTTCCCGCGCCTACCCGTTCGGAACCCACGACCGCTCAATACGACCGTTTCGGCCGCTTGTCCATCAACCGCAGGATCAGCGGCGTGAAGATCAGCTGCATCGCCAGTTCCATCTTGCCGCCGGGCACCACGATGCAGTTCGTCCGCGACATGAAGGAGTCGTGCAGCATCGACAGCAAATAGGGGAAGTCGATCACCTTCGGGTCGGCGAAGCGGATCACCACGAAGCTCTCGTCCGCCGTCGGAATACTGCGCGCGATGAACGGATTGGACGTGTCCACCGTCGGCACCCGCTGAAAGTTGACGTAGGTGCGGGAGAACTGCGGGCAGATGTAGGTGACGTAGTCCGGCATGCGCCGCAGGATCGTATCGATCACGGCCTCGCTGGAATAGCCGCGCTCGGTCTTGTCCCGGATCACCTTCTGGATCCACTCCAGGTTGATGATCGGCACGACGCCGACCAGCAGATCGGTGTAGCGGGCCACGTTCACGGTGGCGGTGACCGCCGCGCCGTGCAGGCCCTCGTAGAACAGCAGGTCGCTGCCGGGCGTCAACTCCTCCCACGGCGTGAAGGTGCCCGGCTGCTGCCCGTAGGGCTTGGCCTCGGCCTCGTCGTGCAGGTACCGGCGCACGGTCCCGACGCCGGTCTCGCCGTAGTCGCGAAACAGCGTCTCCAGTTCCTTCAACAGGTTCGCTTCCTCGCCGAAGTGCGAGAACCGTACATTGCGGTTCTGCTCCGCCTCGGCCATGGCCAGTTTCATCTCGTTGCGGTCGTAACGGTGGAACGCGTCGCCCTCGACGATCGCGGCGTTGATTCCTTCGCGGCGGAAGATCTCCTGAAAGGTCCGGGTCACGCTGGAGGTCCCCGCCCCGGAGGACCCGGTGATGGCGACGACCGGGTGCTTGACGGACATGGTTCTCCCCTTCAGCGCTGGGCCGGACGAAACAGGGACCGTCTGCCGAACAGCGAACTGTCGAAGCTGGGTCCCTCATCCGGCTCGCGGTGATACCGCTCGATGCGTTCGACTTCGTTGCGGGAGCCGAAGATCAGCGGCACCCGTTGGTGGACGTCGCCGGGCAGCACTTCCAGCACCCGCTCACTGCCGGTGGTCGCCGCGCCGCCGGCCTGTTCGACGATGAACGCGATCGGATTGGCGCCGTAGAGCAACGCCACCCGTCCCGGCCGCGCGGGCGGGCGGGTGTCACGCGGATACAGGTACACCCCACCGCGGGTGAGGATGTGGAAGGTGTCGGCGACCAGCGAGGCCACCCAGCGCATGTTGAAGTCCCGCTCCCGCGGACCGTCCACGCCGTCCAGGCATTCCTGTACGTAGCGGCGCACCGGGCGCTCCCAGAATCGCTCGTTGGCCGCGTTGATCGCGAAACCGGACGTGTCCTCCGGGATGCGCATCCGTGGGTGGGTGAGCACGAAGGCGCCGATCTCCCGGTCCAGCGTGAACCCGTCCACCCCGCTGCCGGTCGTCAACACCAGCATGGTCGCCGGGCCGTACAGGGTGAAGCCGGCGCATACCTGCTCGACCCCTGGTCGCAGGAACTCGTCCGCCGCCGGGCCGCCACCGGCCGCGGATGTGCGCAGCACACTGAAGATGGTGCCCACCGGAAGATTCACGTCGATGTTCGACGAACCGTCCAATGGATCGAACGCCAGCAGATACTTCCCGCGCCGATGCGTCGCGGGCACCGGATGGACCTCACTGATCTGTTCGGAGAGCAACGCCGACAGGTGCCCCGTCCATTGCGTTTCGGCGACCATGATGTCGTTGGCGATCGCGTCCAGTTTGCGATGCACCGTCGGCGGCAGGTTGTCCGGCTCCGAGGCGCCCAGCGATCCGACGATCGCGCCGCGGGTGACCTGATTGGCGACGATCTTCGTCGCGGTCGCGATGACATTCACCAGCCCGGAGAACTCGCCGGACGATCCGGGATGCCGGTGTTCCTGCTCGATGGTGTAGCGGGTGAGGGTCTTCAATCCTTCTGGCATGGCGCCTCGATCTCGTCACCGGCAGTCTCGCGCGGTCGGCTCGGGGTCGGTGAACACGCTGCTGCCGTAGACATCTCGGTCGGTCAGCGTGATCAGATCGGTCTTGGTCAACGGCCTGCGCAGTTCGACGAGACGCTTGGCCTGCCGCAACCGGCAGCGGTCCAGCGCATTGCGCACGCTGCGCGCGTTGGAGAAACGCGGACGAGCCATCCGGCGTTCCAGGTACTCCCCGAACGCCGTCCGCGCCGCGTCGTCGAAATGGAAGTTCTCCGCGGCCACCATGAGTTCGGCGATGGCCAGCAGTTCCGCCTCGGTGTAGTCGGCGAACTCCAGGTGATGGGCCACCCGCGAGGACAGGCCCGGATTGGCGGAGAAGAAGCGGTCCATCCGGTCGGGGTATCCCGCGAAGATCACCACCAGGCTGGCGCGCTCGTTCTCCATCTCCTGCAACAGGATCTCGATCACTTCCTGCCCGTAGTCTCGTTCGTTCTCCGGCCGGAACAGGTAGTAGGCCTCGTCGATGAACAGCACACCGCCCGCCGCTTTGGCCAGCGCCTCCTTGGTCTTCGGTGCGGTGTGCCCGATGAATTGGCCCACCAGATCGTCTCGCGTGACGGTGTGCACCTTCGGTTTGCGGATGTAGCCGAGGGCATGCAGCATCTGCGCCATCCGCAGCGCCACCGTCGTCTTACCCGTCCCCGGTCCACCGGTGAAACTCATGTGCATGGTGGGCCGCGACGAGGTCAGGCCGAATCGCTGCCGCGCCCGGTCGATCAGCAGCAGCGCCGCGATCTCGCGGACCCGCCGCTTCACCGGGGCCAGCCCGATCAGCTCCGCGTCCAGTCTGCGCAGCGTCTCCTCGACATCATGACCCGCGATGTCGGCGGATAGATCCAGCACCGCGTCCTCGCCCAGAATCTCCGGCTCCTCCGGTTCGGCGGGCGCCGTCCGCACCGCGCCGGGGACATCGGCCCCCGGGCGGTGCAGACGGAATCCGGAGCCGTTGCGCTCAGCCGCCATACCGGTCTCCCGGGCGGACGGTCGTCGCGTACGAGTGCAGACCGTACTTCTGCCTGCGGTCGGGCCCTTCGGTGCGGGTCAACACGAAGCCGGGCTCGTCGGGCGGCCGCTGCACCAGGAAACTCAGCGCCGTCGTCTGCCTGGTGTAGCGGGCGTCATAGGCCAGCACCCGCACGTAATGGCGCGGAAAGGTGGCCCGGCACGCGTTGATCTCGGCCAGCACGCCGTCGGGCTCGTCGAGATCGAACAACGGCAATCCCCACATCTCCCAGTAGGCGTTGCGCGGATGCGGGTCGTCGGTGTACTCGATGGACACCGGCCAGCTGTTGAGCAGCGCGTAGCGCACCTGGGCGGCGATCTGCTCGTCGGTCAGCGGCGGCAGGTAGCAGAACGTTCCGTGCCTGAGATACATCGGTGAATCCTTCCGGGATGGTCAGCGGCTGGCCGTCGGCACGGCGTCCGGCGCGTCGGTGGAGGTGTAGTCGAAGGTGACATCGCCCCAGGTCGCCAATGCGACCTCGAGCGGACGGCAGATCTCGGCCGCCTTGCGCAACACCTCCGGACCCTCCTTCAGCAGGTCGCGCCCTTCGTTGCGGGCCTGCACGACCGCCTCCAGGGCGACCCGGTTCGCCTCCGCGCCCGCGGCGATACCGAGCGGATGCCCGATCGTGCCGCCGCCGAATTGCAGCACCACGTCGTCACCGAACAGATCGAGCAGCTGATGCATCTGCCCGGCATGGATGCCGCCGGAGGCCACCGGCATCACGCCGGGCAGGCTCGCCCAATACTGGTCGAAGAAGATCCCGTTGGCGGGCTCGGTCCGGATGTGGTTGTCCCGCAACGTGTCGTAGAACCCCTTGGTGGTCGCCGGATCGCCCTCCAGCTTCCCCACCACCGTGCCGGCGTGCAGATGGTCGACGCCGATCAGCCTGCACCACTTGGCCAGGACCCGGAAGCTGACGCCGTGCGTCTTCTGCCGCGTGTAGGTCGAATGCCCCGCGCGATGCAGGTGCAGCAGCACGCCGTTGCGGCGCGCCCAGTGCGACATCGACTGCATCGCGGTGAATCCGACGGTGAGATCCATCATGATGACGACGCTGCCGAGTTCTTTGGCGAATTCCGCGCGCTCGTACATCTCCTCCATCGACGCAGCGGTCACATTCAGGTAGTGGCCTTTGATCTCACCGGTCTCGGCCATCGCGCGGTTGACGCCCTCCATCGCGAACAGGTAGCGGTCGCGCCAGCGCATGAACGGCTGCGAGTTGATGTTCTCGTCGTCCTTGGTGAAATCCAGGCCACCTTTGCACGCCTCGTAGATCACCCGCCCGTAATTGCGGGCGGATAGCCCGAGTTTCGGTTTCACCGTCGCGCCCAGCAGCGGCCTGCCGTATTTGTTGAGATATTCGCGTTCCATCACCGTGCCGTGCGGTGGACCTTGGAACGTCTTCACATAGGCCACCGGAATGCGCATGTCCTCCAGCCGCAGCGCCAGCAACGGCTTGAACCCGAACACATTGCCGATGATCGAGGAGGTCAGGTTGGTGATCGATCCTTCCTCGAACAGGTCGAGATCGTAAGCGACATAGGCGAAGTACTCCCCCGGCCGTCCGGGGACCTCGTCTATGCGGTAGCACTTCGCCTGGTAGCGCGAGTGTGCGGTGAGCCGGTCGGTCCACACCACCGTCCACGTCGCCGTGGAGGACTCGCCTGCCACCGCGGCGGCCGCCTCGATCGGGTCGACGCCGCGCTGCGGGGTCACCCGGAACACGGCGAGCACGTCTGTCTCCGACGGCTGATAGTCCGGCGCGTAATATCCCATCGACGCATAGGATTGGACACCCGGATCCCAGCGGTCGCGTTCGATTTCTTCGGCCATCGTTCCTCCTGCTGTGCCACTACGGGACACCCGCACCCGGGCGAACGGGCGTGCCTTGGGATTTCCAGGATGACGGGCCGGATACCGACAAACAATTTGATTGTTCCTCGCGATACCCAACGTTTTCGTTGAGTTTGTTACCGTCGTTCGATGGGTATGGTGAGCGCGGCTCGGATGGAAACCTTCCTGGCCGTCGCCCGCCACGGCAGCATTCGCCGCGCCGCGGCGCAACTGCACATCACCGAGGCCGCCGTCTCAGCGGCCGTCGCGCACATCGAGAAACAGCTCGGCGCCGAGCTCGTCGCCAAGGCCGGGCGCGGCATCACGCTCACCGAGTCCGGTCGCGTCTACGCCGAGTACTGCCGCGGCATCCTCGGATTGATGAAGGAGGCGCAGGCCGCCGTGCGTCGCGCCGAGACCGGACGCCTGCGGATCGGCGTGGTCGCCACCGCGGGCGAATACGTCCTGCTGCGGCCGCTCGCCTCGTTCCGCCGCCGCTACCCCGACATCGAGCTGAGCCTGTCGGTGCACCCGCGCGACGCACTGTTCCTCGAATTGCAACACCACGAAACGGATCTCGTCATCGCGGGCCGCCCGCCGCGGGACACCGGGTTGGTGGTGCGCGCTCGGCGGCCGAGCCGCCTGGTCGTGGTCGGCCTGCCGGAACTCGACCCGCTGCACACCACATGGCTGCTGCGCGGGCGCGGCTCCGGTACCAGGGAGGCCACTCTCGGCCTGCTGGAGCAACTCCACATCGAGCCGCCCACGCTCACCCTCGGATCCCACGGTGCCGTCCTGGCCGCAGCGCGAGAAGGATTGGGCGTCACGCTGATCCACAGCGACGCGATCTCCCAGGACCTGGAGAACGGCGTGCTGCGCGTCCTCCCGGTCGAGGGCACCCCACTGGACCGTCCCTGGCATGCCATCACCACCCGCACGCCGACGCCGACCACCCGCCTGTTCCTCACCCATCTGCTCGACTCCGCCGAGGTCGGCCCCGACGTCTTTCACCCCCACTGATCCTCGTCCCGCACCGGAGCGCCGGTGCCGGGCAGCCGCCGGACCGATATGACAGACTGGCCCGCATGACTCGAGGGGACGTACCGTCCAACGTGTCGGACACAGCGCGGTGGGTGGCGGCCTACCGCGCACGCGAGACGACGCGCCCGGACGCGCTGTTCCACGATCCGCTGGCCGACCGGCTGGCCGGAGAACGCGGCCACGCCATCGCCGATAGCGCGCCCCGGATGATGCGCGGCGGATGGCCGATCGTCACGCGGACCAAGCTGATCGACGACCTGGTCAGCACAGCGATCGCCGAGGGGTGCGACCGCGTCCTCAACCTCGCCGCAGGTCTGGACACCCGCCCCTATCGGCTGGATCTACCGCCCGAGCTGCTCTGGATCGAAGCGGACCTGCCGGAGATCGTCGCGGAGAAGGACGACGCGCTCACCGATGAGACGCCGCACTGCGTGCTCGTCCGCCGAGCGGTCGATCTCGCCGACCCAGACGCCCGCGCGAAGTTCCTCGACGAGGCGCTCGGCGCGGTCGCCCCCGCCACCGCCCCCGCCTCGAAAGCCTTGGTGCTCACCGAGGGTTTGCTGATGTACCTCGACCCGCCGACGGTCACCGATCTGGCGAACGCCCTGAACCGCCCGGAGATCGCCTGGTGGCTCCTCGACCTCAGCATGGGCATGCGGAAGCTGCGTTCCGGGGACACCTTCGCCAACGCGCCGATGAAATTCGAGCCCCCCAACGGCGTCCGCTTCTTCGAAGACCTCGGCTGGCAGCCGATCGAGCTGGAAAGCCTGCTGCTGCACGCCCGCAAATTCCATCGCGCACCCTGGTACCTGCGCCCGTTCACCTATCTGCCTCAGCCCGACCCACGCAAACCCATGCGCAACCCGTGGTCGGGCATCATCCGCTTCCGCCACACCTGAGCGGGAAGACCGGCAGCGGGTGATCCGGCATTGCCGTCATCCGAGAAGGTCGAGAGACCTCGCCAGCACAAGGCCTCTCTTGTCTGCCGGTCGTCGGATCAGCGGTTGTCTTGTTGGTGCTGCTCCCACACGGCCTTTCTACGCAACCACTCTGCTTCGCGCCGGTCGCGCGCCTCCTCGGTGTTCTGTTTTCGACGCGGACGAGCGGTTGCGGGGACCGAGATCCGCTCCGGACGATTCCGCGACCGTTCGACGTGCCGATCCGCGGCTACAACTGGCCGTGTGGGGAGTCGAAGGTCAGCACGCGTCCGCCCAGTTGGATCTGGGCGCCGGGCGCGAGGGTGACCGGCCGGCCGGGGACCGCACGCACCCATTCCTGTCGTCCGGGATGACGGATGTGGGTGCCGTTGGTGGAGCCGCCGTCCACCACTGTGACGTCCCACTCGACGAGGCGGATCTCCGCGTGCGCCCGGGACATCCCGCCCGAGCTGTCTTCCAGCCGCAGCGGGCGAGCGCCGCGCGTGACGGCCTCGGAATACTCCGGCTCGCGTCCGAGCACGCAGTCGCTGTCCAGCACGAACGATGTGCCGTCGTCCAGGAGCAGCACGCCCAGCGGAGGACGAACCCCCTCGGTGAGCACGCAGGTGAGCTGATCCATCCGGATGCCGCACACCGCGCAGAAGGACACCCGCGGATCGTTGTGATGACGGCGTGCGCACTGGAAGCCGTGCACGATCACCCGATGTCCCAGCGTGTTCGAGCCGGTCGACCCGAGCGCCGCCGCGACGACCTCGGCCGAGGGGACCACCGTCTCGGCGAGATCCGCGTCGTCGGCGATCGCCTGGTCTCGGTCGGTGCGGTGGGCAGGCCGTGCCGGTCCCCGGTCCGGTCGCGGTGGCGTCGGCTGCGCCACCGAAGGCGTCACGCCCGGGCCGGGCGCGGCCCGGCGCGCCGCTGCCTGCAGATCGACTTCCGTTGCGGCGTCGCCGGGCTCCTGACCCTTGCGCAGGCTCGGTGCCGACCGCGGCTGCGCTCCAGACGCCTGCTCCGCTTCGGGACGGTGCGATGGCGGCGCCTGAGGTGCGGCGGATCCCGCGACCGCCGCGGGGTCTTGTCTCGGCGGAGCAGCGACCGAATGTGGTGTCGACGCCGGCGGCGGCTCGACGTGCTGCGGTTCCCCGATCCGCTGCGGTTCAGGGGCCGATACCGGCCGCGGCACGGGCGGGACTTGCCGCGCGGATCCCGCCTCCGGCCGCCGTCCGGGTTCGCCGACACTGTGGGCCTCCGGTTCGGCGGGGTGCACCTCCGGCACCGCCCCGGACCACCGCACCGCGCCCGACCCCGGTGCGGTCCCCTCGCCGAGCGCGAAAATGCCGCGCTCCGGAAGCGACTCCGCGGTCCATCCCGCCTCGTCCACGAACAACCCCGCGCCGGCGCCGGGTGCGGGCGTCACCATGCGGTCGACGGTGAATCCGGCGTCCCGGCCGCGCAGCACCTCCGTGTGGCCGGCGCCGGCGAGGACAGCGGTGATGCCACCGTGCAGGAAGACCGCGAGACCGTTGTCCGCGGGCGTGACCACGCCGAACTCGACCTCGTCCTCCTCGCCGCTGGCCAGCCCCATCAGCCAGGTCGTGGCCGCCCGCGCCACCGCCCGCCCGCTGCGACTCCGGTCGCGCGCCACGGCCTCGCGCACGATGTCCAGCAGCGCAGCCATCGTCCGGGCCGCCACCGTGTCGGCTGTGACTGTGCCGTCGCCGCGGTGTGCGACGACCACGACGGCACCGCTCGCGCTCGCCACCAGGTGGCCGCCGGGCAACACCTCGATCTGCGCGCTCACAGGAACCGGCCGCCTTGGAAGCGCCACCGGTGGAACACCACCCGCATGGGACCGTTCACGATGAGCCAGAACACGATCCACGTGATGACGAACTGGATTCCGAACGCCACGAGCGACGGGCGCAGATGCCCGGGCAGGACCACCGTGGTGTAGCGCACGAGGACCCACATCAGCGCCCCCTCGTTGACGATGGTGATGAAACCGAACAGGGTCGGCCAGTCCTTTTCCCAGCGGAACTGCTGCAGGAAATGGTAGAGCAATTCCCACAGCACACCGACCAGGACGGTGCCGAGCAGAACCGACAACGTCACCCGGTACGCCTGGCCGATGCTCGACGAACCGGTCGGCAGGAACGGGGTGATGACCAGCGCGACGACGAAGCCGATCACGCTCAGCGCGAGAAGACGGGTCTGGATTCGCCCGTTCAAGGTAGGAAGCATCGCTCAGATCTTCTCGTTCGTAACCCACAGCCACCATTGCCGTGTGGAGCGCAGCGGACCCATCCTGCGGCAGAACCCGACCGCGGCCAGATCGTCCGCGATCTCCTGCGCGGCGATCTGCAGGCCGAGGAAGGTGTCCACGCCCACGAACGGCCCGCCGAGTGTCGCGCTGCCGGAGGCGTACATCCGGCCCGTGCCGCTCCGGGTGCCGATCAGCTCGAAGGTCGTCTCCACGTCCAGCCTGCCGAGCGGATTGCGCCCGGCGCCCGCGTGGTCCAGCAGGTCGGCCAGCAAACGGTGCTCGCGGATGTCGGCTTCCAACCCCGTGCAGTCGATGATGTAGTCGACGGTGGTGTCGAACGGTTGCGTCGGTGGCGGAAACGGCAGCGGCGCAGTGGTATCCGGGAGTATCGTCGCGACCACGCCTTGGCGGCCACCGGCGGGACGGGGAGCCCGCATCGTGCCCGCCATCACCTGGTACCAGCCTTCTCGGCGGCCGCGGCGCAATTGTTCCTGCCAGTTGTCCCGGATCGGGGTGTTGGTGCCGGAGATCTCCTTGTACGCCCGCGCCCGTTCCTCGCCTTGCAGTCGCCGCACCTTTTGCTTGAGCTGACCGCCCCAGACCGACTTCGGATAGTTGAAGCCCTGGTAGGCCCACCCGTCGCCGCCCTTGCGCCGGCTGAAGACATTCTTGCCGTGCGGGCCGGCGATATAGGTACGGAACAAATGCAGGATCCTGGTGTCGAGCCGGTAGGCGTCCCGGTCGTCGATGAGCCGCTGCAGGACGCGGCTGGCCACGATCCCGCTGCCGCGGATGAGCACGGTGCCGGGGCGCCGCTGCAGCGTCTGGTAGACGTGCTCGTGCGGCTCGTAGGCGTTGACCACGCGCGTCGGATCGCGATGGGTCTCGCGGTACTCCTGCAGGTCCGGCAGCAGTTTCAGACCCGGATAACCCACCGCGACATGCACATACGTGCTGCGGAAAGCCACCCGCTTGGTCGGCGTGGAACCCGCGGGCGGGGTGAGGATGGTGAAGTATCCGCCGCCGTGGCGCTTGCGGACCATCCGTACGTGACCTCGGTGCAGGGAGCGGGCGTAACCGATGCGGTGGAACTCCCGCTCCATGGCGGCGAACGCCTGGCCCGCGCGGGGGGTGTAGTAGTTCGCGAAGATCGGTTCGGTGAAGACGTTCCACAGCGGCCCCAGCGATCGGTCCGCGATCGCCTCCCGTACCGCGTAGGACGGGAAGCCCCAGATGTTGTCCGGTGTCGAGGCCGAATCGCTGCGCAGGCGCTCGCCGCGGGGAATCTGCGAGACCCTGGTCAGGTATTCGTAGGACGCCCACGGGTGCTCCTGTGGACCGAGCACCGCCATCGCCTCCGCGGGCACGCCGAAGATCCGGAGGGTGTCGTAGGTGACGAACGAGCCGATTCCGCTGCCGATGGTCACGAACGGTACGCCGACCACCGGAATCCCTGCGCTGCCCAGCATTTCGTCGGTCCACACGTCGGTGTCGACGAGGGCCTGCGTGATATCTCCCCGCATGGGCCGGACTTTACCGGCAGTTTCTTGTCAACTGCTTGCCATCGGCTTTCGCCGGACGACGCCGCCGGTGACGCGCGGTGCGCGACGCGCGCGGGCGATCTGTGCCGAACCTGCCACGCGGTCCACCCTCGCGGACGTACCATGCCGTTCGTGGCCGATTCTCCTCGTTCCACCCCGCTGCGGGTTCTCGTGTACAGCAATGACGCCGACACCAGGCGCCAGGTGATCCAGGCCTTGGGCAAGCGCCCGAGCCCGGAGTTGCCGGAATTCGCGTACCTCGAGGTCGCCACCGCCCCCGTGGTGATCGCCCAGATGGACGCCGGAGGCATCGACCTGGCCGTGCTCGACGGCGAGGCGAGCCCGGCCGGCGGACTGGGCATCGCCAAGCAATTGAAAGACGAAGTCGATCCGTGCCCGCCGCTGCTGGTGCTCACCGGCCGTCCTGACGACGCCTGGCTGGCCGGCTGGTCGCGTGCGGAGGCCGCGGTGGCGCACCCCATCGATCCGCTCCGGCTCACCGAGGCCGTCGTCGCGCTGCTGCGCAGCCGCTCCGCGGCCTGACCCGGAGCCGCGCCCGCCCGGGACCGAACCGGACATTCATAGCGATCATGAATTAGTTCCATCGCGCGTGGTGTCGCGCTTCGGCACGGCTACAACAACGCCCGGACTCCTCTTCTCCGACGCTCCCGGCCGCCGCCGGGCTGTCGCCGTCCCCGACTCCGAACCCGCTCGGGACCACATTCGACGTCGTACTACGCGACACTCCGGCGCAGCCAACTGACCGTTCACCCAACGTCACGGTCACCCTCCCCGGATTACCACCGTTTCGGTCATAAATGCTTGTACTGAATTCGATCAAACGGCGGCACCAAACCCGCTGCGGAGGCCCCTTTCAGTTGTAGGCTGTGCCGTACCTCACAAGGAAACGGATCAATGAATGACCGGTTCCGGGTGGAGCCGAGGGCGAGTCTGGCCGAGGCGGACAACGACGTCAGCCCGCCTCGGACGCTGTTGTCAGCTGCAGCTCGCAAGGAGGGGAAGTGCAGTCGTGAATATCGAGGTGCCGACGCTCGTACTCGGCGCGATCGCGGCGGCGTTCGCGCTGTTCTCCATCGTCCTCTCGGCCCTGGTCGGCCCGAAACGGCGCAACCGGGCGAAGCTCGAACCCTACGAATGCGGGATCGAACCCACCCCGCATGCCGTGGCCGGCGGGCCGGGAAACATTACCGGACAACGCTTTCCGGTGAAGTACTACCTCACCGCGATGTTGTTCATCATCTTCGACATCGAGATCGTGTTCCTCTATCCGTGGGCAGTCCACTTCGATGCGCTCGGTCTCTTCGGTCTGGCCGCGATGGCGTTGTTCATCGTCAACGTCTCGGTGGCCTATGCCTACGAGTGGAAGCGCGGCGGGCTCAGCTGGGACTGAATGCCGCGCAATCGAATTCGTAGGCGACGAGTGGAAGCGAGTCAGTAGAACATGGGTCTCGAGGAGAAACTGCCCAGCGGCTTCCTGCTGAGCACGGTCGAAGATTTCGCCGGATTCCTGCGCAAAGGCTCCCTATGGCCCGCCACCTTCGGGCTGGCGTGCTGCGCCATCGAGATGATGGCCACCGGCGGAGGCCGGTTTGACATCGCCCGTTTCGGCATGGAAGCATTCCGCGCCTCGCCGCGGCAGGCCGATCTGATGATCGTCGCGGGCCGGGTGAGCCAGAAGATGGCCCCGGTGCTGCGCCAGGTCTACGACCAGATGACCGAACCGAAATGGGTGCTGGCGATGGGCGTCTGCGCGTCGTCGGGCGGGATGTTCAACAACTACGCCATCGTGCAGGGCGTCGATCATGTGGTGCCGGTCGACATCTACCTGCCCGGCTGCCCACCCCGGCCGGAAATGCTGCTGAACGCGATTCTGGCACTGCACGCCAAAATTCAACAGATGCCGCTCGGCGTCAACCGCGAGGAAGCCATCCGCGCCGCCGAACAGGCCGCGCTCGCCTCGACGCCGACCATCCGGATGGAGGGTCTGCTGCGATGACCTTCGACACCCCCGACGACACCGACGCCCCGCCCGCGCACGACGCGATCGACGCGGCGGCCACGGCGGGCCCCGAAGGCACCTTGCCGGAAGAGGATTCCGCACAGGCCGGCGCCGAGGTGATCGGCGTACGCCGCGGCATGTTCGGTGTCACCGGCACCGGCGACACCTCGGGTTACGGTCGGCTGGTCCGCCCCGTGACGCTGCCCGGCAGCACGCCGGCCCCGTACGGCGGGTACTTCGACGAAGTGGTCGACGCGCTGCGCACCGCGCTCACCGCCACGGGTGTCCGCCTGGACGCGGCGCTGGAGAAAGTGATCGTCTTCCGCGGCGAGCTCACCCTGCACGCGCACCGCGAGCAGCTGGTCACGGTGGCTCGCGCGTTGCGCGACGACCCCGCATTGCGTTTCGAACTCTGCCTCGGCGTCGACGGGGTGCACTATCCGGAGGATTCCGGCCGCGAGCTGCACGCCGTCTATCACCTCATTTCGATCACACACAACCGCCGCCTGCGGGTGGAGGTCGCCGCGCCGGATGCGGACCCGCATATTCCGTCGCTCTACGAGGTGTATCCGACCACCGACTGGCACGAACGCGAAACCTACGACTTCTTCGGCATCCGGTTCGACGGGCACCCCTCGCTGACCCGGATCACCATGCCGGACGACTGGCGCGGCCACCCCCAGCGCAAGGACTACCCGCTCGGCGGGATACCGGTCGAATACAAGGGCGCGCGCATCCCGCCGCCCGACGAGCGGAGGGCATACAGCTGATGACCGACACCGACACCCACACCGACGTCGCCGCCGCCGAGCCCGCCACGGTCACCGTCGCGGGACAGGACTGGGACCAGGTTGCCGAGACGCTGTCCGGCGCGGGCGAGGAACGCATCGTCGTCAACATGGGTCCCCAGCACCCGTCCACGCACGGCGTGCTGCGGCTGATCCTGGAGATCGAGGGCGAAACGGTCACCGAGGCGCGCTGCGGCATCGGCTACCTGCACACCGGAATCGAGAAGAACCTCGAATTCCGCAACTGGACCCAGGGCGTCACCTTCGTCACCCGCATGGACTACCTGTCGCCGTTCTTCAACGAGACGGCGTACTGCCTGGGCGTGGAGAAACTGCTCGACATCACCGAACAGATCCCGGAGCGCGCCACGGTCGTGCGTGTGCTGCTGATGGAGCTCAATCGCATCTCCTCGCACCTCGTCGCGCTGGCCACCGGCGGCATGGAACTCGGCGCGCTGACGCCGATGCTGTTCGGATTCCGCGAGCGCGAGCTGATCCTCGACGTGTTCGAGACGATCACCGGCCTGCGGATGAACCACGCTTACATCCGCCCCGGCGGCCTGTCCCAGGACCTGCCCGACAACGGGGTGACCAAGGTGCGCGAACTGCTCGCGCTGCTGCCCAAGCGGCTGCGCGACATGGAACACCTGCTCACCGCCAACCCGATCTGGAAGGCCCGCACCCAGAACATCGGCTACCTCGACCTTCAGGGTTGCATGGCCCTCGGCATCACCGGCCCCGTGCTCCGGGCCACCGGCCTGCCGCACGACCTGCGCAAAGCCCAGCCCTACTGCGGCTACGAGAACTACGAATTCGACATCCCCACCACCACCGGATGCGACTGCTACGGCCGTTACGTCATCCGGGTGGAGGAGATGAAGGAGTCGCTGAAGATCGTCGAGCAGTGCCTGGACCGGTTGCGGCCCGGGCCGGTCATGATCGACGACAAGAAAATCGCCTGGCCGGCCGACCTGCAGGTCGGCGCGGACGGACTCGGCAACTCCCCCAAGCACATCGGCAAGATCATGGGCACGTCCATGGAAGGGCTGATCCACCACTTCAAGCTGGTCACCGAAGGCATCCGCGTGCCGGCGGGCCAGGTGTACACGGCGGTGGAGTCCCCCCGCGGCGAACTGGGCGTGCACATGGTCAGCGACGGCGGCACCCGGCCCTACCGGGTGCACTATCGCGACCCCTCGTTCACCAATCTGCAAGCGGTCGCGGCGATGTGCGAGGGCGGCATGGTCGCCGACGTCATCGCCTCGGTCGCCAGCATCGACCCGGTCATGGGCGGAGTGGACCGATGAACCAGACGCACGGCGACAGCCCGAACGGCGGTGGGTACGGGTCCGGCGGGACCCAAGTCCTGCTGAAGCTCAGCACCCGGCCCGAGCCCTATCAGCCTTTCGTGCGCGAACGGCTGGAAACCGACGCCAAGGAGATCATCGCGCGCTATCCGCACCCGCGCTCGGCGCTGCTGCCGCTGCTGCACCTGGTGCAGTCCGAGGAAGGCTACGTCACCGGCACCGGCATCGAGTTCTGCGCGGAGCAATTGGGATTGACCGGCGCGGAAGTGACCGCGGTGGCCACTTTCTACTCGATGTTCCGCCGCACACCTACCGGCGACTACCACGTCGGGGTCTGTACCAACACGCTCTGCGCGGTCATGGGCGGCGATGCCATCCTCGCCGCGCTCGAGCGCCACCTCGGCATCGGGCACGGCGAGACCACAGCGGACGGAACGATCACCCTCGAGCACGTCGAGTGCAACGCGGCCTGCGACTTCGCGCCGGTGGTCATGGTGAACTGGGAATTCTTCGACAACCAGACACCCGAATCCGCGCAGGCCCTGGTGGACGCGCTGCGAGCCGGACAGCAAGTCACCCCGACCCGGGGCGCGCCGCTGTGCACGTTCAGGCAGACCGCCCGCATCCTCGCCGGGTTCCCCGACGAGCGCCCCGGCGTGCTCGACGGCGCCGCCGGTGACGCGACGCTCGCCGGTCTGCGGGTCGCCCGCGAACAGGGCATGCGAGCCCCTGCGGCGCACGAGGATCCGGAGGGCCCGCGATGACGCTCACTCCGGTGCTGAGCACCTACTGGGACGATCCGCAGTCCTGGACCATGGACACCTACCTCCGGCACGACGGCTACCAGGCGCTGCGCACCGCCCTGCGGATGGAACCGGACCAGATCATCCAGACCGTCAAGGACGCGGGCCTACGCGGACGCGGCGGCGCAGGCTTCCCCACCGGCATGAAATGGAGCTTCATCCCGCAGGGCCCCGGACCCGACGGCGTCACCAAACCGCACTACCTGGTGGTGAACGCCGACGAGTCGGAACCCGGTACCTGCAAGGACATTCCGCTGATGCTCGCCGCGCCGCACGCGCTGATCGAAGGCGTCGTCATCGCCGCCTACGCCATTCGCGCGGCGCACGCGTTCATCTACGTGCGCGGCGAGGTGGTTCCGGTGCTGCGACGGCTGCAAGCCGCGGTGGCCCAGGCCTACGCGGCGGGCTTCCTCGGTCACGACATCCTCGGCTCGGGCTACGACCTCGAGCTGATCGTGCACGCGGGCGCGGGCGCCTACATCTGTGGTGAGGAGACCGCGCTGCTGGACTCGCTGGAAGGCCGCCGCGGCCAGCCCCGCCTGCGCCCGCCGTTCCCCGCCGTCGCCGGCCTGTACGCCTGCCCGACCGTGGTGAACAACGTGGAATCCATCGCCAGCGTCCCGCCGATCATCCGCAACGGCATCGCCTGGTTCCGCTCGATGGGCAGCGAGAGGTCACCCGGATTCACCCTTTACTCGCTGTCCGGTCACGTGACCCGGCCGGGACAGTACGAGGCGCCGCTTGGCGTCACGCTGCGCGAGCTGCTCGGCTACGCGGGTGGCGTGCGCGCCGGGCACCGGGTGAAGTTCTGGACACCGGGCGGCTCGTCCACGCCGCTGTTCACCGAGGAACACCTCGACGTGCCGCTCGACTACGAAGGCGTCTCGAGCGCGGGATCCATGCTCGGCACCAAGGCACTGCAGATCTTCGACGACACCACCTGCGTGGTGCGGGCCGTGCTGCGCTGGACGCAGTTCTACGCCCACGAGTCCTGCGGCAAGTGCACCCCCTGCCGGGAGGGGACCTACTGGCTGGTGCAGCTGCTGGAACGGATCGAAGCGGGCACCGGCGTTGCGTCCGACCTCGACAAACTGCTCGACATCAGCGACACCATCAACGGCAAGTCGTTCTGCGCCCTCGGCGACGGCGCCGCCAGTCCGATCATCTCCTCGCTGAAGTACTTCCGCGAGGAATACGCCGAGCACCTGCGGCTCGGCGGATGCCCATTCGACCCGGCACGCTCCACCGCATGGGCCGAGTCAGGAGGAGAGGTCCGATGAAACCGGTATCGCGCAGCGATTCGATCCGAGGTGGCGGCCGGACGACGGGTGGGCCCGCCACCGTGCGAGACCACAACGGCGGACCCGCTCCCGCCGACCTGGTGACTCTGACCATCGATGACACGGAGGTCAGCGTGCCGCCCGGCACGCTGCTGATCCGTGCCGCCGAACTGATCGGCATCCAGGTCCCCCGCTTCTGCGACCATCCGCTGCTCGATCCGGTCGGCGCCTGCCGCCAATGCCTCGTGGAGGTCGAGGGACAGCGCAAACCCGTCGCCTCCTGCACCATGACCGCCACCGACGGCATGGTGGTCCGCACCCAGCTCACCTCGCCCGCCGCCGACAAGGCGCAGGAGGGCGTGATGGAACTGCTGCTGATCAACCATCCGCTCGACTGCCCCGTGTGCGACAAAGGCGGCGAGTGCCCGCTGCAGAACCAGGCGATGTCCACCGGCCGCGCCGAATCTCGGTTCGACGGACGCAAACGTACCTATCCCAAACCGATTCCGTTGTCCACGGCCGTGCTGCTGGACCGGGAACGCTGCGTGCTCTGCGCCCGCTGCACCCGGTTCTCCCAGCAGATCGCGGGTGATCCGTTCATCGAACTGATGGATCGCGGTGCGCTGCAACAGGTGGGCACCGCGCAGGCCGAGCCGCTGGATTCCTACTTCTCCGGCAACACCGTGCAGATCTGCCCGGTCGGCGCGCTCACCGGCACCGCCTACCGATTCCGCGCGCGTCCGTTCGACCTGGTGTCCAGCCCGAACGTCTGCGAGCACTGCGCCTCCGGCTGCGCACAGCGCACCGATCACCGGCGCGGCAAGGTCTTGCGCCGGCTGGCCGGGGACGATCCGCAGGTCAACGAAGAGTGGAACTGTGACAAGGGCCGGTGGGCGTTCACCTACGCCACCGAACCCGACCGGCTCACCACTCCCTTGGTGCGCGGTTGGGATGGCGAGCTCGCCCCCGCCTCCTGGTCGGAGGCACTGGCCGCGGCCGCGGAGGGACTGGCGGCGTCGTTCGGCAACGCGGGCGTGCTGGTCGGCGGCCGGGTCACCGAGGAGGACGCCTACGCCTACGCCAAGTTCGCCCGAGTTGCCCTCGGCACCAACGACATCGACTTCCGCGCCCGCGCGCATTCGGCGGAGGAGGCCGATTTCCTCGCCGCTCGCGTCGCCGGCCAGGACGGCACGGTGACCTATGACAGCGTGGAGGCCGCGCCGGTCGTCCTGCTGGTCGGGTTCGAACCCGAAGAAGAGTCGCCGATCGTGTACCTGCGGCTGCGCAAGGCCGCCCGCAAGCACCGGCTGCCGATCTACTCGCTCGCGCCCTACTCCTCTCGGGGACTCGACCGCATGTCCGGACGGTTGATGCGTACCGTCCCGGGCGCCGAACCGCATCTGCTCGACGCCATCCGCACCGGCGAGATCACCGCCCCCGGCGCGGATCCCGCCCAGCTGGCCGATCTGGCCCGGCTGCTGCGCGAACCCGGCGCGGTGATCATGATCGGTGAGCGGATGGCCGGTGTCGCGGGCGCGCTGTCGGCCGCCGTGCGCTTGGCCGAGGAAACCGGCGCAGCCCTCGCGTGGGTGCCGCGCCGGGCCGGCGAACGCGGCGCGGTCGAAGCGGGCGCTCTGCCCGGCCTGCTGCCCGGCGGGCGGCCGGTCGCCGATCCGCGTGCCCGTCAACAGGTCCGGGCGGTCTGGAACGTGCCCGAGCTGCCCGTCGGCGCGGGCCGGGACACCACGGCCATCCTGGAGGCCGCGTCCGGCCTCGGCGCCTTGGTCATCGGCGGCGTCGACGTCGCCGACCTGCCCGACCCGGCCGCCGCGCTGGCCGCCATCGACGCGGCCAGGTTCGTGGTGAGCCTGGAACTGCGCCGCAGTCCGGTCACCGAACGCGCCGACGTGGTGTTCCCGGTCGCCGCGGCCATGGAGAAGGCCGGAACCTTCCGCACCTGGGAGGGCAGGCCGCGCCCGTTCGCCGCCGCGCTCGGCGATGACATGGTGCGCCGCCAGAGCGCGCCGCTGTCGGATCAGCGGGTGCTCCACGCCATCGCCGAGGAGATGTCGGTGCGCCTCGGCTTGCCCGACGTCGAGTCCGCCCGCGCCGAACTCGCCGAACTCGGCGCGTGGGACGGCGCGCCCGTCTCCGCGCCCACCCACCCGCCGCATCCGTTGCCGCAGCCTCGACCCGGCACCGCGGTGCTCGCCAGTTGGCGGATGCTGCTGGACGAGGGACGCATGCAGGACGGTGAACCGAATCTCGCCGGCATCGCCCGGCCTCCGGTGGTGCGCCTGTCGGCCGCGACCGCCGCCGAACTCGGCGCGCAACCCGACGATCCGGTCACCGTCGCCACCAGCCGCGGCGCGGTCACGCTGCCGCTGATGATCAGTGACCTGCCCGATCGGGTGGTGTGGCTGCCACAGCACTCGCCCGGCTGCTCCATCGCCGAGCAGCTCGCCGTCCAGCCCGGCGCGATCGTGCATCTGCGGCACGCCGACGAGAGGATGAAGGAGCACCGTCATGAGTGATCTCGCCACACTCGTCGCCTCGGATCCGTACACCCCCGCGGGCTTCGGAAACGACCCGGTGTGGCTGGTGATCGCCAAAGCCGTGGCCGTTTTCGTCTATCTGATGCTGATCCCGCTGATCGCCGTGCTCGCGGAACGAAAGATCGTGGCACGCATGCAGATGCGGATCGGCCCCAACCGGACCGGGCCGTTCGGCTCCCTGCAGAGCATCGCCGACGGCGTGAAGATGGCCCTCAAGGAGGACATCGTCCCGGCGATCGTGGACAAGCCGATCTACATCCTGGCGCCGGTCATCTCGGTGGTGCCCGCCTTCATGGCGTTCGCGGTGATCCCCCTCGGGCCGCAGGTGTCGGTCTTCGGCGTCACGACCCCGCTGCAGCTCACCGATCTGCCGGTGGCGGTGCTGTACATCCTCGCGATCACCTCCATCGGCGTCTACGGCATCGTGCTGGCCGGCTGGTCGTCGGGATCCACCTATCCGCTGCTGGGCGGGTTGCGCTCGACCGCGCAGGTCATCTCCTACGAGATCGCCATGGCACTGTGCTTCGCGACGGTGTTCCTGCTCGGAGGCACCATGGCCACCTCCGGCATCGTGTCCGCGCAGGAAGGCACCTGGTATGTGTTCCTGCTGCTGCCCTCGTTCCTGATCTACTGCGTCTCGATGGTCGGCGAGACCAACCGGGCGCCGTTCGATTTGCCCGAGGCCGAGGGCGAACTGGTCGGCGGCTTCCACACCGAGTACTCCTCACTCAAGTTCGCCATGTTCATGCTGGCCGAATACGTCAACATGGGCACCGTGTCCGCGCTGGCCACCACCTTGTTCCTTGGTGGGTGGCGGGCGCCGTGGCCGCTGAACATGTGGGAGGGCGCGAACTCGGGGTGGTGGCCGGTGCTGTGGTTCACCGCCAAGGTATGGACGTTCCTGTTCGTGTTCATCTGGCTGCGCGGCACCCTGCCCCGATTGCGCTACGACCAATTCATGAATCTGGGCTGGAAACTGCTGATTCCGACCTCGCTGGCGTGGGTCATGGTGGTGGCCACCGCGCGGGTGCTGCAAGCCGAGGGCTATCCGGTGCAGACTCCGATCCTCGTGATCGGCGGCGTGCTGGTCACCGGCCTGTTGGTGCTGCAATTCCTGCGGGCAGGCCGGGCCGGGGCGACCCCGCCACCGGTCGAGGAACCCACCGACGCGGATGCCACCGATTCCACGGTCTTCCTCGGCTTCCCGGTGCCGCCGCTGCCCGCCGACGCGCACGCCCGCGACGCCACCCGCGCCAAAACGGGCCTGTTCGAGCCGCTGTCCGGGTTCGCGGTCACCGCGACGACCATGTTCAAGAAGCCCAACACCGAGTTCTATCCCGAACAGAAGACGCCGACCGCGCCGCGCTACCACGGCAGGCACCAGCTCAACCGCCATCCCGACGGCCTGGAGAAGTGCATCGGCTGCGAACTGTGCGCGTGGGCCTGCCCTGCGGACGCGATCTACGTCGAAGGCGCCGACAACACCGAGACGGAACGGTTCTCCCCCGGTGAACGGTACGGGCGGGTCTACCAGATCAACTACCTGCGCTGCATCGGCTGCGGACTGTGCATCGAGGCCTGCCCCACCCGAGCGTTGACGATGACCAACGACTACGAGATGACCGACGACAACCGCGCCGATCTCATCTACGAGAAGGACCGGTTGCTCGCCCCGCTACAGCCCGGGATGACCGCGCCGCCGCATGCCATGCACCCCGGCGCCGACGAGGCGGACTACTACCTCGGCCGGGTGCCCGGCGCCGCGCCGGCCACCGCCGGAGCCACGGCGACCGATGCGCCCCGGCAACCCGCCCCCGCGGGCGTGGAAGGAGCGACACGGTGACCGAACTCATCCTCGCCGCGGAGCCGTTGACCCGCGCCTCCACCGGCGAAACCGTCCATTTCTGGATCCTCGCCCCGCTGGCCGTGCTCGGCGCGCTCGGCATGGTGTTCGCCCCCAAGGCGGTGCATTCCGCGCTGTGCCTGGCCACCACGATGATCGCGCTGGCCGCGTTCTACATCGCCCAGGACGCACTGTTCCTCGGCGTGGTGCAGATCGTGGTCTACACCGGCGCGGTGATGATGCTGTTCCTGTTCGTGCTGATGCTCGTCGGCGTCGACTCCGCCGAATCGCTGAAGGAGACCATCCGCGGCCAGCGGCTCGCCGCGGCCGCGGTGGGCCTCGGCTTCGGGCTGCTGCTCAGCGGCGGCATCGCCCACGGCGTGCGGGAGTCCGCGATCACGTTCCCCGCCACCGGTTTCCCGGGTCGCGACG
This sequence comes from Nocardia sp. NPDC004573, assembly GCF_053602135.1. NCBI lineage: Bacteria > Bacillati > Actinomycetota > Actinomycetes > Mycobacteriales > Nocardiaceae > Nocardia > Nocardia sp. NPDC004573. The sequence goes on from NZ_JBSGDA010000005.1 coordinate 286,904, forward strand.
TGATCGCCGAACTGGCCGAGCTGATCTTCCTGCGCTACGTGTGGGCCTTCGAACTCACCGGCGCCCTGCTGATCACCGCCACCATCGGCGCCATGGTGCTGGCCCACCGCGAGCACTTCGGGCCACGCACCGATCAGCGTGAACTGTCGCGCCGCCGGTTCCGCGAGAAGGGACACCGCGCGACCCCCCTGCCCACGCCGGGCGTCTACGCCAGGCACAACGCGGTGGACATCCCCGCGCGGCTGCCCGACGGGTCGTTCGAGGAACTGTCGGTCAGCACCATCCTGCGGCACCGCCGCACCAGGGCGCTCACCGAAGCGGCCGTCATCTCGGTCGGCACCACGCCCGCATCGGACGGGACCGACAACCCCAGCGACGAGGAAGGCAACCGGTGAATCCCGAGAACTACCTGTTCCTGTCCGCTCTGCTGTTCACCATCGGGGCGGCCGGAGTGCTGCTGCGCCGCAACGCCATCGTGGTGTTCATGTGCATCGAGCTGATGCTCAACGCGGTGAACCTCGCGTTCGTCACCTTCGCCCGGATGCACGACGACCTCGACGGGCAGGTGTTCGCGTTCTTCACGATGGTGGTCGCCGCGGCCGAGGTGGTCGTCGGCCTGGCCATCATCATGACCATCTTCCGCGCCCGCCGCTCGACCTCGGTCGACGACGCCAACCTGCTGAAGTTCTGACGTGGACACCGCAACGCTGTGGCTGCTGCCCGCCCTCCCCTTGGCGGGCGCTGTCGTACTGCTGCTGACCGGCCGCTACGCCGACAAGTGGGGTCATCTGCTCGGCACCGCGATCGCGCTGGCCTCGTTCGCGGTCGCCGTGCTCGGGTTCGCCGACATGCTCGGCCGCGACACCGCCGACCGCGCGATGCACCAGGACCTGTTCAGCTGGGTCCCGGTGGCCGGCCTGCAGGTCGACTTCTCGCTGCAGGTGGACCAGCTGTCGATGTGCTTCGCGCTGCTGATCACCGGTGTGGGTTCGCTCATCCACGTCTACTCGATCGGCTACATGAGCCACGATCCGGCGCGACGAAGGTTCTTCGCCTACCTGAATCTGTTCCTCGCGGCGATGCTGCTGCTGGTCCTGGCGAACAACTATCTCGTGCTCTACCTCGGCTGGGAGGGCGTCGGCCTGGCTTCCTACCTGCTCATCGGGTTCTGGCACGAGAAGCCATCGGCGGCAACGGCGGCGAAGAAGGCGTTCGTGGTCAACCGAGTCGGTGACATGGGCTTGGCGATCGCGATGATGGTGATGTTCGCGACGTTCGGGTCGATCGACTTCGGCGTCGTGTTCGGCGCCGCGCCCGCCGCGAGCGAGGGCACGCTCACGGCGATCGGCCTGTTGCTGCTGCTGGCCGCGTGTGGCAAGTCCGCCCAGGTGCCGCTGCAGTCCTGGCTCGGTGACGCGATGGAAGGCCCCACCCCCGTGTCGGCGCTCATCCACGCCGCCACCATGGTCACCGCGGGCGTGTACCTGATCGCGCGCTCCCACGCGATCTTCGACCTCGCACCGAACGCGCGCCTCGGCGTGGTGCTGGTAGGCGCGGTCACCCTGCTGTTCGGCGCGATCATCGGCTGCGCCAAGGACGACATCAAGAAGGCGCTGGCCGCCTCCACGATGAGCCAGATCGGCTACATGGTGCTGGCCGCCGGACTCGGCCCCGCCGGATACGCCTTCGCCATCATGCACCTGCTCACCCACGGGTTCTTCAAGGCCGGGCTGTTCCTCGGCGCCGGTTCGGTCATGCACGCGATGGACGACGAAACCGACATGCGCCGCTACGGCGGACTGCGCACCCTGCTGCCGATCACCTACGTCACCTTCGGTCTCGGCTACCTGGCCATCATCGGAGTGCCGCCGTTCGCCGGATTCTTCTCCAAGGACCGGATCATCGAGGCGGCGTTCAACCAAGGCGGGATGAGCGGGATCGCGCTCGGCCTGGCGGCGTTGCTCGGTGCGGGCCTGACCGCGTTCTACATGACGCGGGTGATGCTGATGACGTTCTTCGGCGAGCGCCGCTGGAAACCGGACACCCACCCGCACGAATCTCCCGCGGTGATGACCGGCCCGATGATCCTGCTCGCCCTCGGCTCGATCGGGGCCGGAGCGGTGTTCGCTTTCGGCTCCTCGCTGCAGAACTGGCTCGAACCGGTCGTCGGCGCCCATCACGGCACCGAGACCGTCCCCGCGGCGCTGGTCACGATACTGGTACTCGGCGTGGTCGCCGTCGGCGTCGCGGTCGCCTACTCGCAGTACGCACACCGTGAGGTCCCCGAGACCGCACCCGAAACCGTGTCCGCACTGACCGTGGCCGCCCGGCGCGATCTCTACGGCGACGCCGTCAACGAAGCCGCGTTCATGCGACCCGGCCGGCATCTGACCCGAGCGCTGGTCTTCCTGGACAATCGCGGCATCGACGGCGTCGTCAACGGCACCGCGGCACTGATCGGCGGGTTGTCCGCACGGGCCCGGCGCATGCAGTCCGGATTCGTGCGCTCCTACGCTCTGTCCATGTTCACCGGCGCGGCCCTGGTGGCCGCCGCCCTGCTGGCGGTGAGGTTGTGGTGAACGAATTCCCCTGGTTGACGACGCTGTGGCTGGCCCCGGTCGTCGGTGCGGCGATCGTGCTGATGCTGCCCCCCGCGCAGCGCACCCTCGCTCGAGCCGTGGCGCTGGGCTTCTCGGTGCTCGTGCTGGGTCTCGGCATCGGGCTGGCCGTGCGGTTCGACACCGCGGGCGCCCAATACCAGTTCGTCGAATCCCATCAGTGGATTCCGGCGTTCGGCGCCGGCTACACCCTCGGCCTCGACGGCATCGCGCTGGTCCTGGTACTGCTGACCGCGGCGCTGGTGCCCCTGCTGATCCTGGCGGGCTGGCACGACGAACGCGAAGTCGGCAGCGGCAAACGGGTGGCCCACACCTACGTCGCACTCACCCTGCTCGTCGAGGCGATGGTGCTGGTCTCCTTCGTCGCCCTGGACATCTTGCTGTTCTACGTGTTCTTCGAGGCGATGCTCATCCCGATGTACTTCCTCATCGGCGGGTTCGGGCCGCGCACCGGGGATGCGCTGCTGCGCAGGCAGCGCTCCCGCGCGGCGGTGAAATTCCTGCTGTACAACCTGTTCGGCGGGCTGATCATGCTGGCCGCGGTGATCGGGTTGTACGTCCTCACCGCTCGCGAGGGCCTCGGCGAGGGATCCGCGGGCACGTTCGATTTCCGCACGGTGGTCGCCGCCGCCAACGCCGGGCAGCTCGGCGCCGGTCCCGCGGTGCTCAATGCCCTGTTCCTCGGCTTCATGTTCGCCTTCGCGGTCAAGGCTCCGCTCTGGCCGCTGCACACCTGGCTGCCCGACGCCGCCGTCGCGGCCACGCCGTCCAGCGCTGTGCTGATGATGGCGGTGGTCGACAAAGTGGGCACCTTCGGCATGCTGCGCTACTGCCTGCTCCTGTTCCCCGGCGCGTCGGACACCTATGCGCCGCTGGTGATCACGCTGGCGGTGATCGGCATCGTGTACGGCGCTCTGCTGGCCATCGGGCAGACCGACGTGATGCGCCTGATCGCCTACACCTCGATCTCCCACTTCGGCTTCATCATCCTCGGCGTCTTCGCCATGACCAGCCAGGGCCAAACCGGCGCGACGCTGTACATGGTCAACCACGGTATCTCCACCGCGGCGCTGTTCCTGGTGGCCGGATTCCTGGTCTCACGGCGAGGTACCCGGCTCATCGCCGAGTACGGCGGCGTGCAGAAGGTGGCTCCCGTGCTGGCCGGCACCTTCTTCATCGCCGGTCTGGCGACGCTGTCGCTGCCGGGTCTCGCCCCCTTCGTCAGTGAATTCCTAGTGCTGGTCGGGACATTCACCCGCTACCAGTTCGCCGCCGTGATCGCCGCCAGCGCGCTGGTGCTCGCGGCCCTCTACATTCTGTGGCTCTACCAGCGGATGATGACCGGGCCGGTGAAGAAAGGCAACGAGCGCATCCATGATCTCGCACCGCGCGAAGTCGCCGTGGTGGTCCCGTTGATCGTCGCGCTGCTGTTTCTCGGCATCTATCCGAAGGTTCTGACCGACTTCATCAATCCCGCGGTGAGCCAGACGCTCACCACCATCGGCCGCAGCGATCCCGCACCCTCGGTACCACCCTTGCCGGAAGCGGGATCGGCCCACCAGTCCGGAGGTGCCCACAAGTGAACGTCCCGGCCTCCGCTACGACGCTCGCCGCGAGCGTCCCCGCGCCGAGCATCGAATACGGCGCCCTGTCCCCGATGCTCATCGTGTTCGGCGCCGCCGTCCTCGGCGTCCTGGCCGAAGCGTTCGTCGCCCGGCGCTACCGCTATGCCACCCATGTGGTGCTGAGCGTGGCCGGCCTGACGGCGGCGTTGATCGCCGTCGTGGCGTTGGCGGGCACCGAGACCGTCGCCGTCGCCGGGGCGGTCGCGATCGATGGTGTGACGCTGTTCCTGCAGGGCACCATCCTGGTCGTGTCGATCCTCGGGGTGTTGTTCATCGCCGAGCGCGGAGCCGAACCCCGTATACAGGCGCGGTCCGGTCCAGGAACCTGGAGCCGAGCCGCGGCCGTTCGGGAACGGGGTGTGGACGCGTTCACGCCGCAGGCTTCGGCAGTACCAGGCAGCGCGGCGGAAGCGGCGGCGCTGCGCGCGGGCGTGGCGACCACCGAGGTGTTCCCGCTGACGCTGCTCGCCGTCGGCGGCCTGCTGCTGTTCCCGGCGTCCAACGACCTGCTGACCATGTTCGTCGCCCTCGAGGTGCTGTCGCTTCCGCTGTATCTGCTGTGCGGGCTGGCCCGGCGCAAGCGGTTGCTCTCCCAGGAAGCGGCGCTGAAGTACTTCCTGCTCGGCGCGTTCTCCTCGGCGTTCTTCCTCTACGGCGTCGCGCTGCTGTACGGCCAGGCGGGTACGGTGCGGCTCGGCGGCATCGCCGACGCGATCGCGCAGCATCCGGACAACGCGACGCTGGCGGTGCTCGGGATCGCCATGCTCGCCGTCGGCCTGCTGTTCAAGATCGGCGCGGTGCCGTTCCAGTCCTGGGTGCCCGACGTCTACCAGGGCGCTCCCACCGCGATCACCGGCTTCATGGCCGCGGCCACCAAGATCGCGGCGGTCGGCGCGCTGGTGCGCGTGCTGCAGGTCGCGGTGCCCGGCCTGCGCGACGACTGGCGGCCCATCCTCGCGGCCGTCGCGATCGCCACCATGGCCGTCGGCGCGGTCATGGCGATCACACAGACCGACGTCAAACGAATGCTCGCGTATTCCTCGGTGGCGCATGCCGGCTTCCTGCTCACCGGACCGGTCGCGGCCAACGAGCGCGGTGTCGCGGCGGTGCTGTTCTACCTGGCCGCCTACGGTATCGGCACGCTCGGCGCATTCGCGGTGGTCAGCCTCGTCCGCGAACCGGACGGCGACGAAGCGACCGGCCTGCCGCGATGGGCCGGGCTCGGCCGCCGCTCCCCCTGGCTGGCCACGATCTTCGCGCTGTTCCTGCTCTCCTTCGCCGGGCTGCCGCTCACCAGCGGCTTCGTCAGCAAGTTCGCCGTCTTCGAGGCCGCCGCCTCGGGCGGTGCGACACCGCTGGTCGTCATCGGCGTGATCTGCAGCGCCATCGCGGCTTTCTTCTACCTGCGGGTCATCGTGCTGATGTTCTTCACCGACCCGCCCGCCGACGCTCCGGTGCTGGTGTCCCCGCCGCTGACGACGACGATCGTGGCGATCACCGCGGCGATCACCTTCGCGCTCGGCGTCTTCCCCCAGCCGCTGCTCGACCTCGCCGGCCAGGCGGCGACCTTCGTGCGCTGACCCGACCCGGCGATGCCGCCGCTGGACGACAGTGGCGGCATCGCCGTCGCACTGTTGCGGGCACTCAGCTGCCGCGCCGGCGTTCCAGCGCTTTCGCGATCAGCGCGCGGGCGCGATCACCGTACTCGGCTTGGTCGGCGAGGATCGCGAATGTCCGCTCGTGCAGGGCGATCTCCGACGGACGAGTGATGGTGAGTTCGGCCGAAACCGTCTCGGTGAGCACCTGCGCACGGTCGTAGATGACGAAATTCGTCGCGGGGGCACGGTACTCGGCGCAGATCGGGATGATGCCCAGCCGCACCCTGGGGTTGGCCATCACCGCCAGCAGGTGGGCGAGTTGCTCGGCCATGGTGGCGGCGTCGCCGACCGTGCGCCACAGCGCGGCCTGGTTGACCACGAAGTGGAACCGGTGCTTGGCCCGGAACAGCACTTGCTTGCGGGCGATGCGGGCGGCCACCGCGTCCTCCAGGTCGTCGCGTCCACCGGTGACCGCGATGCAGGCGGTCAGGATCGCGCGCGCGTAGCCCTCGGTTTGCAGCAGTCCCGGCAAGGTGTCCGGCGCGTACCAGCGGATCTGCGTGGTCTGCGCCTCCAGATCGATCGACTGCCGTTGCCTGCGCGCATGCCCGGAGGCGACGGTGCGCTGCCATTCCAGGTACATCGACTGCAGATTGCGCGCGTTGGCGACCAGATCGTCCAGCACGGCGGTATTGCCGCACGCTTCGCACCACGCCGCCAGATCCGCCTCCGAGGGCGTCTGCTTGCCGCCCTCGATCCGGGAAACCTTGCTGGAATGCCAGCCGCATCTCGCGGCCAGTTCCAGGCCGGTCAGGTGGGCGGCACGACGTAATTCACGTAGGCGCGCGCCCAGCACCTCACGTGCGTCCGACACACCGTTCACTCGGGTACGTGCTCACTCTCGGAATATCGTTGATGATCAATGCCCCTGGGCCACAGTCGTTCCCGCACCTGCAGGTAGCGGGCGATCAGCGCCGGGTCGGTGGTGATCGACAGCCCCATGAACGCCCCGTTCTCCGCGAAGGTGTTGAAGGCGAGGGTGTTCGTGTCGAACAGCCAGTAATCGTCGGAGGGCAGATCGACGGGGTCGATCAGATGCCGCGGCAGCCAGCGCACGGTCTCGCCGGTGGCGATGTTGTCGTCGGTCGCCGACACCAGCCATCGGGTGTAGCCGGTGTGCGGAACGGTCACGACGCGCAACCGCTCGAGCGTGACGCCGCGCGTGGCTGACTCGACCATCAGGGCATCCCAGGCTTTCCAGGACTCGGGCTGTTCCTCTCGCTCGTACGCTACTCCGGCATCGAAGCGGCGCAACGCCTCCTGCTCGTCCTCCAGCGCGTAGTGGTCGCGAACCTCCAGATGGAAGGCACGGAATCGAGCCGCCCGGAAGAGCGGCTCGAAACAGCGGTCACCGACGACGTGCAACATCAGCGCACCACCACGGCGGTTTCGTGACAGTCGAGGGTCAGCTGGGCAAGCAGTTCCGGGTCGGTGACCGGTTCACCGGCCACCAGCACCGAACCGCAGGTGCCACTCGCCTCCACCCGTAGCCACATGCCCGGTTCCAGCCAGTCCAGCAATTGGTGTGGCACGAGGACCGTTCCGGTGCGGTCGGTCGCATCGCCCTGCACCACCAGCACGCCGGTGTCGGTGGCGTACACGGCGGGACAAGCTCCATGATCGGATCCGGATCCGAGAAGTCGCAGGTTCATAGCTGATCCTTTGCGAGAGCTGACGGACGATGTCGTGCAATCGTCCCCACCGGAGGCGCTGGCGGTCAACGCGATTCGCAAAGTCGCGCAAAGTCATGGCGGGGGTATCGGTGTGGCTTCTACCGTCGATTCGGCAACTCCGGCCACCGAGCCTCAGTCGATTCCTGGGTTGCCTTCTCCCGAGGGAAAGGCCGCGACATGATGAGACGACCCAGGACTGCCGCCGATTTCGCGGTGCTGGGTGTGCTTGCGCCAGGCGGATTGCTCACCGTCGAGCAGCTGGCTCAGCAGGCGCGACTGACCTCATGGACGGTGCGCAGCGCATTGCTGCGCCTGCAGTCGCGCGGTCTGATCATGGATTGCCAGCACCGCGGCCGCTGGGCCATCACTCCGCGAGGGCGGGGTGAATGGGCCGCGAAGGGACGGCGATTCACTTTGTGAGCCGATCCGCGCGGCTTCGGTCGGGGCGCCGAGGTTGCCCGGATGGCCTCGCCGACGGAAGGCCGACTCGTGGCATGGGTCGGCCATGCGGTTAGCGAACGCTCGATCCTCGCGGCGCTCCGTGGGCACGTCGGGCCGAATCCCACTTCGAGGAACAAGTTGCGACGGTTGGCGGACCAGCTGATCGGTTGCCACGCCCCGACGACGGACGATCCCGAGGATCCGGTGGGCAAAGACGCGGTTCGTAGCCCGAATACCGGTGCGCATGCCGAAGCACCGCCCCACGGTGCAAACCTAAGCGTCCTAGGATATAAACTATTAGTACTAGGAATGGAGGTGTGCGCATGATGGCTCGGGCCGGGCTGACCGCGGAGCGAATCACCCGCGCCGCGGCCGATCTCGCCGACGAGATCGGACTGGACAACGTCACCATGTCGGCGGTGGCCAAGCAGTTCGGCGTGCAGGACGCGAGCCTGTACTCGCATGTCAAGAATTTGCGAGAACTCCGCGCGCGCGTCGCCGTGCTGGCGGCCACGGAGAAGAGCGAGCTGATCGCGGCCGCGGTGGCCGGGCGCGCCGGACGCGACGCTCTCGCCGCTTACGCCCACGCTTGGCGGGACTACGCCCTGCGCTACCCCGGCCGGTATGCCGCGAGCCAGCTTCCGTTCGATCCGGAAGTCGCGCGCACCGCGACCGGCGCGTTGCGCGCCGTCGAACTGACCTACAGCATGCTGCGCGCCTACGGTTTGGCCGAACCCGACCAGACGGACGCCGTGCGCTTGCTCCGCAGCACGTTTCACGGCTACAGCGTTCTCGAGGCGACCGGCGGATTCGGACACACACGCTCCACGGCCGACTCCTGGGAACGCATCATCGATGCCCTGCACGTCACCCTCGAGCAGTGGCCGACCGAGAACAAGGAGAAACGATGAGATCCGGCACTCTGCGCGTCCCGGGAGCCACGCTGTACTACGAACTGAGCGGCGCCGGGCCGGTCCTGCTGTTGCTACCGGGCAGCGGAGGCGACGCGGCAGTCTTCGACCCCATCCTCGAGCCGCTCGCGCGGCACTTCACCGTGGTCACCATCGACCCGCGCGGCTACTCCCGCAGTGTGCTCGACCCCGGCCCACCGGCCGACATCGAGGTCCACGTGCAGAGCGAGGATGCCCACCTCCTGCTGGAACACCTCACCCCTGCGGGGGAAGACGCCTACGTGTTCGGCGGCAGCGGCGGCGCGGTGGTCGCGCTCGATCTGCTCGCCCGCCATCCCCAGCGGTTACGGCTGGTAATCGCACACGAGCCGCCTTCTTTCGGCGTGCTGCCCGACGCCGCCGAACACAAGGCGTTCGTCGACGAGGTGTACGCACTGTTCGTCACCGACGGTCTCGCCGCAGCGGGCGCTCGTTTTCTCGAAGGCATCGGCGGAGGCGTCAGCATGCCCGACCCTGCGCAGCTCTCGCCGCGCGCCGCGGCGATGATCGAACGTCTGCACGCCAACGCACCGCGCAACATGGCACACGAATTGCGTGCGATCACGTCGCATCTGCCCGATGTGGCGGCCTTGGCACCGGTCACCGATCGCCTCGTAGTGGGTGCGGGCCGGGAAAGCAAGGGCAAACTCCCGTATCGCCCCGCGCAGACACTCGCCGCACAGCTGAACATTCCGCTTACCGAGTTTCCTGGTGGACACAGCGGATTCACCGACGCACCCGCCGAATTCGCACAGGTGCTGCTCGACTTGCTGATGGCCGCCCGCGTGGAATGATCATCGTGACCGGGCGGGGCACGGCCCGGTCCACCATTGTCGAAGCGCGCCGCCCGGGGCCTGAGCGTTCAGCTCGTCCCCCGCCGAGGCAACCGAGCACCGTTGCCGGGTGAGTTACTGCCGGTAGGCCATGAGTTGCTACCCGATACCCGGATTCCATTTCTGTCAACTAATTACCGAATGGATTTCACCTAGCGGAATCGGATGGATCAGCGCTGGTCTCTGGACTGATTCCGAGCACTTCATCCCCGGTGGGATCGTCGTCTCGACGGCCTATCGCGGCAGGATCATCGACTTCAGATCCGGCAGATTGCCGATACGCTGGATCGCGGGACGCTCCGGCGCATCGGTCTGCGGCGAGCCGGTGTCCCGCAGCCGCGCACGTACCTCCGCGGGCGTCTTGCGTCCGGCCGCGGCCGCGCTCATTCCCTGGAAGCTCGTGACCGCGCCGGCCACGATCGGCGCCGCGCTGGACGTTCCGCTGAATACGTCGGTGTACCAGAGGTCCTCGTCGGGTCCGCCTTGCAGGTCGCCGTATCCGGTGGTGGTGACTTCCAGTCCCCAGCCCTGCACGTCGACCCGCTCTCCGTAATTGGAGAAGGACAGGCGGGATCGGGCCGGGCCGTAGTCACGGCCGTGGAAGCCGGGCGGGGGTGCACCGGCTCCGACGAGGATCGCGCCGGAGTCGGCCGCACCGCCGCGGAACGGATTGCGCCAAGTGTCCGGGAACTCCGCAGGCCGGGTGTCATAGATCGCGTCGTCGAGATCCTCGCCGCCGTTCCCGCCCGCCTCCACCACGATGACGCCCTTGCCGACCGCATAGCGGATCGCCGCGGCGTCATCGGGCCACCATTCGATCGCGATGCAGCCACGCTGATCCGGCCGGTTGGCGTAGGTGAATCGGGGGCCTGGACGGTGCAATTCGAGCAGCATCACATCGCCGGTGTTCAGCGCGTCCGCGGCGGAGCGGATCGCGGCGGCCGAACCGGATCCGAAGATCGACACCGCCCGGATGTAGGCCTCGGGAACGATCCCGGTGATCCCGTAGGCATTCACGTCGCCGCTGATCACGCCGGCGACCGCGGTGCCGTGGTCGCGCCAGCCCTGCTGCGGTGCGGGGTTACCTCCGATCACCCCGCCTTGGTTGACCTGCAAGTCCTCGTGGGTGAACCGCCATGCGCCCTCGATGTCCACCACGCGTACGCCGGTCCCGCGGCCCCCGGGTACCGTCCAGGCCCATCGGGCGTCGATGCCTTTCGGGGCCGCGTCCAGGTAGCCCTGCCGCACCGCGAAATCCGGGGTCACCGGCGGCGCCTCAGCAGCGGAGCGGCCGGTGATCGCTCGCGCCCCTTCCGGCGCGAGAGGCGGTTCGGCGGGCGGTTTCACATATGCCGCCGCGACGTCGTCGGCGGCCCGCAGGCGCGCGGCCAGCTCGTCCAGTCCGCCGGTGACGCCGCGGACGAAGAAGTAGTTGAGGTATTCCGCACCGGTCTCCAGATGCGGGGTGCCGGTGAGTCTGCGCTCCACACGGTTGGCCGGTCCGAAGATGCGCACGAGTTCCCCGCCGGGCGGGAGCAGTTCCTCCAGACGTGATTGTGCGCTGCGACTGTCGTTCAGCGCGATCGGTGTGATCGCGGTGTCGGCGCCACGGGTGATCACGATCAGCTCCGCTGGTGACCGGAGTGGGGAGTGCTGGGATGCCATGGTGCCCAGTCAACCTCGACAGCACACGGCTCGCCACCGGATGCGTTCGCGCGGTCAGCCACCCAAGCGCAAGCTCGGCACCACGTCCGGCATCGTGACCACGTCGCGCCGGGAACCCGTGGCGAACAAGGCTTCCATCGTCCCGATCGCGACCAGGCACGGCCCCGCCACCCAGCCGAGTGCGTCCGGCGATTCGAACAGCACCACGCTCACCAGCACGCCGAACGCCAGCGTGACCAATCCGAACAGCTCGTGCCATCCGCGCCGGGGCAAGTCGTCGTCCCAGACCGCTACGGTGGCGTGGCAGATCCCACGGATCGCCCAAGCCAATCCGATCCAGAACGACAGCAGCGGAGTGGAATTCCCGCCCGCGAAGCACAGCGCCGCCAGTAGAGACGACACTATGCCACTGACCAGCACCAGCACTCGCAACGGTGTGGCGAAGCGGGCACCGACCGCCACGACCAATTGCAGGACGCTGTTGAGCAGCAAATAGCCGCCGGACAGCAGTTCCGCTGTCGGCAGCGACTTGTGCGGCCACACCGCTAGGGCCACACCCATGATCATCGAGCAGGCACCGGCCACCAGTACCGTCTGCCGGACTGTGCCGGCCAGTGGTTCCGTACGCCCTTCGACTTCGGTTTCGGGCATAGCTACATGATATGACCGAGGGTCCGGTTAGCGGCTCGTTTGCCTCACGACGGCACCGTCATCCATGCGCGAGGGCTTGGCGGGTCCGGCCGGTCATCCCCGAATCAGGCGGCCAGCTCGAGGAATACACCGCTGACGCTGGTGCCGTCAGCTAGCCGCCAAGGGGCGATGACATAACCGGCGGCGGCCGGTTCCGATCCCTGCAGAAGGCGATGGACTCGTACGGTCCGGTCGCCCACCGGGATATCGGTGCACACCGACTCCTCTCGGGCGATACCGAATCCTTGTGCGAGCGAGAGCATGTCGGCACTGCGGACGGTGACCGAGGAATCCGGCGCGTTGCTTTCGTTCTGGGCCTGCGGGCGGGCCTTTCCGGTGAGCAAGGCGACGATCTGGGCCACCGCCACCGGGTCACGGGTGGCGTCGTAGACCCACCGGGTGCCGAGGACACCGTGTTCGGAAGTGCCCACGAACGCATCGGCGGCCTGCGGTAGCGGCGAGCCTCGGTAAGTCAGCGGAACGTGATAGGTGCATGGCCGCGCTCCGGAGTGATCTGTGACCGCCAAGAATTCGATCCCGACTTCCCCCTCCGGTCGTCGACCCGGAATCCACCGGCTTTCCGTAGATCCGCGTGGTTCGCACCGCGATACCAGGCACGACTGGGCAACCATGAGGCAAGCAGTTCCATCTTGGTGGGCACCATGGTGGTCCGGTGAATGACGGCCATGCCGGATCCTTTCTCTTGGTCACGCTGCCGCACCGAGAATATGGCCGGCACCACATCGGCCTATCACCCGTCGCCGCGCCGTTCGGGTTCGGTAGCGGACAGCTTGCGGCGAGCTTCGGCGAGGAGTTCGTCCAGTTGAGCCTCGGCGCGTTCGGCGCGCGCGAGGGTCTGGGCGCGGGCTTCGTCCAGCGCTTCGAGACGTTGCGCGGCTTCTGCACGCGCCTTCTCGACGGCGGCTGCGGCTTCGGCGCGGACAGAGGCGAGTTCGGCCGCCGCGGCCCGACGGGTGTCGGCGAGCTCGGTGCGGGTCGCGTCGAGTTCGGCGCGCACTCGCCGCCATTCGGCTCGCGCCTCTTCGGCGGCTTCGGCACGTTCGGCGGCGGTGCGTTCGGCTCGCTCGGCCGCTCGTTCGGCGTCGGCTGCGCGTTGGGCGGCGAGATCGCGTTCGGAATGGGCCGCCGCGACCTGTGCCGCCGCTTCCCGCCGGGCCTGCGCGATGTCGGTCTCGGCGCGGCGTTCGGCTCGCTGAACCTGTTCCGCGGCTTGCTGTTCGAGGCGTTCGGCCTGCTCGGCGGACTCGCGGCGCACAGTGCGGATCTCGGCTTCCGCGGCGCTGCGGGCGGCGAACACCTCGTCCGCCGCCTGCTTGGTGACCCGTTCGACTTCCCGTAGCGCGTCGTCGCGCGCCGCATCGGCCTCGGCGATAAGTGCTTCGGCCTGCTCGGCAGCGCTCGCCGCGTCGTCGGCGGCGGACTCGGCGAGTTCCCTGGCCTCCTGCGCCTCCCGCCGGGCCTGCTCGGCCGCTACCGCTGCGCCCTCCGCCTCGGCGATCCGCCGTGCGGCATCGACCTGTACCGCTTGCACCTGGGCTTCGGCGATCGCCGGGTCCGCGAGCGTGGACAACTCTGCGACGGCGGCGCTGAGCGTGGTGTTCAGCTGCTCCGCCAGTCCGCGGAATTGGGTGAGCAGTTCATCGGCGCGCAACCGCGCGACAGTCACCGGCCCCGGTTGCGTCACAGTGACGGGAACGGCCGCTGCCTCGGACTCCTGTTGCTGCCGTTGCCGCTCCCGCCACGCGCGCCATCGCGTGTGATCCGGCCGGTCACAGTACTCGGAGGGACGGCCGGGCCCCGCTGCACTCGTGATGGGACGGGAGCAGCCCGGATAGTTGCACACCTTCGACACGGCCAGATCGTAGCGTCTGCCTCGTCGGGCCAGCCGAGTTCGGCCTGCCCGTCCCCATAGGGGTTGCCCACCAGGCGGAACAGCGCCACGCGCGGGCTCGCCGAATCAGGGCGTCATCGGCGGCGGCGTACGTATCGAAGAACCGCGTGGCGTCTCCTGCGGGCGGCCTCTCCGGCGGGCAGAAGCAGCCAGGCAGTTACCCGATCCGTCCTCGGATCACGGCGGCGAGCTCGCCGGAATCGAGGACGCCCGAGAGCGTGGCGGTCGTCTGCCGACCACGCCCCGGTGTAGCCCACGTCACTGGTTGATGCTGTCAGGAATTCGGGGGCTGTCTCGTTCAGGAAGCACGCGAACCAGACAGGAGCGAACCATGAAGCACCGCATCGTCGTCCTCGGGGCCGGATACGCCGGAGCATACTCCGCCACATTCCTGGCCCGCCAGCTCCACTCCGACGATTTCGAGATCACCGTTGTCAACGCCGAACCCGACTTCATCGAGCGGTTGCGCCTGCATCAGCTCGCCGCCGGGCAGGAGCTGCGCCACCGGCCGCTGGCGGAGGTGTTCGCGGGCACCGACATCCGGCTACGCCTGGCTCGGGTCACCGACCTCGACCCCGAGCATCGGACTGTCACCGTCGCCGACGGCAACGGCATCGACCGGCTCGAATACGACACCCTCCTCTACGCGCTCGGCAGCACCATCGCCGACCACGGCGTTCCCGGCGTCGACGAGCACGCCTACCATGTGGCGGCGCGGCCGGCGGCGCTGCGGCTGCGCGCACGCCTGGACGAGCTGGGCGAGGGCGGGAAGGTACTGGTGGTCGGCGGCAACTTGACCGCGATCGAGGCCGCCACCGAGCTCGCCGAATCCCGTCCAGGGCTTCAAGTCAGCCTCGTCACCCGCGGCGAACTCGGCGGCTGGCTGGGCGCCAAGGCTCACCGGCACATGTGGCGCGCCTTCGACCGGTTCGGTATCACGGTCCACGAGCACTCCGCCATCGTGCGCGTCGAGGAGGCTGCGGCGATCGCCGCCGACGGCACCGTTTTCGGCTCCGACGCGACCGTGTGGGCCGCCGGTTTCGCTGTCCATTCGATTGCCGCAGCCAGCGGCCTCGCGGTGGAACCCAACGGCCAGATCACGGTCGACCGTCAGATGCGGTCGGTCTCCCACCCGAACGTCTACGCCGCCGGTGACAGCGTCTTCGTCATCGGCGACAACGGCCTGCCGTACCCGATGTCGTGTGCTTCGGCCGGACCCACCAGTAAGGCGGCGACGGCTGCGATAATCGGGGACCTGACCGGCCGCAAAGTCGCGCCGACCACCTTCTCCTATATCGGCAACCACGTCAGCCTCGGCCGTAACGACGGGCTGTTCCAGCTGGTCGACGGGGACGCGCGGGCGAAGCCGGGAGCCCTGCGCGGCTGGGCGGCCGCACGCGTCAAGTCGGCGATCATCAATACCGCCGCCTGGGCTGTGAGCCGCCCGACTTTCGGAAAGCCGAGTCACCAGTACCGCTTGGCCATCCGGAAGCCCTCGACCGAGCTGGTCGCTGGATAGAGTCGTGCTCATGGACACTGCCACCGTGGCGCGTTTCGAGGCCAGCCGGAATCGGCTGGCCTCGCTCGCCTATCGTCTGCTCGGCTCGGCCGCCGACGCCGAGGACACGGTGCAGGACGCGTTTCTGCGGTGGCAGGCCGCCGACCAGGAGCACGTCGAGGTGCCCGAGGCATGGCTGACGAAGATCGTCACCAACCTGGCGCTCGACCGGCTCCGTTCGGCGAAGGTGCGGCGGGAACGCGCGGTCGGCGCTTGGATGCCCGAACCGCTCCTGGACGGCGACCCGATGCTGGGTCCGGCCGACACCGTCGAGCAGCGGGAATCGGTGACCTTGGCGGTGCTGACGCTCATGGAGCGCCTGTCGCCGGTCGAACGGGCCGTTTACGTGCTGCGCGAGGCTTTCGCGTACAGCCACGCCGAGATAGCCGAGATTCTCGGCATCAGCGAGTCCGGCAGCCAGCAACACGCGCACCGAGCCCGGCGTCGACTCGCCGCCGCCGGTAACGGCACCGACATCGACCACGCTTCCGCGCGTCGAATCGTCGAGGCGTTCGTCGATGCCGCGTCTTCGGGCCGGACCGAACGGCTGGTCGCGCTGCTGACCGGCGACGCGACCGGCATTTCCGACGGCGCCGGGTTGGGACTCGCCGAGAAGCTGGTCAGGTTTTCGACGCCGGAGCGGATCGCCGGCGCGGTACGGGCCGGCTTCAAACCTTCACCGGCCAAGCGCAGACTCGCCGGTGGCTCGCCGTCGATCCATGCCGCCGTGGTCAACGGCTGCCCGGCCATGCTCGCCACACTCGACGACCAGGTCCTGGGCGTCGTGATCCTGGAGGTTCGCGACGACAAGATCGCAGGCGTGCGCGGCATCGCCGCCCCGGACCGACTCCGTCGCCTCACCGCGGAATGGCAGCGGCAGGAGCACGATGTCCCGCTGATCGAATCGTGGTGATCGACCGTTCGGCCGAACACTGCGGCTCCCGCCTCCGGATTCCCGACGCCGTCAGGAAGTGCGAAGTAGCTTCGGCGGCTGCGGGTTTCGTCCAGCGTGGGGGTTGTGGGTCGACCTCGTGGTCCGTGAGCCGGGTGGGCCCGTGACCGTAAGCGGTGGTGACGAGTTCGCCGGTTGTCGGTCGAGTGGGAGCTCAGAGCCTGATACCTGCTGCCGATAGATCCTGTCGCACTGCGTCGATCTCGAGTAGTTCGTGAATCCATGTCGGTGCGGTGATTCGGTGGTGTGCCAGCGCCTGGACGGTCGTGGCGGCGACCGCGGCTGTGGCCAGGGATTGGCCACGGCCGGTGGCCCACCGTATCGGTCCGTCGGCGGGCCGGGCCAGGACCACCCATCTGTCGCTGCCGGGCATTCGGCGTGGAACCAGCGCCTGCAGTGCCGGCGCCCAGGTGAGTGCCGCCAGCCCGGCGGTGGCAAGCCGGGAATCCAATCTCAGATAGGTGCGGACGGGTACCGCGTATTCGCGGGTGAGTCGGTGTTGGTCGGCGAAGTCAGCGCGCAGCGCGGGAAACGGTTTGTACCCGGCCTGTCCGGGGACCGTGAAGTGCGCAGGTTTGGTGAAGTTGCGGACGCTGGTGCCGTCCGGGTCGGCGAAGTGCCGTCCCAGCAGCCGGTAGGTCCAAGCTGTCGCGGCGGGACCGTGGTGTTCGCCGGAACCGAGCCCGATCATGACATCGACCGGGCCGAGGTCGTCCGAGAGCGCGTCGACGGCGAGTAGGGTCGTCAGACCGGGCGCCAATCCGACACCGAGCATCACCGGCCCCCCGACGTACTCCAATGCCCGCACGTAGTCGGAGGTCGCTGAGATCTCGACGAACACGATCCCGCGGCGGGTGCACTCCTGGGCGAGCCGGACGTCTTCGGCGCCCGCGCAATTCACCACGATCGACACCCCGGCCAACGCGGTGATGAAACTGTCCATCGCGGTTACATCGATCACCCGGTCCGCGCGTGCCGCGTCGCGTCCGGCCGCGAGCACCGGGATTCTCCGCGCGCGTAGCAGCCGTACCAGGTGAGCGCCGACGGCTCCGTATCCACCCAGGACCAGCACGCTCACCGCGCCTCCTCCGGCGCGGAGGTTTCCTCGGTGTCGCCGCGCGATCGTCCCGAGGGGAGCAATTGCAGGATGAGAGCCTCGGCGGCCCAGGACTCCCACTCGGCCGCGGTCCATCCGCGTTCGTGGACGAGTAACCGGTAGATCTCGGGGGCCAGCGTGGCGAGCGCGATGTCGGCGGCGCGGGCAGCAGCGAGGCCCCGGCGCAGCGGTGTCTTGGCGGCGAGGGCCTCGGCCAGGCGGAGCTGGACCAGGTGACGCTGGGCGAAATTCGTTTCCCAGAGTTCGGCGAGTTCGGGAGCGGTCGCCGCGGCCGACCGGATCACCTCGAGCAGCGGGCCCACCCTGGCGTGAATCGTTGCCGCCGCGGCGACTTGAAGCCGGATCTGCTCGATGGGCGCAGCCGCCACCGCCGCGGCGAACCAGGGACGATCCAAGGTGGCGACCGGTTCGGTGTCGCCGGCGATCTCGATGTCGAGTAGTTCGGACAGGATCGCGCGTTTGGTGGCGAAGGTGAAGTAGAGCGTCTGTTCCGCCATCCCCGCCCGCTCGGCGATCGCTTTCATCGTGGTCGCCGTATAGCCGCGGGTGGTGAACAGTTCCCGCGCCGCTGCCAGCATCTTGGCTCGGTTCGCCATTGTCTTGGCCGCCCGCACACCGGTGTTTCTCCCTGTCATGCCTCGCATACTACTTGACTGTAGTGCTGCTCTAGTGAAACTGCTGTAGTACCGCTCTAGCGAAAGGCCGGGCTCATGGCACGCGTAGGCGTACTCGGGATCACGACGGTCGAGTTGGTCGCCTTCCTGGCCCCAACCGTGCCGAATGTGGCGCTGCCCAGCATCGGCGCGGACCTCGGGCTCGACGAAGCGGGACCGGGATGGGTGACCAATGCCCACCTGCTCACCTTCGGCGGATTCATGCCGCTGGCCGGGCGCGCCGCGGACGCACTCGGTCCACGCCGGGTGTTCGCGGGCGGACTCACCGTGTGCAGGCCGGATACACCGTTGAATCCCACAGTCCCAAGCGGCGATTCCGAGGGATCCGGACCTCCCGGCCTGACCGCTGATAAGTGAACCTTATCGGCGGTCAGATTCCTAGTTTGGGCCGGTTTCCCCTCGGAATAATTTCGTTTCGTAGCGTTGATTATGACGAAACTAAATACCAACGGAAAGGACGGAAAACTGGGTACCCCCTCGCCAGGGGTCGAGGGTCGGTTCTCATCGCTTTGACGCGACTGGCGAGCGCTTATCGGTGCCAACCGCTTTCGGAGAGGCTCACGCCGAGTGGATCCGCGCCAGGGCCGCACCGCAGTGCCGTAGGCTGATTTCCCGCGCCGAATGCCGGAGTGCGTACAGCCAGTCACCGATGAGAACGCGGGAGCCGTGTCGTGGACGATCGATCCAGCGTTGTGGTGGTCCCGGACGCGGTGCGCACCGAGTTGCGCCGTGGCGTGCGCAGCGTGCTGGTCGATGCGGCGGCACTGCGGTTGGTGCGCGACCGCTTCGATGACAAGCAAGCCGGTTCGCTGCGCCGGTATCTCGAGGCGTCGCAATCGGCGAACACACTGCGCGCCTACCGGGCGGATTGGGTGGCGTGGTCGGCGTGGTGCGCCACCGAAGGGCGCCAGGCATTGCCCGCCGACGCGCTGGACGTTGCGGTCTATCTCGCCGCGGCCGCCGACGCGCGGCGCGACGGCGGCGAATGGGCTTTCAGCCCCGCAACGTTGGAGCGTAAATCGGCGGCCATCGCGGCGGTGCACGCGGCGAATGGCCTGCCGTCACCGACTCGGTCGGATGTGGTGCGGCTGACGCTGCGCGGCATCCGCCGCACCCGGCGGACACAACCCAAACGCAAACGGCCCGTCCTGCTGCACACTCTCGACCAACTGCTCGGCGGGCTGCCCGAGCCGGGCTGGCCGTCCGAACCCGCCCGGCGGCGGGATGCGCTCGCACTGCTCATCGGTTTCGCGGGGGCTCTGCGCCGCAGTGAACTGGCCGGCCTGCGTATCGGCGACGTCGAGGTCGGCACCGACCACACGACCGGCGAGCCACTCCTGCTGATCCGGCTGCCCGCGACGAAGACCGACCCCACCGGCGCGGCCGAACAACGCGTGGCCCTCCCCCGCGGCCGCCGCCCCGCGACCTGTCCGGTCTGCGCCTTCGCCGATTGGCTGCGACTGCGCGAAATACACGCTACCGCGGGAACTTCCGGCGTGCGCGCCTGGCTGGCCGACAGTCCCGCGAAGTCGGCCGACATCCACCGTTGCCATGGCTTCACCGGCACTACGCTCACCGACGCGGACCTGCCGGTCTTCCCCACCATCAACCGGCACGGCGGGATCGGCGACCGTGCTATGTCCGGCCGGGCCGTCGCCGAACTGGTCAAGCGTTACGCCGCCCGGGCCGGGCTCGACCCCGACCTGTTCTCCGGACATTCGCTGCGCGCCGGGTTCGCCACCCAGGCCGCGCTCGGCGGCGCCAGCGACCGCGAGATCATGCGCCAGGGCCGCTGGACCAACCCGCGCACCGTCCACGGCTACATTCGCACCGCCAACCCGCTGGAGGACAACGCGGTCACCAAGCTCGGATTGTGACTCCGGGTCGGCGTCGGGGCTGCCCGATCCGCCCGTTTGCTGGAGATATGCTGATGATGTGCTGTCAGCGCCGGCGCCGATGCTGGCCGTCTCCGGACGGCCGCCGCGAGACCGTGGCCGGTGGGCCTTCGAGATGAAATGGGACGGCATTCGCGCCATCGCGCGGTGCCGGGACGGGGACTGCCGGCTCTACAGTCGCAACAATCGCGATCTCAGTGGCTCATTTCCCGAGCTCACCGCGGTGCTCGCGGATCTGGGCGAGCGCGGCGGGCTGATTCTCGACGGGGAGATCGTCGCCCCGGACCCCCAGACGGGGGCGCCGTCGTTCGGCCGCCTGCAGCGGCGGATGCATGTGGTCTCGCCGAGCGCGGAATTACTGCGCGCATTCCCGGCGCAATACTTGGCCTTCGATTTGCTGGCCCTCGGCGAAGTCTCCCTCCTGTCGCTGCCCTACACCGAACGACGTGAGCGCCTGGCGGAACTCGCGCTCGATCGCCCCCTCGCCCGCACCCCGCCCTACTACACCGACATCGACCCCATGGTTCTGATGGACGTCGCCCGCGAGCACGGTCTGGAAGGGATCGTCGCCAAGCGTCTCGATTCCGCGTACTACCCGGGCCGCCGCTCGCCGGTGTGGATCAAGACACCGCTGCGTAAGACGACAGAGGTCGTCGTCGCGGGCTGGCTGCCCGGCACGGGGCGGTTTTCCGCGACGTTCGGCTCGCTCGCACTCGGCGCGTACGACGACCGTGACCAGCTGGTGCACATCGGCAATGTCGGCACCGGATGGAGCATGCCCGATCGCCGCTCCTTGCAAGCCCGCCTGAATGAGCTGTCCCGGCCGGACACTCCGTTCGATGTCCCGCCGCCGCGCGCGATCGCGGCCGCCGCGCACTGGGTGGAGCCCGTTTTGGTCGCCGACATCGAATATCGCGAAGCCACACCGGAGGGCCTGCGCCACCCCAGCTGGCGCGGCCTGCGGCCGGACAAGACGCCGCACGAGGTGAACCTGCCGGAATAGCACCAGTGCCGCACGGACAGCGCCGTGGCACAAGCGCTACGGGCTTCGAATCGAGCACCGGAATAGACCCCCACCATTGCGTGTTGCGTGTGATACCGCTACCGTAGGTGCGGTCTTCATCTTGTGGACGTAGGTGACAACTCCCTCCCGCAAGAGTCCACATTCGCCACGGCGTTCTCGACTGCCGTGCACTCGGGCAGCGTGTCCGGACTTGTACGGATTCCAGTGACACGTCATAGCGGTGCGCGCGCTGAGCGCCATTCCCAGTAGGCGGCATTCACGGCGACCCGCCGACATCCATTCCACTCTCAGGAGAAATACTCATGCAAGACAACGCTGTTCACACAAGAGACGGTGAATCCGGGGAGGACCGGCCGACACCGGTCACCGGCATCCTCGAGATCATCCACAACCACGCCTCCTTGCACGTCGACGGTTACCTGGCCGGACCACACGACGCTCATGTACCGGCGCGTACGGTCCGTGAGTACGGACTACGCCGCGGGGACACTGTCACCGGCGCGATCGGCCCCGAGCGTGACGGCGCCAGACGGGCACCGCTGGTTCGGATCGACGGGATCAACGGCCTGCCACCCGGCAACGCCGCGGCGCGACCACACTTCCCCGACCTGGTGCCCATCTATCCGCAGGACCGCCTCCGCCTGGAAACCGAGCCGCATGAGCTGACCACTCGCGCCACCGATCTGGTCATGCCGATCGGCAAGGGCCAGCGCGCCTTGGTCGTCGCACCGCCCAAGGCGGGTAAAACCGCTGTGCTGCAGTCCGTTGCGCACGGTATCGCCAAGAATCACCCCGAATGCCAGCTGATGCTGGTACTGGTCGGGGAACGCCCGGAAGAGGTGACCGACCTGTCCCGCACGGTGCCTGCCGAGGTCGCCGCCGCGACCTTCGACCAGCCCGCGCACGAACACATCGCGCTCGCCGAGTTGGCCATCGAACGCGCCAAACGCCTTGTCGAAATGGGCCGCGACGTCGTCGTACTGCTGGACTCGCTGACCCGGCTGGCCCGTTCCTACAACTCGGCGGCCTCCGGGTCCGGCCGCATCCTCTCCGGTGGCGTCGACGCGGGCGCGCTCGCGCCGCCGAAGAGATTCCTCGGCGCCGCCCGCAATATCGAGGACGGCGGTTCACTCACCATCATCGCCACCGCATTGGTCGAGACCGGCTCGCTAGCAGACACCGTCATCTTCGAGGAATACAAGGGAACCGGAAACGCCGAGCTGAAACTCGATCGGCACCTCGCCGACCGCCGTCTGTTCCCGGCGATCGACATCGATCGTTCGAGCACGCGCAAGGAGGAACTACTGCTGTCCACCGACGAGCTGGCCGCCACTCGATCCCTGCGCAAGACCCTCGCGGGCCGCAACCCCCAGCAATCGCTCGAACTGCTGTTGACCGGCCTCGGACAGACCGAGACCAACCTCGACTTCCTGACCCGGATCCGCACCGCGAGCTGAGCCGGCGCATCCTGATAAGGCAGCCGCTCGGCTTCGAGAGGTTCTTCGTTGCGGGTCTTCCGTGTGCGCAGGATGTCCAGGCAGACCGTCCGACGACAGTGGTCAGCCAACCGCCGAGATCGACGAAATCGGTGGTGTCGGTGCGGGCCAGACACGACAAGCGGTCCTCACCCCCGGCCATCCCCGCACCAAGGAATGGGCTTACGCCGGGCTCGTCTTCGTCTACAGCGGCGCCGCCGCCTCGCATGTGGCCGCAGGGGACGGCCCCGACAAGTGGGCCATGCCCGTGTTCTTCGCCGCCGCCACCTTCGCCGCTCGCGCCCGGCTGCCCCGAGGCGGCTATGCCGACCAGTGGACGCTGACGGATCGACCGGCGATGGTGGGGCGCGCGTGAGTGCGTCGGCGGTTCAGCCGTTTCGTGCCGAACCGCTGACACGCGCGACGATCGCGTCGAGCGCCAGATCCATCGCGTAGTCGAATTCCGCCTGGCTGTCGAACCGGGCCAAGTACGGAGCAGCCTCGGCCACAGCCGGCAGTCCGGATTGTTCCAGGGTCGTCCGACGGGCGGCGATGCCGGCGGTGTCGCTGGTTCCGTAGGTGGGACCCGCGCTGACTTCGCGCAGCAGAGTGCCGATGAGGGTGGCCAACATCGTCCGCAAGAGATGAACCGCCTCCTCCGAGTCGCACCCCGCGGCGCGCAGCACCTCCAGGACGGCTTGGATCGGCGACAAACCCTCCACTGATCCCAGCTGCCGCGTGAGTACCAGCGCGGCGGCCGCGGGATGCCGCAGAGCGCGATCGCGGAACGCCTCCGCGATGGCGCGCAGATCGCTGCGGAGGTCACCGCTGAGCGCGGGCAACTCGATCGAGCCCAAAAGATGCTCGGCCACCGCATCGAGTAACCCGTCTTTCCCGTCGACGTGGTTGTACAGGCTTTTCGGATCGACTCCGAGCGCGCGCGCGACCGCTCGGATACCTACCGCCCCGACACCGTCACTGCCGATCACGTCGAGGGTCGCCTCGACGATCCCCGCACGGGTGAGCTGTCCCGCGCCTTTCGGAGGTCGTCCGCGGCGCGTCGAGGGAGCTTGGCTGGTCATGTGGTCATTCTGCCGCACGCCTCTTGATTTTACCCACATCGTGGATATAGTGTCGGAGTTACACCAAACCCACATCGTGGATATTGGAGTCCGACATGCGTTTCCCCTGGGGAACCTCCGACGTCGCCGATCTTCGGACCGTCGGAGACCACATCGACACCTTCACCGATCTCGCCCATGCAGACGGCGGCCCGGGCGCGCGCCTACAACTGGCTCGCGCCCGCGCCACGGCGTTCCGCCGAGAGTTCCCGAGCACGGGCACCCCGGACAGCGTCACCACCTGCGATCTGGTGACATTGCCGTATCCGACCCGCTTCGGACTGTTCCGCGCCTCCCGCGCGATCGCGCCGTTCCTGTCGATCACCAACCGCATGCTGGTGATCCGCTGGCACGATTCCGACGGCCACCGCCGCACGCTGCTGTTCGAACCCTCGGACGTCGAACTCGGGCGTCACACACCGTATTTCGACAATCTCGCCCAGCGCACCCCGGCCGTGATCCAACGGCGCATGGTCCGCGAGCACGGCACGGTGCAAGCGCATCTGTCGCGCTTGGGTATCGCGCCCGAGGAGGTCGACTACCTGATGTTCGACCACCTGCACACCCAAGATCTGCGGCGGTGGATCGGCACCACGGCGCATCAGGACGACCTCGGCACCACACCGGCGTGTGGACCAACCCGGGCACCCACCCCACCTTCCATCACGGCCACATCGCCCACGGCCCGCAGCGTTGAGAAAAGAGCAACCGATGTCGTCACGTTTCGCCTTGCCCCCCGAAGCCGTTCTGCGCGCGCGGGAGAAACTCGTTCTCGACCACTTCCACGACGAAGTGGCCCAGGACTGGGACGCCACCCTTTCGACGTTCCCGCATCCGCATTACGAGCTGATCGCGCCGATGGTCGTCCACGACGGCGACGAGGAGGTGCGCGGCTATTATCGCGACACCCGCCGCGCCTTTCCCGACCAAGACCACGAGATCATCGCCCTGCGGCACAGTCACGATGCGGTGATCGTCGAATTCTGGCTACTCGGGACCCATTCGGGGCCGCTCGGAAAGATCCCGCCGACCGGGTCGACCCACCGGACCCGGATGACGGCCTACTTCGTGTTCGACGAGCACGAGAACCTGGTGACCGAACGGATCTACTTCGATCAGCTCACCGTCTTGAAGCAACTGCTGGGCGGACTGGACAAACGCAGTCCCCGCGGCCTGTTCACCCTCGCCCGCGTCCTCGCCGGAGTCGCCGCCACGGCCGGAGACGAACCGGACCCGCGCCTACTGGCCACCACACCGCCCGACCTCGGCGACTGACGCCACTCTCACCCGATAGAACTCAGGAGAAGACCGTGACAATGCGCGCCGCCGCGCAGCGACCGCGGGACAACGCGGCCATCGGCAAGATCGTCTTGTCCTTCGCCGACGCGCACACCTGGCCGCATCCGGCCCCCGATCCGGTGGCCACCATCGAGCTCTGCGACCGCGCCCTCGCCGCCGGATTCACCGTCGGGCAGGAAGGCCGAACCGAATCCGGCCGCGGCGACTCGGGACGGCAGCAACCCGATCCAGGCCATCGACGCCGGCCTTCCTCGGAGACGGTCGGGCGGTCATGACGGTGATGCTGGAGGCATTGGGATGAAGGTCCACCACCTCAACTGCGGCACCATGCGCCCGCTGTGCACCCCCGACGGATTGGTCTGCCATGTCCTGCTGCTGGAAACACCCACCGGTCTGGTGCTGGTGGACAGCGGGCTGGGGCTGCGCGACGCCGCCGAACCCGGCGCCCGGTTCGGGCCCGGCCGCTACTACGTCCGCCCGCGGTTCGACGAGAACGAAGCCGCCGTCCGGCAGATCGCACGTCTCGGGTTCGACCCGCGTGATGTCCGCGATATCGTGCTCACCCACTTCGACGCCGACCACACCGGCGGGCTGGCGGACTTTCCCTGGGCCAGAGTGCATCTCACCGCAGCCGAAGCGGACGCGGCACTGCACCCACGCGGTTTCGTCGAGAAGGGCCGCTACCTGGCTACCCAACGCGATCACCACCCGACGCTGATCGGCCACCTCCCCGGATCCGGCGAGCCGTGGAACGGCTTCGCCGCCGCCCATGAACTCACCGACGTCGCGCCCGGCCTCGTCATGATCGGCCTGCCCGGCCACAGCCGCGGCCACGCCGCCATCGCCATCGATACCGGCAAGCGATGGATCCTGCACGCGGGCGATGCGTTCTACCACCACGGGCAGATCGACGGCACCAGCCGCGTGCCCCGCTCCCTGATCCTCATGGAGCGCTTCATCGCCCACGACATGCCTCGAGTCCGCGCCAACCACGAACGGCTCACCGAATTGTGGACCACCCAGGCCCCTGAACTGCTGCTGGTCAACGCACACGATCCCACGCTGCTTCGCCGCGCCCAGCAGATCGACGCAGGCATCGCGAGTTGAGGTGCCCTACCTCGACGAGGCCTGCAGCGGCTCACTCCGCCAGACCAGGCCCGGTGGCTCGCACGCCGGAGTCCTCGAAGGCCAGCCGGTAGATCGCGGGCATCGGCATCGCCCGGTGGAAGGCCCAGTCCACCTCTCGACATCCGAACCCGATCAATGCGCGCGAGATGAAGGTGCCGTGGCTGCCGATCACGACCGTCCCGCCGCGATGCCGCTGCGCCAGCTGCGTCAGGATCGCGGTGGCTCGCCCGGAGAGCTGTCGCATGCTCTCCCCTCCCGGCCGGGCCCACCCCGGTTCGGCCCAGCTTTCGCGGTAGTAGCGGGCGAAATCGGGAGTCGGGCCGAATCCGGAATCCCATTCACGCAATGCGTGATCCGTGACAACGGGCAGGCCGATGCGACGGGCGAGGGGTTCGACGGTTTGCACCGCCCGCAGGTAGGGGCTCGAGACAATGGCGGTGGGTGCCGCGGCGGCCAGGAAGGTGACCAGCCGCTGCGCTTGGCCTCGGCCTTCGTCGGTCAGCGAGCGCTCCCGATCCCCCGGTCCGCCCGGGCGCGGCAGGAACGGCTGGGCATGGCGGACCAGCACGAGCGTGGATGGCGCGGGGAGCATCAGCCCGCGATCAGCGCGGCCGGTGGGCGTGGTCTTCGACCGACGCGGGCCACTGATCGATGCGCGCGAGCGGGCCGCGGCGGCGAGCGGGGAGGATGCCGAGCAAGCCGCGATCGGCGCGCAGGTCCGAACGCGCTTGCGCCGCATAGTGTCCGGCGTGACGGGCGGCCGGATGCCTGCGGCGTGCTTCGGCCAGCCATCCGGTGGCTTGGCGGACGGCTTCGGCGCGGGTGAGCGGTGGGTCGGCGGGCAGCAGCAAGGTGGCGTGGTCGGGGTCGGCGACGACCGCGGACCCGAGATGTTGCAGGCAGCGGCCGATGCCGGGGTCGTCGTCCAGGACACGGTAGGCGCTCAGCGCGAGCTGCCAGCAGCGCAGGGCTCGGCGGGGTTCGCCGCGGGCCCACCACAGCGCGCCCATGGTCTCGTGGGTCTGTGCTCGCCCGTCGGGATCGACACCGGTGCGGGTGAGGGATTCGGCCAGTTCGAGACGGTCCTGCGCGGCGTCGAGGCGGCCTTGCCGGATGTGCACGACGGCGAGGTTGATCAGAGCGCACACTTCCCCGGCGACGTCGTCGCGCGGCAGCAGCCACCACGCGGTCTCCAATTGATCGGCGACCTCGTCCAGATCCACCGGTGCGGTGGCCAGCCGCCGCAACGCCGTGTGATGTTCCCAGCGGGCGGCCAAGCTCGTCGACAGCCGCCGCGGCCGGTAGCCGCGCGGCCGCTCGTCCAGCCGTCCGGCCCGCAGCAACACCAGGTCGCGGTTCAGCTCGTCGATTCCAGGCAGCGAGCACAGATCGTCGGCCACGCCGGTCTCGTTTTCCCCCGACCCGATGCGCGCGTACCACACGTCCAGGGCATTGCCGAGGCGAATCAGGTGCGCGACCGCCGCCGGGGGAAATTCCCGACCGGGATTCGCGCAGGCGGCCACCAGGGCACGCAGGTAGGGTTCCTCGGTCTCGAACCAGCGGCGAGCGCCCACGGCGAAGCGCCGTGATTCCAGCGCGATCGCCCAGCGGCCCGCGCGGTCGGCGTAGTGCTGCAGCAGCGCGGTGAGCGCCGCGGCCCACTGCGGTCCTGCGGTCACCGTGGGCCGATCAGGGAGTGCGGGCACTCGACGCACGCGGAATCGTTGTGCGCCGTGCTCGGTGACGATCTCCCGGCGGCACAGACCCTCCAGCAGTTTCGCCGCGGTGCGCGCGGAGGGTTCGCGTGCCAGCGGCAACCGCCCCGGCGTGTCCCGGATGGCGTTGAGCACGGCCAGCAGCGCGATGGTTTCGTAGTCGTGCACCGGCAGGTCCCGCAGCACCGCGGCGATGAGGTGCCCGTCGAGCGTCGCGACCCGTCGCGGGGGCGGCGCGGCGGCGCGCGGTCGGTGGTCGGCGAGCGCGGGGCCCGGTTCGACCAGATCGGCGATCAGGTCCATTTCCCGGGCGGTCCGCACTCGGGTGCGATACCCGCGGGCGAACCGGGACAGCGCGTAGACGGCGGCGGCGGCGACGAACAGCACTGACAGCCAGCGCAGCGGCCCGTTGAAGAACTGGACGACGGCGTTCTCGCCGAACGAATTCACCACCAGGGTGCGCACCAACTCGAACAACACCGTGTAGGCGACCAGCGAGGCGGTGCCGAGAAACCCGATCCAGATCGAGGATCGCGGCGTCGCGGTCTGCCCGACCGGTTCGGTGGGTTCGGTCGATGTACTCACCGTCGCTCTCCCTCCCCGCACCCCGGCGCGGCCGTTCTCATCGCAGCACTCCACCGGTCAGGCCCGGCACCACCCACCGCCGCCAGGTCACCAGCAGCAGCGCCACCGGCAGCACGGCCGACACCAGCGACCCGGCGGCCAATTGCGCGGTGTTCTCACCGAATTGCCGCGCCTCGCCCCACAACAGCAGCGACCACGGGCTCGCGCCTGCTCCGCTGACGACGAGCCCGATGAAGAAGTCGTTCCACACCTGGACGAACTCGAGCACCGCCACCGCCCCCAGCGCGGGCCCGGACGAGGCCAGCACGCGCTGGGCGATGGTGCCGGGACTGGCCAGGCCGTGCAGGGCGTCCGCGGCGGCGCTGCCCGGCGGGGCGAGCATCGCGCCGCGCAGCACGAGGATGGCGATCGGCAGTCCGGCGGCGGCGTGCACGAGGATCAGCGGGATTCGGGTGCCCGACAGCTCGTGGGCGTTCACCAGACCGTCGATCGGCCCGAGGTAGGTCTGCGCCGGCATCACCGCGAGCACGACCAGCGCCACGACCGCCACCCGGGCGGCGGTGCCGTTGGGGCGCAGCGCCGCCAGCCGGTAGGCCACCGGCGCGGCCGCGGCCACCACGACCACGGTCACGATCCCCGCGACCCAGGCGGTGGTCTGCAGCGAACGCCACAGCCCGTCGTCGCCCCACAGCAGACCGATGGCCGCGAATCCGAACCCGTCGTGCCCGTGCAACCCGGTATAGGCGAGCACGCCGATCGGGTAGAGCACCAGCACCGAGACCAGCACGATGCCCGCCGCGCGCACGGGACCGACGCGCCTGCGGCCCGCCACCGACATCGCGCGCACCGCCGACCAGCTCGCGCGGTGCCGGCGCACGTCGACTTGCAGCAGCCAGGCGACCGCGCCCACGAGCACCGCCAGCGGCAGCGCGTAGGCGGCCGCGACACCGGGCTCGGCGTCGGCCGACAACCGCCACCAATGCACGGTCGCGCTGTCGACCTGGTACTCGAGTGCCCCGGGCGCCCCGATCAGCACCACGTCGAACACGCGCGCGGCCGCGACGCCGACGGCCAGCCCGGCGATCAGCAGCACCGGCCGCAACAACTCGTACAGCCGGACCGCCAGCGGTCTGCCGTCGTCGCGGTAGAGGTAGCCCGCGCGCGCCGGATCGGCTTCTATCGCGTGGATTCCGGCACGGAACAGCGCGGTGAGGAAACCCAGCCAGGTCCACAGGAACGCCGACCCGAGCATCGCCGCGAGCCACCATCGGTAGAGCCAGACGTCCTCGATGCCCAGCCGGCGCGCGCCGTCGGCGAAGATCACCCGGAACGCCACGCCCGACACGAATGCCGACACTCCGAACGGAACGATCAGCGGCAACCACAGCCAGCGCGCCGAGCGCCCCCACCACGCGATCGCCAGCGCGAGGATCAGCAGCCCGATCGCGAAGGCCACCCACAGCAGCGTGCGCAGGTAGGCGCCGCGATCGTCGGCGGTCATCGTGCCACCCAGCAACCACAGTCCCCCGATCGTGCCGCCGATCGCCGCAGGCCACACCACGATTCGTAGCCAGGGCGCACTCAACCGCCTGCGCAGCACGGCGGGCAGCAGCGCACCGGCCGCGGCGAGCGCGCAGGCGAACACCGTGACCGGACGTGCCCGGGTGGCGATGAGGAGCGTCCACGCGGCGGGCAGCGCCAGGAGCGCGACCGTCAGCACCGTCGCGGGAAGACCCGCCGCCCATCCCAGCCAACGCCGCGGCCGGCCGCCGGGCACGAGCGGCCCGCGCATGCGGCGGGTGGCCAGCTCGATGCGCAGACCGTTGGCGTCGAAATCCGAAGGCCCGGTCATCGACGCCGCCGCTCGACGTCGTCCAGCGCGGCGATCGCGCGGTCGGTGGACTCGGCCACCCGCCGCTGAGCGCCGTCGCCGATCGCGATGAGGAACTCCGTCAGCACCCGCCACAGCCCTTCCCGGCCACCCACCGGACCGATCCGGTCGGACAGATCGAAGGTGCTGCGCGCGGCGAGTTCACGCGCCGAGGGCGCGAGCAACGGCGAATAGTCCGCCTCCGTGCGCAGGTTCGGCGCCAGGAAGCCGCCGTAGCGCTCGATCCACGGCAGCGGAGCGCGTGCGCCGGCCAGTTTCTCGATCAGTTCATCCGCGCGGGGGTTGGCCTGCCGGGTCACCACCATGACGTCGCCGCCGACGATCTTCGGCCGCCCCGATGCGGCGGTCACCGCGGGGAAGGGCACCACGCCCACGGCGTCCTCCACGGTGCGGCCGGAGGCGCGGACCGCGCTGCGCACGATCGGTTCGGCGAAGTCGGGGGCGACGACCGCCGCGGCTCGGCGGTGCTGGAACACCTCCCGGACGGCGTCGGAGAACTGTCTGGTCAACGCCACGCCGACGCCGCCGGGGAACGCGTGCCGCTGCCCCCACAGCACGCCCAGGTGCCCGAATGCGGCGCGCACCGCGGGGTTGTCCCACTCCCGGCTGCCTTTGGACGCCAAATCGTCGTAGATGCGCGGGGATTCGGCGAGCAGAACGTTTTCGAAGAAGTCGGTCAGCGCCCATCCGTCGGCGGCGGCCAGCGCGAGCAAGCGGATCGGGCTCTGGGCGAGCACCTCCATCCGGTCGACCCAGTCCCCGAGCGTCCAAGCCGCCGGCGCACCGAGGCCGTAGCTGTCGAACTGCTGCCGGTCGAACCACAGCAGCGACTTGTCGGCGGCTTTGAACGGCACCCCGTACATGCGCCCCTCGGAGCGGAGCAGCACTTGCCAGGGCTGGGCGTAACGGCTGCCGAGTTCGTCGGTCCACACCGTGTCGGCGACGGGCCGCAGTTTGTGTTCTCCAGCGAGTTCACGCACCCGTCCCGCCTGCGGAAGCAACACCACATCCGGCGCGGACCGCCCGCCCGCGGTGAACGCGGTGTCGGTGTTGTCGCCGAGAGGGATCACCTCGATCGCGAAGCCGAGGTCCAAGCCGTCCAGGACGGCGTGGAAGGCCGCCAGTTCCTGACCGCTCCAGGACACCCCGACGCGCACCGCGTCCGAGCTGCCCAGCAGCAGGTCCGGCGCGCACGCGGCGACCAGCGGGAGGAGCGTTCCCGCTTGCAGCACCGCTCTGCGTGTCCCCATCGACCCCCGATGTCATTGCGTGCCAATCGAACCCGATTATGCGCGAAAGCCGTCGCGTGGATGGGCGCTTCGCGATCTTCGCCGTTTCCCGGAAAAACCCGTGCGTGACCGCGGCGGACTCTGCTACCGTCGCCCGCGTGAAGCGCGCTGCTGTGACGACGACGCCGGAATCCGTCCCGGCGCGCTGATCCACGTCTGTCCGAGCCCCGGGGCGAGTGCCCCGGGGCTTCGTCTCGTGGTCACTCGCCCTTCTCGACGAGGAGACCACCATGCCCGACCATCGCACCCTCGGCCGTGCGCTGAACCTGTTCGACAC
Organism: Nocardia sp. NPDC004573; assembly: GCF_053602135.1. Classification (NCBI taxonomy): domain Bacteria; kingdom Bacillati; phylum Actinomycetota; class Actinomycetes; order Mycobacteriales; family Nocardiaceae; genus Nocardia; species Nocardia sp. NPDC004573. The sequence goes on from NZ_JBSGDA010000005.1 coordinate 318,969, forward strand.
CGACCCGCTGATCGGCTCCGGCCTGCCGTTCTGGCTGCCGGACGGCGCGACCGTGCGCCAAGCGTTGGAGGATTACCTCCGCGCCGCCGAACGCCGCGCGGGCTACCGCCACGTCTGCTCGCCGGTGCTCGGCAAACGCGAACTCTACGAAATCTCCGGGCACTGGCGGCATTACCGTGACGACATGTTCCCGCCGATGGACATCGGCGGTGAGCAGGTGGTGTTGCGTCCGAGCCTGTGCCCGCACCACGCGCTGCTGTTCCGTTCCCGCGCGCACAGCTATCGGGAGCTGCCGTTGCGGATCGCGGAGCTGGGCGGCATGTATCGCTCCGAATTGTCCGGCGTGCTGGGCGGGTTGACCCGGGTACGCGGAATCCAGCTCAACGACGCGCATATCTTCTGCACCCTCGATCAGGTAGCCGCCGAGGTCGCCGGTGCGCTGGCGATGATCGCCGACGCCTACGCCGCACTCGACATCCGTGCCGCCCGCTACCGGTTGTCGCTGCCCGGTCCGGGTGGCAAATACGTTGCCGCACCGCTCTTATGGGAGCGGTCGATCGCCCTGCTCACCGCTGCTCTGGACGAGTGCGGCCTCAGCTACGAAGCTGTGCAGGGCGAGGCGGCGTTCTATGGGCCCAAGATCGACGTGCAGGTCCGCGACAGCGCGGGGCGAGAGTGCACCTTGTCCACCGTGCAGGTCGATTTCCATCAACCCGAGCAGTTCGACTTGCGTTATACCGGCGCCGACGGCGCGGCGCACCGGCCGGTCATGGTGCACCGCAGCATCGTCGGCAGTATCGAGCGGGCCGTGGCCCACCTGATCGAATGCCACGGCGGCCGCTTCCCGGCCTGGCTGGCGCCGACCCAGATCGTGGTGCTGCCGGTGACCGAGGCCCAGCAGCCGGCCGCCGCGCACCTCGAGCGCCGCTGCCGTGACCTCGGGCTGCGCGTGGTGGTGTCGCCGCCGGATCGCGGCAGCCTCGGTGCACGCATCCGGGATCACCGCTTCATGCCGTATCAGGCGATCCTCGGCGCCGAGGAGGTCGCCGCCGGCGAGGTGGCACTGCGTCTGCGCGACGGACGCCGCATCGCCTCGCTGCCTGCCGCCGAAGCGCTCCGGCGCATCGGCGCCCTGCTCACCGTCCACAGCGCCGAACTGTGGGATGTCGCATGAGGACCCCGCCGACGGTGGCCGGTGCGCCCGATTGTCCGATGTAACCCTTGTCACATCTGGTACATGAGCGTACCGTACGAGTGGTACATCGGAGTACCACACGAGGAGGTGGGCGCATGCCCGCTGTGCGACGTCCCGACGGGCCATCCAGCCCGCCGATCGTGCAGAACCTGCGGATACTGACCGGACGCACCCGGACCTGGCGCCGCATGCACGACCGTTACGGATCGGCCTTCCGCATCCAGATGCCCCGATTCGGAGACTGCGTCGTGCTCGCCGAACCGGCCGAGATCAAAGCCCTGTTCACCACGAGCACCGATCTCGTCGACAACATCGACGTCAACCTCGGTCAGTTCCTCGGACCCGGATCGCTGTTCGCGCTGACCGGCGCCGAGCACCGCAAGCAGCGCAAACTGCTCACCCCGCCGTTCCACGGCCGTAGGCTGGCCGTATACGAATCGCTCGTCGAAGAGGAGGCGGTCCGCGAGATGGCCGACTGGCCGTCGGGCCGCGAGTTCGCGACCATGGACTCGATGATGCGGATCACGCTGAACGTGATACTGCGCGCGGTCTTCGGCGCCGAGGGCGCGGAATTCGAGGAATTGCGCCGACTGCTGCCCAAACTCGTCCTGATCGCCTCGGCCCTCGCCGCGGTCCCGGTTCCCCGGCGAGCGCTGGGCAGATTCGGTCCCTGGGCTCGCTTCGCGGCCTACCGCCGCCGCTACGACGAGATCGTCGACCGGCTCATCGACCGCGCCGACCGCGAAGGGGTGGACGAGCGCGACGACGTGCTGGCGATGATGCTGCAGGCGCGCTACGACGACGGCACGGCCATGTCGCGCGGTGAGATCGCCGACGAACTGCTGACCCTGCTCACCGCCGGGCACGAGACGACGGCGACGACGCTGTCGTGGACGATCGAGCGGCTGCGCAGGCACCCGGATGTCCTGCGCCGCTTGGCCGCCGAAGCCGATGCCGGGGGTTCGCAGCTGCGCGAGGCGACGCTGCTGGAGGTGCAGCGCGTACGGCCGGTCATCGACATGACGTTGCGCCAGGTCCGGGCCGACACGCTGCAATTGGGCCGATGGACCTTGCCCAAGGGCCAGAAGATCGTGGTCAACATCCGGTTGATGCACGACAACGAGGACCTTTTCCCGAACGCCCGCGCCTTCGACCCCGACCGGTTCGTCGGCGTCCGGCCGGGCACGTTCAGCTGGATCCCGTTCGGCGGCGGCAGCCGCCGGTGCATCGGCGCCGCGTTCGCCACGATGGAGATGAACGTCGTGCTGCGCACCCTGCTGCGGGACTTCACGCTGGAGCCGACCGACGCCCGCGACGAGCGCACACACTTCCGCGGCGTCGCACTCGTCCCGGCCGGGAAGGGCCGCGCCGTGGTGCACCGTCGCACGCCGCGTCCCGAGCGAACACTCGACCGTGCCGTCGAGGCGAGAGCATGAGCGAACGGTTCGCCGATCCCATCCGCACGCGCGAAAGCAGGAGCACCGATGCCCCGCACCCGTAGACCGCTGTCGGGCCGCCCGGTCATGATCACCGGCGCGGCCTCCGGCATCGGCCGCAGTCTGGCCCGATTGTTGTCCGGCACCGGCTCTCCCGTCGCGATCGCCGATATCGATGCGGTCGGGCTGAAGGAGACCGCGTCCGCACTGACCGGCCCGGTGCTCACCCGCGTCCTGGACGTGCGCGACGCCGCCGACCAGTCCGCTTTCGCCGACGAGGTCCGCGACTGGCTGACCGCGCCACTGGCGGCAGTGTTCAACAACGCCGGTGTCGCGATGTCCTCCTCGGTGCTCGACGCCGTCGCCGACGACGACGAATGGCTGCGACGGATCGACTTCGACGGGGTCGTCAACGGCACACGCGCCTTCCTGCCCATCCTGGTCGAGCAGGATCACGGCGTGATCGTCAACACCTCGAGCGTGTTCGGGCTGCTGGGCATGCCCAATCAAAGCGCCTACTGCGCAGCCAAATTCGCGGTGCGCGGGTTCACCGACGCCCTGCGCCAAGAGCTGCGCGGCACCGGCGTGTCCGCGGTGAACGTCCACCCCGGCGGCATCAAAACCAACATCGCGCGCAACGCCCGCGTCCGCAAGGACCCCGAGGGCCGGGGCCGGACACACGAGCAGATGGCCGCGGAGTTCGAGACACTGGCGCTGACCACACCGGAGAAGGCAGCCCGAATCATCCGCCGCGGAGTCGAACACGGCAAGTCCCGGATCCTGGTCGGTCCCGACGCCTATTTGTTCGATGCGTTGGCGCGGGTGACGCCCACCCACTACTACGGTCTGGTCGCGCTGCTGGAGCGCCGCCTGCGCGCCCGCGACGCGAAAGGGGCGCGGGCATGAGCGAACACCTCGACGTCCTGATCGTCGGCGCCGGGCTCTCCGGCATCGGCGCGGCCCACCACCTGCGGGCGGCCTTCCCGCACCGCAGCTACGCGATCCTCGAGGCGCGCGACACCCTCGGCGGTACCTGGGACCTGTTCCGCTACCCCGGCGTGCGCTCGGACTCCGACATGCACACCCTCGGGTACCGATTCCGCCCGTGGACACAAGCGGAAGCCATCGCCGACGGGCCGGCGATCCTGCGCTACATCCGCCGGACCGCCGCCGACGCCGGGATCGACCGGAACATCCGGTACGGGCATCGGGTGATCGAAGCGTCTTGGTCCAGCACCGAGTCACGCTGGACCGTGCTGGCCGAACACGACGGCGGCACGCGCGAACTCACCTGCGACTTCCTGCTCGTGTGCAGCGGCTACTACCACTACGACGAGGGCTACACCCCGCAGTTCGCCGGAATCGGCGACTTCCGCGGACAAGTGGTGCACCCGCAGCACTGGCCCGAGGATCTCGACTACACGGGCAAACGGGTGGTCGTGATCGGCAGCGGCGCCACCGCGGTGACCCTGGTGCCCGCGCTGACCGACCATGCCGCGCACGTGACGATGCTGCAACGCTCCCCCAGCTACATCCTGCCGGTGCCCGCACGAGACGCCCTGGCCGACCGGCTGCGCGCTCTACTGGGACCGAAACGGGCCTACACCGTGGTCCGGTGGAAGAACGTCCTGGTCAGCACGGTGATCTATCAGCTGAGTCGGCGACGTCCAGCATTGATGCGAAAATTCATCCGCAACCTGACCGTCAAGCAACTACCGCCGGGCTACGACGTCGACACCCATTTCAAGCCCGTCTACCAACCGTGGGATCAGCGGCTGTGCCTGGTGCCGGACGCAGACCTGTTCCGCGCGATCCGCGGCGGCCGCGCCTCGGTGGTCACCGATCGCATCGAACGGTTCACCCCGACCGGGCTGCGCCTGTCCTCCGGGCGCGACCTCGAGGCCGATGTGGTGGTGACCGCCACCGGCCTGCGCCTGCTCGCGCTCGGCGGCATCCGGCTCACGGTGGACGGGCAGCACATCGCGTTGCCGCACACCATGGCCTACAAGGGGATGATGCTCAGCGGAGTGCCGAACTTCGCCTTCACCATCGGCTACACCAACGCCTCCTGGACCTTGAAAGCCGATCTGGTCAGCGAATTCGTCTGCCGGCTGTTGCGGCACATGGACGCGGGCGGCTACCGGCAGACCACTCCGTGGCCGGACTCCACCGTGACGCCCGCACCGCTGCTCGACTTCCAGGCCGGGTACGTGCTGCGCGACATCGACCGATTCCCCAAAGCGGGCTCCCGGGCTCCGTGGCGGCTGGGCATGAGCTACGCCCACGACGTGCTCGCCCTCCGCTACGGCCGCATCGACGACGGCACCATCCGCTTCACCCGGGGCGGCGCGCCGTCCGACGATCACCACACCGTGGCATCGGGACACGACAGGCGCCCGGCCACGGGTTCGGGCCGGGCACGAGGAGCCGATGGGAGTAACTAACCTGACTCTCGTGACCCGCGCCGCGCCCGCATCCCGCACCTCCGCCGACAACGGCTCGGATTCGGGGTTCCGCCGCCGCCTGCTCGACGCCATGGCCATGGCGGTGCGCGAACGCGGCTACCAGGACACCACCGTCGCCGACGTGGTCCGCCACGCCCGCACCTCGCGGCGCACGTTCTACGAGCACTTCACCAGCAAACAGGACTGCTTCATCGCCCTGCTGAGCGAGCACCACAAGGAGATGATCCAGCGGATCGATGCCGCGGTCGACCCGCACATGCCCTGGCGTAGCCAGGTGCGTCAGGCCATCGAAGCGTGGATACGGGTCGCGCGTGAAGAACCGTCCTTGACTCTCAGCTGGATCCGCGTCGTCCCCGCACTCGGCGAGGACACCCGGCAGTTGCAGCGTGAGGTCGGCGAGGCGTTCGTGACGTTGATCCAGAAACTCGCCGACACACCGGAATTCGCCGCCGCCGGACTGCGGCCGCCGTCACGGCAGGTCGCGACGATCCTCTTCGGCGGTTTCCGGGAACTCATCGCCACCACCGTGGAGGACGGCGACGACATCGCGGGGATCGTCGACGTGGCGGTCGAATCCGCGGTCGCGCTGGTCGGACCGCACCGCTAGCACCCACTCGACGGTGACCGCCGCGGTTCAGCGACTTGCGTCGGCGAATGCTCCGTCGGTCAGCACCGGCACCACCTGGCTGCGCTCGATTTCGATGGCCACCGCGACATCCTGCGCGAACCCACCACCGGCGAGTTCCCGGCCCGAGGAGCAGTCCCGGATCAGCGCCGCGACGTCGGCGATTCCCTCGTGCGCCACGGCGGCGGCATGAGCTTCCGGAGACAGCGGTCCGGCTCCCAGACGCGCCAGCGCCGCGGCGACCGCCCCTGCTCCCAGCCAATCCTCCACCGCGGGCCGCAGGTCGGCGCGGCCGGGCCATTGCTCCCCGGCGGCGATCACGGCGACCGGCTGCTGCGCGCTGCCCCATCCTCGCCCGGCGATCCAGCCGGCGACCGCGTTCGCGTTGCGCAGACACGCGGCGATGACCGGCACGCCGCCGACGGCGGCGGAGATGGCCGACCCGTTGGGTGAGGGCACGCCCGGCTGACCACCCGTCCACCCGTTCAGCCCTGCTGGGTCCGGTCCGGCCGGTAGAACCACTCCTCCAGACCGAAATCCTCCCGGATCTTCTTCTGCTCCACGAGGAACTGCTTGGTCCCGGTCAGCAACTGGATGCCAGACGGCGCGAAGATCTCGTCGGGGATGTAGCTCTGCCGCGCGGTGGCGCGCACGACCGCCTCCGGTGACCTCGACTGAGCCACCTCGTAGTTCACGTAGTCATCCCAATGCTGCTTCGCATACCGGTTGGCCTCACCGATCACCGACTGCCACGCGGCACCGAACCGCGGATGGCTGTCGAGGAAGTCCTGACTGCTGACCGAGGAGCTGGTGCCCGCCAGATCGGGATGGTTGTCCTGAACCGAGTCGACCTGGTGGAAACCCTTGGCCAGGAACGCGTGGAAGAACGACGACGGGTTCACATCCGGCAGCGCGACCGCCGCGACATCACCGCCGTTGAGCGGCGCCTCCGCGTCGGTGGCCAGCAGATGCACCAGCTGCGCCTGGATTCCCTCGGCCTTCAACGCACCCTGCAGGTAGCGGTCGATGTAGGAACCGGACTGCACGCCGATCTTCTTGCCCGCCAAATCCTTCAACGTCCGGATCGACGGATCCTTCGCCACCACACCGGCGTTGTAATTCACCGCGGCGATGGCCGGCAGCCGCGTCTGCAACCCGCTGCCGCGCGCGACCAGGGCGGGCGTGTCGCCGTAGGTGGCGACATCGAGGCGGCCGCCGACCAGCGCCTGATTCAGGTCGGGTCCGTTGGGGAAGCTGTAGACCTCGATGTTGTCCACGCCCAACGGCTTCAACGCGGGCAGCAGGGCGCCGCGTTGATGGGCGAAGCCGACCGGACCGGTGAGCACGTTGCCGGTGCCGATGGTGCCGATGCGGAGGGTCTTGATCTCGGCGCGGGTCGCCGAGCCCGCGTCCTCGCTCCCACAGCCGGTGAGCACCAGCAGCAGGGCCGAAACGACGGCGGGCACGATCAGCCGGACAATGCGCATGATTCGCTTTCGTTGGTTCAGAGTTCGGACAGCCGCGGCGGCGGAGCGCCCTGCGGCAGGCGCGGTCCCACCGCGACGAGGCTGCCGGGCTTTCGGCCGCGTCCCCAGCCGAGTTCCTTGCGGTAACGGCCGATGTGCTCATCGCGGACCGTCTCGTGATCGGCCAGCGGCGTCGCCTCCGGATCGACGTACAGCGCGTCCATGGGGCAGTAGGCCTCGCACATGAAGCAGGTCTGGCAATCGGATTGCCGCGCGATGACCGGGATTCCGCTGTCGGTGCGGTCGAAGACGTTCGTGGGGCACACGTCCACGCATTTGTCGCAGGCGATGCAGTCGCCCGCGCGCAGGATCTCGATCATCACGCCACCGCCAGGGTGCCGGAGGCCGCGGCCGTCGCCGTCCACACTTCGTCCAGCCCACCGGACAGGATGTGGTGATGCTGCTTCGGATCCTGATCGGGGTGGTCGGCGCGTTTGCTCATCCCGCGCGTCTCCGTGCGCGCCAGCGTCGACCGGTACATCAACCGCCCCACCGCGGTGATCGCGGCGGCCTGCCGGGCGCGCACCCGCTCGTCTCCGGTGCCGCCGCCCAGACCGAGCGTGGCATGCTCCCAGACGTTGTCCAGCTCGGCGAGCGCGGGCCGGATCCGGTCGCCGTGGCGCAGGTAGTTCTTCTCGAACGGGATCAGTTCCCGCTGCGCGGCCTCGACCACGTCCTCGGCACGGATCGACGCACCGCTCTGCGGGCGCAACCCCGTGCGCCCGGCCCCATGCAGATCGGCAGCCCGAGCGCGAGCCGTGCGCAACGCGAACGCCGCCGCGCCACGGCCTGCCCAACTGCCCGACGACATCGCCCACGCCGAGTTGTGGCTGCCGCCGCCGGTGAACCCGCCGCAGATCCGTTCCCTGGTCGCCGCGTCCCCCGCCGCGTACAGGCCCGCCACCGTGGTGGCGCAGTCGTCGTCGACGACATCGATGCCGCCGGTGCCGCGGACGGTGCCCTCGGCCAGCAGGTCCACCTCGAACCGGTCGGTGAACGGGTCGATGCCGCGCCGGTCGAACTGCAGGAAGAAGTTCGGCTGCCCCAGCCGCATCTGTGCCTGCACCGTCGCGTCGGCGCGATCGAGCTGTGCGAACACCTTCTCCCGCAACAGCGTCCGCGCGATCACCGAACGCCCCTTGGTCGAACCCGCGCCCTCGAGCACCCGCCCGTCCTCGTGGAAGAACGTCGCGTATCCGTAGTAGGCGGTCTTGGTGATGGTCGACCCCTTCGGCACGATCGCGTAGGCGTTGGAGAACTCCATGCCCGAGAAGCGAGCTCCCGCCTCCGCCGCCATCAGCGCGCCGTCACCGGTGTCGACGTTGGTGCCCAGCGCCCGGGACAGGAACGCGCAACCGCCGGTCGCGAGGACCACGGCACCGGCCACGACGCGGTAGTCGCGGTCGGCCTGGCGCTGGTAGCCCGCCGCGCCGCGCACCACGCCGTCGTCGTCCACCAGCAATTCCAGCGCGGGCGAATGGTCGAGGATGCGCACCCCGACCCGTTTCAGCCACGCCCGCATCCGGCGCATGTACTCCGGCCCCTGCACACCGGTGCGGATCTGCTCGCCGGTGGCGGGGTCCACCGGGAATGGATAGCGTCCCTCCACCGCGAGCCGATCCATGTTCGCGTAGGTCGGATCGAGCACCCGGTCCATCCAGTAGTGATCGGCCAGATGACCGCCCAGCGCCTCGCGACTGGCCTTCGCGTTCGCCCGCGCGGTCGCTTCCGGCGCCACGTACCACACGCCGGTGCCGGACGGGGCGGTGGCGCCGCTGGTCCCGCAGTAGCCCTTGTCCACCACCGTCACCTCGGCGCCTGCCTCGCGGGCATGGATCGCGGCCCAGCAGGCGGCAGGCCCGCCGCCGATCACCAGAACGTCGGTGCTGATCTGCAACGGTTCACTCATGCTTCTGCTCCTGTCGGTGCCTCGGGATTCACGCCGAGTGCGAGCAGCAGCCGGCGGCGGAGCGCGGAGAATGCGGGGTCGACCACCGACCGCGGACGGGCGACGGTGATGTCGAACTTCCCCTCGTATCCGGTGCGCCAGGACAGGAACCGGTGTTCCAGCACGCGCACAACCAGGTCGGTGAGCAGCCCGAGCACCGCGTAGATCACCAGGACCAGGAAGATCTGGTCGGTGCGCAGGAACTCCTTGGCATCGTTCATCAGGAAGCCGAGCCCGACCGGCGTGGTCTGCATCTCCGCGACCACCAGGGTGAGCCAGCCGATGCCCAGCGCCTGCCGCAGTCCCACGAAGATCTGCGGCAGCGCGCCGGGCAGGATGATCTTCGTGGTCAGCTCGAATCGATTGAGGCCCAGCGATTCCGCGGCCTCCACCAGCCGCCGGTCCACGCCCCGAATCCCGGCCAGCACGTTCAGATAGATCGGGAAGATGGGTGCGACGATGATCAGCGCGATCTTGAACGAATCACCGATGCCGAACCAGATGATGAACACCGGCACCAGCGCCAGTGTCGGCAGCATCCGTAAAGCCTGCAGCGGGCCGTTGACCAGATCCTCGGCGATCCGGAACAGTCCGGCCGCCACACCGCACACCAAACCGATGCCGATACCGATCACCAGCCCAACCGCCACCCGCCGCCCGGAGGCGGCCAGATGCTGCCAGAGCTCACCCGAACGGATCAGTTCCCATCCGGCCTCGATGACCTCGGTCGGCGCCGGGGTGGTCGTGCCGAGCCAGGATCGGGCCCCGAGCTGCCAGATCAGCACCGCAAGAATCAGTCCGGAGGATGCTCGGGTCAGGCCCAGCAACTTACGGGTGAACGGAGCCGGGTTTTCGGTGGTCGCCGCCTCGGCCGGACCGGAAGATGGCGCCGATGTGATCGGATCCAACTGCAATGTCATCGGACACAGTCCTCACACGAGAAGTACTGTCCCGAACAGTAAGGTGCGCGACCGGTGCGCAGAATGATTGCGATCAGCGCGACCTGAACCCGCGACCGTGTCGACCCCGACGGTCTGCGCTCGAAAGAGTCGCCGAGCATCGGATGCGGGTCTCCGACGGCGGCGAAGAGGGTCCGGGCCGCCCCTCGCCACCCAGCGTGTCCTGTCCCATGCCGGGATTCCGCAGCGCCGCGCAGACGCCCCTTCTGTAGGCAGAAACGCCAGGTGGGACTCGAATCACCTATGAGGTACCGATGCGGCGGATCTACCTACGACTCTTAGCCTTGCCGGACCTAGCGCCGTTGAGAAAGTCACACCGATGGTCAGCATCACCCGAACCGCAGCTTGGCTGGGCAACCACTTCGCACCGTTCATCACCACTTCCCTTCCCGGACGAACGGCCGGATCGACAACGTTTCCGGCCGCGGCATCAGCCGTCTACCCTCAGCTCACGCCGGAAATCCATCTGCCATTGACCACGCGAATGCTGCTGTACGGCGATGGCTCCACCACGCTACTTCTCCAGCAGATCGCGGGATCGACCATCGCAGCCGACGTACTGCCCTCGCGCACCATCGATGCCGACGAGCTCCGCTTCTCCTGCTCGGTCTTCGACGACCCGGCCATCAGTACGCTCAGGGTGCGACACACCAGATTGCGGGATGTGGCTGGGAATGTCCTCAGCGAAAATCTGATCACCTACCGGGAAGCCGACGAGTCGACGCTGATACCTCCGGACGGTGTTCCGTTCGGGATCCATATCCGTCGGCTGGGCGCATTCGAACGCAGACGCATCTTCGCCACCGGCGTGACGTGTCATCCGTTCGGCCTGTTTCCCGCAGCCGCCGCAGCGCGCGTGTACGAGATCGTGTTCTCGACCCAGCAGAGTGTGCTCGTGCACGAAGTCTTCAACCCCGCGGTGGTCGGCACTCGAACTCGGGGTCACCGCAGGTCCACACCGATCGTCATGGCACGCACGCTCCGCACTTCGGGTGTGGGCACCGGCCTGCACGGCATCGGCGGCCATGTATCCGCCGCGCTCGGAGTGAGGCCGCATCGGATGCCGTCGGAAAAATCGAGCCAGATTTCGAACGCGGCACCCTGAAACGGGACGCACTTGCCGGGAAAGCCTCGACAAGTGCGCTCGCCCTATTCCGGCCCCAACTGCCCTGGAAGGCGACTTCCGCTCGGATCGAGCCAGCCCGCGACCGCTCTCCAGTCATCCGGTGTCATCCGCAGCGTCACGCTCTCCGTCGAATCGGCACAGGTGATGTGCATGCGTCGACGCTGATCGGAATCCGACAGCAGCAGGCTTCCGCAGCGTAGGCAATTGACCTCGATCACGATTCACCCATTCGTCGGTAGATGCACATCGTCGTCGTCACCGGAATCGGCGACTATGCCAAGCAGCCCCGCAACGTCATCGAAGCCCGCTGCGCGCCGAACCCGCTGCCGAGGGAAACCGGAGACGCCGACGCCGTACCTCGTCCACCATTTCCGCGTAACCCTCACGCACCTCGCCCAAGTGAAACCACGCCCGATGCCGTATCTCCACATCCTCGGAATGCACGACCGTCCACCACGCCTCGGCATACACCTCGGCGAGGTGGCTCATCACCTCACCCAGCGAGTGGGTGTGCATGCGCGCGCCGCTGGCACACGGCAGAGTGCGGAGGGCCCATGCGTCCACTGCGGCAACGAGTCGATCGATTCCCGCGCGCACCTGCTCGCCGTCGAATCCTTGTCGTCGTGGGGCCTGAGCGAGTCGGAAAGGCATGAGCTCGGCATGGAGGTCGCCGAGCTCGCGTGCCCACGCGACGAGGGAGAACCGGCTGGTGAGGCGACCGGAGATCGCGAGCAACAGTTCCCCGGGCTCCAACAGAGTCGCCATCGCCATCGATGGCGACAAGTCGTCGGTCCGGTCGTCCACCGAGATACCTCCGTTCACGTGCATCGCTCACCCCCTCGGCTATCAGCCTGATGCTCTAAGGTGCCGCCACACATCGGTAGCGTCGATGCGGACGAGCCCCGGCCACCTACGAGCCCTGCGCGAATGCTTACGGCGCACTCACCGCCGACAGACCACGAGCGGCCGCAGGCGGCAGGCCGAGGAAGACGTCGGCCTCGCCCAGCCGTGACGCGGAGCAGCTGAGCGCGAATGTTCCACCCCCGGGAATCGACGCTCTCGTCCGCGAACGGCCAGCGACGTCGAACGCGCGAACCCGGGAGCCGACCCGCTCGGGCACAACCCGGCCGTCACGCAGGGCGAAGCCGTGCTCGAACAGCATCCCGGCCATGGAGGCGCGGGTGCCGCCGCTGGTGCCGGGACCGGCCATGAAGTAGCCGATATCCGGCCGAGGTCGACAGCCAGCTTCTCGAGCGCGGTCGCGTTCCGAGCGGCCAGCACGGGCGCGGCGCCACGGGCGATCAGGCTTCGGCGGTCAGGGCTTCGGCGGTCAGGCGGCCGGTGTACCCGGTGGCGTCGAACAACACGATCTTCGCGCATTGGCAGTCACCCATGTTCTGGTCGACAGCTCTCGTCGCATGGACGACTCGAGTGCACCCTTCCAGGGTCGCGCGTGCCGGTCGGGTGACCGCGTAGCCGACTCCACGGCGGCCGCGCGCCGCGAGAGCGTCAGCGCAGGCGCCCGATCAGCAGCTCACCTCCCCCACCGCTGCCTTGTCGAACGACACGTGAACGTGGTCGTAGTGATTGGCGGTCGGGCTCCCGCGGTCTTCCAGATACGACCAGCCGTGGCCATCGTTGTACCGCTGCCGCCAGATCACGTAGGTCACGCCGAAGCGCTGCTGATTGGCGAGTACGAAATCGGCGATCGCGTCGCCGCGCGCGGAGTCGGGTGTCATGAGGTCGAGCGCCAAGCCGGCGCCGTGGTCGCCGTCGCTGCGACCGATGGCGCCGCCGATGTCGGTGAGGGCGAATGTCTTCTTCAACAGGTTGCCGACCTGTGCGACGTGCGGCCGAGTGCCGGCCAGGTCTGTAGAACACGGGACCGGCGGCGGGGGTGGGGGCGGGTGCTGTACGGCTGCTCTGGCCGATGGTGGTGGTTGCCCGGCAGCAGCCGCGCCTGCGACCGGCTCAGGCGCCGCCGGCGCGGTGGTGGTGACCGTGCCCGTAGCGACGGGCGCGGACGGCGGCGAATGGACCGCCGCGGCGTGCTGCGTGACCTGGCCCGGCCGCATCAGCGCCCACGCCACGACAGCGACGCCCGCCGCGATGCCGCAGACGGCCAGGAGAACAAGTCTCCGGGCATCGGTTCTTTTGCGGTGTTGACCAGGCATGATGTCGCTTACCGGTTACTGTCGAGAATAGGTCACCGATACATTACGAAATGGTCGCGGAAATGTCACGCCCAACCGTCCACGCGTCACACCCATGGCCGATGGACACCCAGCGCCCGCTCATGCCATGGCGAACAGCAGCGCGGCGGAGACATGCCCGGTGCCCGTGACGACGCGTGGGGATGCCGCACTGCGGCCGAGTGAGGAACCACCTCGCCCAGTGCCTGCCGGAGCTCTACAGCCAGTTCAGTGCTCGAGCCGGGAGTTGCCCGTCCGGCCGAGAACCGACCGCCTCGAGGGTCACAGTTCGAGCTCCACATCGCTGATCGGATACGCCACACACGAATGGGTGTAACCGAATTGCGTATCGGAAAGCCGCAGTTTCGCTTCTTCGGCGGTATGCACCTCACCCTTCAGAATCCGCACCCGGCACAGGCTGCATTCACCGGATCGACAAGCGGCTTCGGGACGAATGCCGTTGTCCTCCAGCGCATCCAGCAGCGGCCGGTTGCGAGGGGTGCGGAAGGATACGCTCCCGGCGGTAACGGTGACCTCCGCCGCCGGATCGACGTCGGTGGGCCAGTGTGACCGAACGGTCGGGTCGGTGGGTGCGCCGTTGGCCTCGAAACGAATGCGCTTGCGCGGATGGCCGAGCGCCGTCAGCTGTTCCAGAGCGTACGGGTACAGCGCCTGGGGACCGCACACGTAGACCATCCGACCGTCGAGTTCGCCCGCCAGCAGGGCGATGGTGTCTGCGGTGAGCAATCCGGTGGCCCCGGTCCACCCGGTACCGGGTTCGGCGATGACGTGGTCGACGTCGATGCCGGGGTGCGCGGCGGCGATCTCGTCCAGCTCCGGACCGAAGATGATGTCGGTGGCGTCGCGGGAGCCGTAGACGAGGTGAAACGTCCGGTCCAACCCGAGTTCGGTGATCTCACGAATCATGCTCATGGCCGGGGCCACGCCGGAGCCGCCCGCGAGGAACACCACGTCAGTGCCATGGAACAGCGGGTTGTGATGGAAGGTGCCCATCGGTCCGGTGGTGGTGAGCACCTGACCGATCCGGACGGTGTCGAGGAGCAGGTTGCTGACGCGCCCGCCGCGGACACGACGGACGGTGAGGTCGTAGTGGGTCAGCCGGGCGGGGCTGGAGGAGATGGCGTATGGACGGCTGGTGCCGTCGATGAAGACGTTGACGTACTGGCCGGCCAGGAAGGGCGGCAGCTGAATCTTGTCGAGGCCTTCGAGTCGGATCGTTTTGGTGGAGGCGGTCTCGTCGACGATGTCGGTGACTGCCAGACGGAGGCGTTCGGGATGGTAGGCGTCGATGGTGGCGCGCGTTTCGGCGAGATGGTCGCGGGTGTCGGGGACGCGGGTAGCGATCTCCGCGAGGATCTCCGCCGCTCCGTCGAACCGTGTGGCGAGTGGGTGTCTCATGAGTCGTCCTCGGGTCAGGCGGTTTTGGTGCGCAGGAGCCGGCGGGCAACCCGCGCGCCGGCCTCCAGGGTGGGTTGGAATCCGCCGATTCCGGCCCAGGATCCGGCCAGATGCAGTCCGGGCACGTGGGTTCGGCGTTCGCTGTCGCGGAACAGCCAACCCTCGGTGGCGTCCTGGTCGTAGCCGTAGATCGCGCCGCCGGGGTGTCCGAGGTACCGCGTCATGGTCAGCGGTGTCGCGACGTCGACCTCTTCGATGGCGTCGCGAATGCCGGGAGTGATGGTTTCGCACAGGTCGAGCAGGGTTTCGGCGTAGGCGAACTTGGTGCGCGCGTACTGCGAGGGAGCGACGTTCTTCCAGATGTCGGCGTACTGCAGCGTCATCAGGCTGACGTGCGTGGCTCCGGTGGGCGCGAAACCGATCGGCGCGACGTCATAGGAGCTGACGCAGATGCCCCGCGCGGGCTCGAACGATCTCCACGCGTTGTAGGTGCGGTCGTCGTCGGTGTCCCGGTTGACGAACGTGGTGCTGGTGGTGAACCCCAGTTCGGCGGGAGTGGCGTCCAAGCCCATGTGCAGCACGAAACCGGAGACGCCGATCCGCCTGCCGGCCAGATCGTTGCGCACCTCGGCCGCCACGTCCACGCCTTCGAGCATTCCGTACGTGCTCGGCAGCGACGCGTTGGACACCACGTCGGGCGCGGTGACCTCCGAACCGTCTGCCAGCCGCACCCCCAGGACCCGCCCGGACTCGGTGAGCACCGCCTCGACGCCCGCGTTGAACCGCACCTCACCGCCGGCGGTGAGGAAGGCGTCCAGGATGGCGGTGGACATCGCCTGCGACCCGCCGCGCACATGCCAGGGTTTGAATTCGAAGTAGGCATACAAGGTCAGCGCCAGATCCTGGAACCGCAGTTTCGACGGCGGCTGTCCGATGTAGGTCCAGTACATGCCCAGCGCGACCGCGAGTCGTTCGTCGTCGAAGAACTCCTCCAGCACGCTCTTCAGTGGCCGCAACCCGTACTCGAACAGCACCGGGTCGATCCGCTCGACCGGCATCCCGCGCATGGCGGCGATCTGCCAGAAGGTCACCTTCTTCAGCAGGTCGAAGAACTTCGCGACCCGATCGCGATTCCCCGGGAACTCGGCCTCGACGGCGTCGATCGCGCTGTCCCAGTCCGCGGGCAGGATGAAGTCCAATTCGCCGGGGATCACGGCGCGGTACAGGTCGTGCTCCTGGACGAATTCCAGTTTGTCGGCGACTCCGAGCTGCTGGAACAGGCCTTCGCGCAACGAGATCGGCTGCCCCTCGACACCGACGCCCGACAACTGGTGCAACGCGACCTCGAACTCGAAACGCCCACGGCGGAACGAGGTCGCGCACCCACCCGGTACATTGTGCCGCTCCACGAGCAGGGTGCGCGCGCCCGCGCGTTGCAGCGTCGCGGCGGCGGTGAGGCCGGCATTGCCCGCGCCGATGACGATGACGTCGTAGTCGCTCACGCTCCGGCTGCCTCACTTTCGGACTGCGCGGCGGCCTCGGCCTTGATGCGCTCGAACTGTTCACCCATGCGCGCCGCGAGGGCTTGCGCCGCCGACAGAGGGCGCACCATGACCATGAAGTCGTCGATCTTGCCGTGCTCGTCGAAGTGCAGGAAGTCGCAGCCGGTCAGCCGCTTGCCGTCGACGGTGGCCTCGAACACGAAAGCGTGATCGCGACCGTTCGCGTCGGCGATCTCGCGCACATAGCGAAAGTCCTCGAACACGCGGATCACCGCGCGCAGAATGGCCGCGGTGACCGCCTTGCCCGGATACGGCTTGAACGCCACCGGACTGGTGAACACCACCGCGTCGGCCAGCAGCGCCTCGATGGCGGCCTCGTCACGAGCCTCCACGGCTGCCCGGAAGGGATGCATAACCCACCTCTCATACTCAACTAATTTAGTATCTAAACCAGACGTTATCCTGACAACCTGCCCACGTCTAGAGGACGATAATCAGGTATTTGAATAATCCAGTTCACTGGTAGCCTGAGCGGATGGCGCTACGCAACGCGGTGTTGGCCGCCCTGCTGGAAGGCGAGGCCTCCGGATACGACCTGGCCAAGAGCTTCGACGCCTCCGTGGCCAACTTCTGGATGGCCACGCCCCAACAGCTGTACAAGGAGCTGGAGCGCATGGCGGCCGACGGCCTGATCACCACCCGGGTAGTAGAGCAAGAGCGCAGACCCAACAAGCGCCTGCACGCCATCACCCCTGCCGGGCGGGCAGCCCTGCACGAATTCATCGAAACGCAGGCCAAGCCCACCGCCATCCGCGACGAGATGATGGTGAAGGTGCAGGGCATGGACACCGAGGACGCCCCCACCGTGCGCGCCGCGATAGCCGGCAAGCTGGAGTGGTCGAAAGCGAAACTGGCCCGCTACGAACGCCTACGCTCCCGACTGCTGGACGGCCGCAGCGAACAGGCCTACCTGGCCGAGGCCGAACGAGTCGGCCCCTACCTCACACTGCTGCGCGGAATCTCCTTCGAACAAGAGAACATTCGCTGGGCCGAATTCGCACTGACGGTGATCGATCGGCGGATCGCCGCGCGAGCATGACGACTACGACACGGCCCGCTGCAACCCACAGCCACTGCCGACGACGCCGCCCACTCGAACTTCCTGCAAACACTCGGCGAGAACGCCCCCGCCGAGGCGGCCCGACGACAACGCCGGCATCCAACGTCGAACTGCACGCCGCCCAACTGCTCCTCGAGAAGCTGGGAGTGACTCCGCTCGGATCGCCGAGTGCCGCGCACGATTCGACACGTACCGACCGGGCGCACGGGTTCGCCCCGTCGCCCGCGTCGTGTTCCCTGGTCAGGTCGGCTTGCGGGCCAGGATCAGCCGGCAGTCCGGCAGGTTGGGCTGCACGATCCGCACAACGTCGAAGCCCGCCTCGCCGAACGCCTTTCGCCAACCATCTTCGGTGAGCAGCGACTGCTCCATCAGCGCCTGGGTCAGCGAGTACTCCGGGGTCAGCACTTCCGGCACGTTCTGTTCGGTGGCGGGCGGGATCTCCTCGGCGGTCAGCATGTACGCACCCGAGGGCAATCGGTCACATAGCCCGCGCAGGTAGTTCACGAGCGTGTCGTAGCCGTGCTCCAGTACCTCGTGCAGGAAGAAGAACGTGACGACCAGTTGTACCGATTCCAGTTGTGGAATCGTGGCGGCCTTCGCTCCGTCGGCTTCGTGGATGGTGATGCGGTCGGCCAGCCCGGCCTTGGCCACCTCCTGCTGCGCCTCGGCGCACGCGGCCGGGCTGATATCCACCCCGACACCGCGGCCGCCGCCGGCCTGGCACGCCGCGATCAGGAAATGTGCATTGCCACACCCGATGTCGGCGATCGAATCGAAGGAGATCTCATCGAGGATCGCCATCACCTCCGGCCGCAGATCCCGCTGTCCGACCAGAGCTGTGCCGACTGCCACCCACCGCACGTCCCGGTCGATATCCGAACCGAACGTCCGCTTACCGGTCAGCAAGTCGCCGAAATGGTGCAGTGCATCGCCGTAGCCGCCGGACAGCCACATCAGATAGCCGCGGTCGGCGTACAGCTGACGGCCGGCCTCGGTGAGAACATAGCGGTCACCGGCGCTGCGAATGACGATGTCGCGCTGCGCCAGATAGCGCAGGGTGGCCTCGGCGAGGTACCGGTTCGTGCCGAGGTCGGCTGCGCGCAACCCGTGCCCGGCGAGCTCGTCGAGTACACCGATGATCCCCAGAGACGCGAAAACCGTGCAGGTGACATGGCCGCGCATGTAGTCGAACGCGCGCCGCTGAGAAGAGCTCTGAGTCATGGCCGCTTTCCTGATCGTGGGAGTGAATTGATATCCGCGTGGAGCACCCGTATTGGGCGTATCACGACATTTACAGGTCCACAAAGCATTTCAATGACGTCCGACGTAGCGGAAGCGAGCAAGGGCGTATCCGGGTCATCGAGACTGTCTCGATCGCCGCCGCGAACCACTTCCCAACCGCAGACCGTTCCCACGCTCGGTCTCCTCTTGAATCTTGCTCCGACGCCCGGACCCCGTACCTCCCGCGCTGCGAGACCGCCCGTCCGTGACGGCACGGGCTTCGAATGCTAGACGGATGGCCCGCCGAAGACGTGCGCCGAAACTTCCCGATATTGAGAAATCAGCGCGCGGCGTCGGCCGTGCTGCAGCCAGCACTTCGCACGGCAAGCTTGCCGGCCACTTCCCAACAGTGAGCACATCGACCTTGCCACCCGATCCCGGTGGGGATATCGTGCTGGGCTGAAGCACTGATCACGTTGAGCGCCAATAACATTGGCAACGATTCTAAACGAACCGATCGAATCGATCAGAGAGCATCCGACCGAATTCACAGGGGCGCGGACGGATACGGTGCAGCACCGCGGATGCCCTGCCCACGCCGAACGGTGGCAACCGCCGCAGAATCGGCAACGCTTACATTGCACCAACTGATCGACATCGGTGTCGGAGAGATTTCGATCTGGTCGGCATCACGCCGTAGCAGTGACGATATTCGTGCAGGGGGTATCGAGGTCATGAATCCGATATCGGAGCCATCGCTGCCGGAAACGGAGCCGATCCGGTTGGATACGTTCGGCAATGGAACGGCCTCCGATGACATCGGCGCAGGGCTCCGTTCGATTCCCCAATTGTTCGCCGCACAAGTCGCGCGAACACCCGACAACCGCGCGGTGGTGGCCGGGGATCGATCGTGGAGTTACCGCGAGATCGATGACATGTCGTCTCGCTTGGCGCACTTTTTGATCATGCAGGGGGTACAGCCCGGATATCTGGTCGGCGTGCTGTTGCCACGTTCGATGCACTGGATCGTGACGGTGTTGGGCGTACTCAAAGCCGGTGCCGCCTATGTGCCGGTCGACCCGGCCTACCCCGATCACAGGATCGCTTTCGTGCTGCGCGACACCGGTGTCGCCGCCGTGGTGACTGCGGCGGGATTCGAGATCCGCACCGCATCGCTACTGCAGCCGATCGACCGGCGTGTTCCCCTTGTGAAGGTGTCGGATCCGGAGATCGACCGCCAGCCGAGCGCCGCGCTGCCCTTCCCCGCACCACAGCAACTCGCCTATCTGATCTACACGTCCGGAACGACGGGGCAGCCCAAGGGGGTCGCTGTAGCGCATGCCGGCGTCTGTGAAATCATCACCGCTCACACTCGGCGGCTGCGTATCAACGGAGACAGTAAGGTTCTGCAATTCTCGCGGCTGGTCTTCGACGCCTCGGTGCTCGATATGTGGTCGGCGTTGCTGACCGGCGCCACCGCGGTCGTGCCCACCGAACAACAAGCGCAACCAGGCCCCGAACTGGCGCGGTTGATCGCGCGGCACAAAGTCACCCACGCGCATCTCACCGCCTCCACTGTCGCCGCGCTGACCCCGCAACAGCTGGCGAACATGACGTTGGTCGTCGGCGGAGAGCCATGCAGCGCCGGTTTGGTCGACCGGTTCGCGAACGGCCGGATCATGGTCAACGTGTACGGTCCCACCGAAACAACGGTGTACGTGTCGATCAGCAAGCCATTGGCAGTGGGATCGGGTACACCGTCGATCGGGTCGCCGGCGCCAGGGGTCGCGCTGTCGGTGCTCGATGCTTCCTTACGCCGGGTACCGGTAGGGGTGGTCGGCGAGCTGTATGTCGGGG
The DNA here is from genome assembly GCF_053602135.1 of Nocardia sp. NPDC004573. Taxonomy (NCBI): domain Bacteria; kingdom Bacillati; phylum Actinomycetota; class Actinomycetes; order Mycobacteriales; family Nocardiaceae; genus Nocardia; species Nocardia sp. NPDC004573. The sequence continues at coordinate 339,560 of NZ_JBSGDA010000005.1, forward strand.
GCCACGGCGTAGCCCACGGATATTGGAATCGGCCCGGCCTGACCGCAGCGCGGTTCGTCGCTGATCCGATCGGCGAATCCGGCGGCCGGTTGTATCGCACCGGAGATTCGGTGCGCTGGAACCAGGCCGGGGAATTGGAGTTCGTGGGCCGCGTCGACGACCAGACGAAGATCCGCGGGTTCCGCATCGAACCTGGCGAGGTCGAGAAGGAGCTGGTCGCGCATCCGGGAGTCGTCCGCGCGGTCGTGGTCGCCCGCGAGGACCGCCCTGGCGACAAACGACTGGTCGGCTATGTTGTGGCAGCTGCGGGCGCCGAGGACGGCGCGGTCGATGCGGCAGCGATACGTCGCCGCCTCGCACGGCGATTGCCGGACTTCATGGTGCCGTCCGCGATCGTCGTCGTCGATCGCCTTCCGGTGACAGTCAACGGAAAGATCGACAAGCAAGCGCTACCTGCGCCGAAATATCAGTCCAGTATTCGGTATCGCGCACCTGAGACTCCCGCGCAAGCGGCTCTGGCACGACTGTTCGCCGAAGTGCTCGGACACGAACAGGTCGGTATCGACGACGACTTCTTCGAACTCGGCGGCCATTCGCTGGTGGCGACACGGTTGACGAATCGGATCCGAGCAGTGCTGGGCAAGGAACTGGCGGTCTCGGCAATCTTCGGCACACCGACGGTAGCGGGATTGGCGGGTGCTCTCGACGCCCGGCCGCGGTCGCGTCCTCCGCTCGCGCCGATGCCGCGCCCGAGGGTCGTGCCACTGTCCTACGCGCAGCGCCGCCTGTGGTTCCTGCATCGGCTCGAGGGACCGTCGGCGACCTACAACATCCCCTTTGTCTGGTCGTTGACCGGCACGCTGAATGTGCCCGCGCTGCGGGCGGCAATTCTGGATGTGGTGGCTCGCCACGAATCGTTGCGCACGGTGTTTCCCGAACTGGACGGGACCCCGTACCAGCGAATCATCGACGTCGACCAGGTCGAGCTCGGCTGGACCGTCCTGGATGCGGATGGGTGGGACGATCGGCGCGTATCGAACGAGGCCTCAGCCGTCGTCCATCATCAGTTCGATCTCGCTGTCGAGATACCGTTGCGCGTGCGGGTGCTTCGCCGCAATGACAGTGCGCACGTGCTGGTGATGGTGCTGCACCATATCGCGGCCGATGGCTGGTCGGCCACCCCATTGATACGGGACCTGGTTGCGGCCTATCGCGCACGGGTCCGTGGCCACGATCCCGATTGGGCGCCACTGCCCGTACAGTACGCCGACTACACCCTCTGGCAACAGCAGCTACTGGGTTCGGCAACGGATCCCAACAGTGTCCTGTCCACCCAGTTGGCGTACTGGCAGTCCGAACTGGTCGCGGCCCCAACAGGTTCAGGACTGCCGACCGACCGGCCGCGGCCTGCCACGGAGTCGTATCGCGGTGGTACGAGACCGTTCGTGCTGGACTCCCGGCTCCGGGGCGAGATTCTCCGGATGGCTCGCGATGCGGGCGTGTCGGCGCCGATGGTGCTGCAAGCCGCCCTGTTGGTGCTGCTGCACCGGCTCGGTGCGGGCACGGACATTGTGATCGGCTCGCCCATCGCCGGGCGTTCCGATCAGGCTGCCGACGGTCTTATCGGCTTCTTCGTCAACACCTGGGTACTGCGTACGACGCTCACCCCGGATATGCCTGCCTCGGAACTGCTGGCCCAGGTGAAACGCAAGGCCCTTGGCGCCTACGAAAATCAGGACGCTCCCTTCGACGTCCTGGTGGAAAAGCTCAACCCCAGTCGGTCGGCGGCCCGGCACCCCGTGTTTCAGACGATGCTGGTGTATCAGCACAGCCCCGTCAGCAGTTTCGACTTGGCCGGGGTTCAAGCCACCCCGATCGCCATATACACCAATACTTCCCGCCTGGACTTGTCATTCGTCATCGACGATCACGGTGATCGCGGCGGCTGGGCCGCCCGCATCGAGTACGCCAGCGATCTGTTCGATCCGGCGACCATCGACACGATCGCGGCGCGATTCCTTCGGGTGCTGGCCGGCATGGCCGCCGATCCGAGCATTCCGATCGGGGCGATCGAGCTCCTCGACGAACACGAGCAGCGCCGACTGGACGTCTTCGGCAATTACGCGGCGCTTCATGCCGAAACCGGCGACACCAGGTCGCTACCGGAGCTGTTCGCCGCACAGGCGGCTCGGACACCGAACAACGTGGCGATAGTCTTCGACGATCGGACATGGACGTACCGGGAACTCGATCGAATGTCGGCGCGATTGGCTCACCACTTGGCCGGGTACGGAATCGCTCCGGGGAACGTCGTAGGCCTGATGCTGCCACGGACGGCACACAGCTTCATCGGGGTGCTCGCGATCTCGAAGATCGGTGCGGCGTACGTCGCGGTCGATCCCGCCTATCCAGATCACCGGATCGGGTTCGTGCTCAGCGATGCCGGTGTGGCGGCAGTCGTCACCACGACGGAACTGGTGAGCCGAGCATCAGCGATCCTGCAGGCAGCCGATCGCGACGACCGCAAGGTCGTCGACATCTGTGATCGGACCATCGATGCCCAGCCCGATACCGGTCTTCCGTTCCCCGACGCCCGGCAGGTGGCCTACCTCATCTACACCTCGGGGACCACCGGCACTCCAAAGGGCGTCGCCGTCACCCATGCCGGGATCGCAGATCTTGTCGCTGCCCATATCCGGCGTCTCGCCGTGAATGGTCGAAGTCGTGTTCTGCAGTTTGCTCCGTTGGTTTTCGATGCGTCGGTGATCAATTTGTGGTCGGCGTTGTTGTGTGGCGGGGCGGCGGTTGTGCCTACGGAGGATCAGGCGCAGCCGGGGGTTGGGTTGATGTCGTTGATCGCTCGGCAGCGGGTGACTCATGTTCATGTGACGCCGTCGACGTTGGCGGTGTTGTCGGTGGATGGTTGGGATTCGGTGGAGTCGCTGTTGATGGGCAGTGAGGTGTTGCCGGCTGGGTTGGTCGACGAGTGGGCTGGGCGTCTTTCGATGGTGAATACGTACGGTCCGACGGAGACGACGGTGTATGCCACGATGACTGGTGAGTTGGTCTCGGGGGCTGGTGTGCCCTCGATCGGGTCGCCGGTGCCGCATGCTGCTTTGGTGGTGTTGGACGCTCGGTTGGGGCGGGTGCCGGTGGGTGTGGTGGGTGAGTTGTATGTGGGGGGTTCGGGTGTGGGTTTGGGGTACTGGGGTCGACCGGGGTTGACTGCGTCGCGGTTTGTCGCTGATCCGTTCGGTGGGGCGGGGGGTCGGCTGTACCGGACGGGTGATTTGGTGCGGTGGACCCGGTCGGGGGAGTTGCAGTTTTGTGGTCGGGTCGATGATCAGGTGAAGATTCGGGGGTTTCGGGTCGAACCGGGTGAGATCGAAGCCGTACTGGTTTCGTATCCGGCGGTGCTCCAGGCGGTGGTGGTAGCGCGCGCGGACCAGCCGGGCGAGCATCGGCTGGTGGGGTATGTTGTGGTCGATTCCGGGTCGGGTGGGGTTGATGTGGCCGCGCTACGGCGGTTTGTGGGGCAGCGGTTGCCGGGATTCATGGTCCCGGCGGGGATCGTGGTGCTCGAGGCGATGCCGTTGACGGTGAACGGGAAAGTCGATCGGCAAGCGTTGCCGGCGCCGCGGTATCGGTCGGCAGGGCAGCATCGAGCGCCGGAAACGATCCCTCAGCAGGTGTTGGCGGGATTGTTCGCGCAGGTCTTGGGACTCGACCGGGTCGGGGTCGATGACGACTTCTTCGAACTGGGCGGCCACTCACTGTCGGCGACCCGATTGGTGAGCCGGATCCGATCGGTGATGGAAATCGAGGTCCCGGTCCGGCAAGTTTTCGACACACCAACCGTCGCCGGGCTGTCGGCCGGCATCGACGAGCGGGTGCGGCTGCGTCCACCCCTTACCGCAATGCCGCGTCCGGCGGTGGTGCCGCTATCGTTCGCGCAGACCCGGCTGTGGTTCCTGCATCGGCTGGAGGGGCCGTCGGCGACCTACAACATCCCGATGGTGTGGTCGCTCGCCGGCACACTGAATGTCGAGGCTCTGCGGGTCGCGGTAATGGATGTGGTAGCCCGACACGAGTCGTTGCGGACGGTATTTCCCGAGGTGGACGGGGTGCCGCGGCAGCGGGTTCTCGATGCTGGGGCTGTCGATGTCGGCTGGCATGTGGTGGACGCGACCGGCTGGGACACCGAGCAGGTCTCGAACGCGATTGTGCCGTTGACCCGATATGAGTTCGATCTGGCCACCGAGGCCCCCGTACGGGCAAACGTATTGCGGTGCAGCGACAACGAGCACACGCTGGTTCTGCTCGTGCACCATATCGCCGCCGACGGATGGTCCTCGGCGCCGTTGATGCGGGACTTGGCTCGCGCCTATCGATCACGTGTCGTACACCAGGCTCCCGACTGGGCGCCGCTGCCGGTCCAGTACATCGATTACACCCTCTGGCACCTGGCGCTGTTGGGCTCGGAGACCTGCCCCGACAGTGTGCTGTCGAAGCAGATCGCGTATTGGCGTACCGAGTTGGCAGGGGCGCCGCAATGCCTGAGTCTGCCCACCGACCGACCGCGACCACGGGTCGTGTCCTATCGAGGGGACACGACGACCTTCATGATCGACCCGGTGCTGCAGACCGCGATCAGGCAACTGGCGCGCCGGAAAGACGTGACGGTGTCGATGGTATTGCAGTCGGCGTTGGTGGCGCTGCTGCATCTGCGGGGAGCCGGTGACGACATCGTGGTCGGCTCCCCCATCGCCGGTCGCACCGACGAGGCAGCCGATGACCTGGTCGGTTTCTTCGTCAACATGTGGGCGCTACGCGCTGAGGTCACAGCGCGGATGCCGTTCGCTGAACTGCTGACGCAGGTCAAGCGGAAAGCATTGGCGGCCTACGAGAATCAGGACGCTCCGTTCGAAGTCGTGATCGAAAAACTCAACCCGATCCGCTCCACCGCCCACCACCCGCTGTTCCAAACCATCCTGGTGTTCCAGAACAACACCACCGCCGACATCGACCTGCCCGGCGTGACGGCGACCAAGATGCCGGTGGCAAACGGGGTGTCCCGGCTGGACCTGACCTTCACCATCGAGGAAAGCCTCGATCACCACGGCTGGCCCGCGACCATCGAATATGCCGAGGACCTGTTCGATCGAGCCACCGTCGACGGTCTCGGCAAACAATTCGTGCGCGTCCTCGAAAGCCTGGTCGCCGATACGAGCGGGCATGTCGGCGACGTCCAACTACTCGATGAACTCGACAACCGTCGACTGGATGTGCTCGGCAGCGGCGGCAAGCCCACCACCGCAGGCAGTGTATCGCTCCCGGAGCTGTTTTCCGCACAGGTCGCGCGTACCCCGGACGCCCGTGCGGTCGTATTCGAGTCGCGCTCGTGGACGTACGCACAGCTGTATAACGAGGCGGGCCGTTTGGCGACTCGCCTCGTGGCCGCGGGCGTCACCGCAGGTTCCCGGGTGGCGTTACTGCTGCCGCGGTCGGCGTACACGGTGATCGCGATCATGGCGGTGCTGAAACTCGGCGCGGCCTACGTGCCGATTGATGTTGCGTATCCGCGCCGACGAATTCGCTTCGTGCTTCACGACGCGAGACCCTCGGCGGTGATCACCACGACCGACCTGATCGGTCGCGCAAAGACCCTGTTACACGAGATCGAAGCCCCCATCCCCACAGTGGATGTGACGGATCCGGCTATCGATACCCTGCCGAGCGCACCCGAAACGAAACTACCCGCCGAGCAGGTCGCGTACGTCATATATACCTCCGGCACCACCGGTACCCCCAAGGGGGTCGCCGTCACCCACGCGAACATATGTCAACTGTTCACCGCCTTCAACGGCCGCATGGACTTCGGGCCCGGCCAGGTATGGACGTCGACTCACTCCTATGCTTTCGACTTCTCGGTTTGGGAATTCTGGGGACCGTTGCTCCACGGCGGACGGCTGGTCATAGTTCCAGATGCCGTTGTGCAGTCCCCGCAGGACCTTCTCCAGTTGCTCACCGAGGAACGGGTTACCGTCCTGAGTCAGACTCCCTCCGCATTCGACGCGTTACAGTCGACAGCCGGAGCCCTGAGCGAAACGCTCGGGACGATCGTGTTCGGGGGTGAGGCATTGACACCGCGCCGATTGCGATCGTGGGTGGCCGCGCATCCCGAGGTGCGATTGATCAATATGTACGGCAACACAGAAACAACCGTGCACGCCTCGTTCCGGGAGATCGGCCCGATCGACACCGGCTCCTCGGCCAGCCTCATCGGCGTGCCCCTGGCCGGGCTGACGTTCCATATACTCGACGCTCGGCTGTGCCGTGTGCCGGTCGGAGTCGCCGGTGAGCTGTACGTGGGCGGTGCGGGTGTCGCCCAGGGGTATTGGGCACGCCCCGGCCTGACAGCGAGCAGATTCATCGCAGATCTTTTCAGTGGCTCCGGAGGGAGACTGTATCGGACGGGCGACCTGGCGCGTTGGACCAATTCCGGCGAGCTCGAGTTCTTGGGTCGAAACGATGATCAAATCAAGATCCGCGGGTTCCGTATCGAGCCGGCTGAATTGCAATCGGCGCTGAGTTCGCACCCGGAGGTGGCACACGCGGCGGTAACGGTCCGCGAAGACCAGCACGGAGACCGGCGGCTCATCGGATACGTGGTCCCCGTCGATGCCGTCCGTGGAGTAGACGCGGCCGCGCTGCGTCAGCACGTGGCAAGCCATGTCCCGAAATTCATGGTGCCTGCGGCGATCGTGGTGCTCGATGCGATGCCGCTGACCTTGAACGGCAAGGTGGACCAGCAGGCGCTGCCCGCGCCGAGATACCGGTGCAGCACAGAGTATCGCGCACCGGAAACGGCGACGCAGAAGGCGGTGGCGGACTTGTACGCCGAACTACTCGGGCTCGAACGGGTAAGTGCCGACGACGACTTCTTCGGCTTGGGCGGCCATTCGTTGTCGGTGATGCGATTGACGGCGGCTATCCGAAGATCACTCGGTGTCGAGATCGCGGTTCGGACGATATTCGAAGCGGCTACCGTAGCCGAGTTGGCCAGTGCGATCGAGCGCACTTCGAAGGGGTGATCGCGTGACGGAACGCCTGCGAATCGTGATCGCTGCCCGCGGCGCCAAAGAGTTCTCGACGCTGCACGACGTATGTGAACAGGCTGGGCACCTCCCGGTCGCCTATGTGTACAGCCGCTCACGAAAGCCCGCGACAGCACTCTCACCAGATGTCGTCGGAGCCGTAGGCGAGATGCTACAGGCTGCCCCGCCAGGAATGGACTTCCTCCTCCCCGGAACCGCTTCCGGTCTAGCCGACATACTTTCCGGCTATCGATCCGATCTTCTCCTGGTATGCGGCTTCAACTGGCGCATACCGACTTCGGTACTAGGAATCCCGACGCACGGAGCTATCAATATCCATCCTTCGATGCTGCCCAAGTACCGCGGACCGGAACCCATCCAGTGGGCGATCCGCCGGGGCGATACCGAATTCGGTATAACGCTGCATCGGATGGACGAAGGCTTCGATACCGGCAACGTAATCGTGCAACAAGACGGTATACCGATCGACGACGACCCGACCCCTGAGCTCCTGTGGCAGCGAATGGAGCCGGTGATTCGGAAACTGCTGTCGCAGGGCCTCGATCGAGTGGCGGGCGGCGACCTCGGCGAACCCCAAGACGAGACCCGAGCATCCTATGCCGGGCCTATGGAGCCAGAGTTTCTACGCATCGACTGGCGGCGCAACACTCGCGAGATACACAACCAGGTTCGAACATTCCGGGCGATGCGGGCGGGGTCCGGCCCGATCGCTCAGGTGGGCAAGCGTTGGTTGAAAGTGCTACGCACCAGGACCACACCGGGCACCGGCCTGCGAGTTGACTGCGCGGACGGACCGCTGTGGATCGTCGAGCATGTAGCAGTCCCACCGCCGGACGACGGCGAATAATGTCCGCCGTGCCCCTCATCGAGGGTCAGTGATCCGACTCGGCCTGATCAAAGATCCTCGACGCCCGCCGGTCGTGGCCGAAACGGCTTTCCAAGACGATCGAACCATCGTCTACGACGACGGTTCGTTGATCACTCCAACCGGAAAACCGGAACCTGCTGTCCCCCACCGGGGTCATCGCGAGCACGGTGCCATTAACGGTCTTCATGGAGACGTTGCCGTCGGAATAGTTCAGTTCGACAGACAACTTCGGCTCCGAATTTTCCAAAGGCGCGTCGTCGGTGAAGTTGAGAAATGATCTCGGGATATCGAACTTGCGCGCATGTGCCCATGGCCGGCAATCTGCGCAAGCCGAAGCAAAGGAATTGAACAGCGCACCATGATCTTCGAACGGCTGACGAAATCGGGCCGGAAACAGCTGAACCAGATCAGACGTCATGAGCGCATCGATGACGAGGTGTACACGCACTTCCGCACCTCTGTTCTCAACGCGATGAAGCCGACCGAAATCGCCGTACCACAGTCGACCGGGCGCCCAGCAGTAGCGAACACCGTCCAGAACAAGAATAGCGTCCGGGTTCGTCAGCACAGGTATGTGCAGCCGGCAGAAGCCACGGCGCACATCATACTTGGGATCACAATGCTCATCCGAGGACGCGCCGGGGCCGAGGGCCATCAGTCGGACGGAGTTGAATGGCACCGGAATGGCCGAGACGACCTCTCGCATATAGGGCAGTCGACTCCACCAAATCGTGGGCGCATATCCCCTGTCCTCCGGACCGCCTGGATCCGTACGATCTGCGTCCCCGCCGATACTCCACAGCGGAAGTACCCTCCACTCGATCTCGGTGGGTGGGCTCGTGGTGCCCAATTCGCTTTCACCGTCGACGCCGAGGACATGGGTTCGCTGTTTCTGCCAGGAGACAACAGAGATCGAGGAAAGCTCTCGCGCCAGCCGCGCGCCATCCATACGGTAGGCAAGTTCGGCAGCGGCAGGCATGTGAGAAGAAGCATCCGGATATGCCGAAGGAAGAGCAGTCATCGGGTGACCTCGCAATAGGTGCGGCACAGCGGTGGTCCGCCCCGCGAGGGCGCTCCCGCTCTGTCCGGCCGAAGAATGAGCGTTGTACAACTGCGCGACCAGCATAACGGATTTCCGCACCCATCGCATCGACAACGTCACTCCACCCTTCTCGGTCACACCAGCCTTCCTTCTCGCCGCCGAGCACTCCGCGGCCGCAGCGGCGGCGAGATCCACATGCCAGGAGACAGTTTCGGCATCGCAAAATCACTTCGTCTGCGACACTGAGCGATTCGGATCTCGCTGCACTGCCCGCTCCTCCACCCGCTGCCGGCACCGAAACTCCCACGGACTGGGAAGCTACGGCTTTGACAGTGGTACATGAAGAACGGGAGGATAACGAAAAGGCCAGTGTGCGAACGACGGGTGGATCTTTGACGCACCAATCGGCATCGGATATGCGAGCGCTCCAATCACTGATGGGCGACCGGGTGATATCCCCCGGCGACAGACAATACGACGCATTCCGTCGAGTATGGAATGGAATGCACGACCGCCATCCAGTGCTGATCGCGCGATGCCGTGACACGGCGGATGTAGCGGCTGTGGTCCGGTTCGCGCGCGCGGCAGGCCACTCGGTGACCGTGCGCGGTGGTGGCCACAACGTTGCCGGTACCGCGGTGGCCGATCATGCGGTCATGATCGACCTTTCGCTGATGACCGAGGTATCCGTCGATCCGGCCTCCCGAACAGCGGCCGCGGCGGGCGGCTGCCTGCTGCGGCACGTGGACGCCGCGACCATTCCGCATGGGCTTGCCTGCCCGGCCGGCGTCGTATCGCACACCGGCCTGGCCGGGCTCGCGTTGGGTGGCGGCTACGGCTGGTTGGCACGAAAGTGGGGTCTGACCTGTGACCACATCCTGCGAGCCGAGGTCGTGCTCGCCGACGGCTCGATTGTGGAAGCGGATGACGTGACACATCCCGACTTGCTGTGGGCACTTCGAGGCGGCGGCGGAAACTTCGGAATAGTCACCCGGTTCACTCTTCGGCTCCGGCGAGTCGGCCCCGTGGTCTATCGATCCGGTGTCCATGCGATGGACACCGCGAGTGCAGCGCTGGAGGCATACCGAGAGTTCGCTGAGCGGCAGCCGCCGGACCTCCACACGGTCGGCGCTTTCAAGATCGCGGGTACGCAAGATTGGTTGCCCCGGGAATTACACGGGAAGCCGGCATTGTTCCTCACCGCTATATGGCTCGGCGATTCGGTGCGAGCCGGCGAAATGATCGCCCCACTGTTCGCGGCCTCGCCGCCCACCGCAGTGTTGAACCGGGTCTTGACACACGCGGAACTGCAAGCACTGGGCGACCACGGAGAACCTCACGGAAACCGGTACTTCACAAAATCGTGCTATCTTTCCGCATTTCCCTCAGCGGCTGCGCACGAAGCCGTCGAGGCCGCCGCGGAAATCACCTCGCCACTGTCTTGCATAGACTTCGAATTCCTGCGCGGAGCAATAAGCGACGTACCCGGGCAAACGTCCGCCTTTCCCGCACGGCAGGCACCGTACATATTCACCGCGTCAGCTCAGTGGACCGACTCCCGTACGGACGAGGAGCACGTGGACTGGGCACGCCGGAGCGTGGCGCGGCTTGCTCCCTGGAGCTCCGGCGGGGCCTACGTGAACTACCTGCAGGACGAGGTCGGTACCAACATTGTCGCCCATTACGGAAAAGACCGATATCGGAAACTATCCGAAGTCAAGTCGCGCTACGACCCGGACAACATATTTCAGCACAACCACAACATAGCCCCTGCACGGCCATCGGTTCGCGATAGAAAGGTAGTTCGGTGACCTCAACCGGCTCGGCGGCAATTACGGTCGCTCCACCACACGCTCGCGACAGCAACAATCCCGAGACCTTCATCGAATATCTGAGATCTCCTTGGTATCATCTGATCGCCGAGTTGCACGACATCATTTTCACCGAGACTGCCCGGTATGCGGGATCACGGAAACTCAAGAACTTGTTCCTGCCCATGACCACCCGAACGGTCACCTGCCCCTCCGCATCGGGCAGCGACTCCGAGCCGGTTGCGGTGACGGTCGGCGGCGTCGACACATACCTGCCCGACTCCATACAATTCGCACTGGAGTACGGCTGCCGACTCGCACCGGATGGCTGTTACACGATCTTGCCGTCGTTTCGTACCGAACAACCGGACGAGACGCATCTCAGCCAATACACCCATAGCGAGGCGGAACTACCCGGCGGTCTGGACAGCCTTATTCGATACGTCACCGGCTACGCGAAAGCACTGGCGGCCGCCATCCTCGATCGAGCGGGAGACCGCTTGATCGAGGCACGAGGCGACGTCTCTCACCTGGTCAGGATGACCGACCGTGTCGAGGGCTTCGAACAACTCACCTTCGATGAGGCGGCCGAGGTGGTAGCCGATGTAAACGATGCCGTGAGCGGCAGCGACGGCTCACGGACCCTTACCCGCATCGGTGAGCGTCTACTGATGGAACGTGTATCCGAATTCGTCTGGGTCCATCATTTCGACAGTTCGACGGTACCCTTCTACCACGCCTTCGGTGATGAGAACGGCTCGACGGCCAAGTGCGCTGATCTCTATTTCGGAATGGGCGAAGTGTTCGGGTCGGGCGAACGGCATACCGAAGCCGAAGAGTTGCGCAAGTCCATGGCGCTGCACGGCGTCGACGAAGCCGACTACGCATGGTACGTACGCATGAAAGCGGAACTTCCGATGTTGACATCGGGATTCGGCATGGGCGTCGACCGGTTCCTGATGTGGGTGCTCAACCATCACGACATCCGCGATATGCCGTTGATCTCCCGCATCGATGAACCGCAGTCCTGGCCATCGGCCATTGTCCGACCCTAGCCGCGCGTAAGAACAACGTTTCTGATCATCGAGTCATGTCGAATACGGAGAGTGCGTGGGTATCGTCAACGAAATGCAGGCCGAATGGGACCGTGCACTGCTGGGAACCGCGCGGGACCACGAACGCAGCACGCGCCAGGCGGCGGAATTGGACCTCGCGCTGGCATCCGGTGATTATCGCGCACCTGCGGGCCCGGTACCGCTGAGGCCGGTTATCCTACCTTCGGCGACGGTACATACATTGACGAGCATGTCTCGTCATTTGCTCCGCCTGATCGAGTCTATTTGCACCGAGCGAGCGAAAACACCTACGGAGTTGGCCGAATTGCTCGGCTACCGACGCCCTCCGGCATCGATGTTGACAGACGATCCGAAATGGAACGCGACCGCTCTGGATATGGCCCGGCCGGACATCATCATCAGCGGCGGCATCCCCCGCTTTGTCGAATACAACATCACAAGCGGCATCGCCGGCCCGGAACAGATGGCCAGGCAGAACCGGTTCTTCATGAACAAACTCGAGAGTCTGCGCCGCGACATCGCCACAAAGCTCGTCGTTCCCGACACGTTCACCGCTCGCCGCGAAGTCGTCATGAAAGCCGCACGGGCGTACGACATCCCGAATCCTCGCGTGTGCTTGCTCGGCTGGAGCGACGAAGGACTCGGCTCCAGAGACTATTTTTCGGAAACGATCGAGGATTTCAACGGTCATGGCATATCCTGCAGTTTCGCCACTCCCGACCAGCTCGACTCCTCCCCGACCGCGCTTACACATCAGGGTCAGCCGATAGACATCGCTTATCGCGCCTTCGCATACACACACGAGGGCGCGAAGCAAGTGAATTGGGACATCGGCCCGCTGCGCCACGCCATGGAGGCTGGTACCGCGGTCACCCTGGCACCGGAGTTAGCGGATCTGTACTCCAGTAAGAAGATTTTGGCATGGCTGAGCGAATCCGCGGACTCGCTGCCGGCAGCGGACCGGGAGTTCGTGGAAACTCATATCCCGTGGACTCGAGTGATCGCGGACCTGAACGTATCGTGGCGCGGCCGCTCATTCGATCTACTTTCTCTGCTCACCGACGAGCAGGACAAGTTCATACTCAAACCGCATGATCAGCTCGGCGGACGAGGGGTAGTCGTAGGGCAAGCGACTACTGCCGCCGAATGGCACAATGCGGTGACCTCGGCGGCAGCCCTGGGAGGGTATGTTGTGCAGGAGTTCTGGGCACCCGACCCTATCGCGATACCGGTATACCGCCCCCCCACCGGCAGCACAGAGCTAGTGCGCGCGGCGTCTGTCGTCAGTCCGATCCTGTTCGGCGGGAAACTCGGTGGTGTGCTCGTACGACATACTGATTCACCAGCGACCTCGATCGTGAATATCGCCACCGGAGTGGACAACACGGCTTGGCTTGCCTAGCCCCGACTTTCCGCCGGGCCCGGGGCCCGGCGTGATCGGGTTCGGAAGGGGCAAGGCAGCGAGAACCCAGGCAAGGCCGACCGACTGCTGTCTCGGTCGATCACCGCTGGATCCGGGTCGCGCTCGGGAAGCCGGAGTACATCGCTACGAACTGGACCGGGGCACTGATCCTCCGGCTCCGGTGACGTGCCGACACCGTCATCCACCGCAAGCGTCAGCATCGTTCTCGATCCGCAAGCGTCCCGAGATCATGGTCGGCAGTGCGGTGATCACGCCACGACCGAAGATAACGATGGAATCCGAGGATGTCTTCGAAGCTGCTGACCGGGCCGAGCGAGACGCGCAGTGCACCGCCGGTGGGTAGACCGATGGCTCGTCGGTAATCGTCGATCGTACGCAAGCCCGTCCGCATCGTGCCCACTCGAATCAAATCTTCGGGCTGGAGTTCGAATATCGTCTCGCCGACACCTGGGTTGCAGAAACACCCGGCACGCAACGCGATCCCGTGCTGTACCGCACGATCTTCGGCCATCCGCTCGTCGATGATGTCGCCGCTCGGATCCAGTAGGTTGAACGCGATCGTCGCGCCCCTCCCGCGGGTTTCGGTAGGGCCGTACAGCGCACAGACAGGCATACCATTGCTGTGGCGAAGCGTCGACATCTCATCGAGCAGAAAGTCGGTCAAGCACCGCACTCGCGTTCTGACCGCTTCGCGATCGAGAGTCTGTTGCACGTAATCGAGTCCGATCGACACACCTAGTGCACCCAGGAAATCAGGCGTCCCGTCCTCGAAATTGTCCGGGGGCGGGGCGCTGGCGTGCCAGCCACCCAGTGCGCTCGAGGCGACGACGGTGCCGCCGGAGAACCAGGGACGTCGCAGTTGTGCAAGGGCCTCGTTCTTGGCGATCAAACATCCGAGCCCCGTCGGCCAGCCGAAGATCTTGTAGTAGGACAACGGTACGAAGTCGGGTTTGTGCCGGCTGAGATCCAGATCCGATATCGCGACGTATGCGGCAGCGTCGAGAAGTACCCGCCAGCCACGGGCGTGAGCCTCGGATATCCATTCGAGTGGATGTTGAACACCGGAGAAGTTGCTCTGCGCTGGATACGCGAACAACGACGGCGCCGCCCCGGCGCGGTTCAATGCGTCCACCACGGCGGACAGCTCGGCGCGAAGATCTGCTCGGAGGGCGATGGTTTCCATCGTCGCTCCCTGCGCGCGGGCGTACTCGCGGATTCCGAGCACGGAGTTGTGATTGTCGCGCAGCAACGCCAGACGGGCTCCTGGCTGGAACGGAAACGACTCGCCGACGAGCCGCAGAGCACCCGTGGCATTCGCCGTGAAGATCACCGAGTACTCGTCGGGATCGGCGTTCACGAATCGCAGTGTCGCCTGGCGAGCATGCCGGATCGCCTCGGTGGATCGACGGGACGGAACACTGGCAGAATGCGGATTGCCCCAGATCTCGTTGTCCATGACGCGCCGATACGCGCGGAGCTGTGATCGGCTGGGGAGGCCGCTTCCCGTGTAGTCCAGATAGATCAGGCCCTGCTCATCCAGTCGACGGAAGTCGTCGGCGCGGACGCGATCGAGATGTCGTGTGCCCTGGTACGCGGGGTACGAGCGCAGGAATGTTTCGAGGTTCGCATCCCCGGGTTGTGTAGCGGTCATCCTCGGTCCACATATCCGTCGTCGAAATGATTGCCCTGCCTCGTGGTCGAGCACCCGATAGCCGGGACAAGGGCGCACCCTACCGGCCGGGACGGGCAGTCCACCGCACCACGCCCCAGCAGCGGCAAGACTCGATCCGTCGCTTCCGTTCAACAGGCGCGCGGTTCCGAGGGCAAGCCCTTCCCGAACAGCATCGGAAGAGGCTTACCTTGGCCCCACTACGGCCCGGCCGCAGCCGCCGAGTTCGTTGCGATGGAAACGAACCCGGCGGCGGTCGAGCCGCAGAGTGTTCACCGACCGCGGGAAATTCGGCATATCGAATTCACATGGTCGTGCAGAAACCGAAATATGGTAGGCCTCGACGATCGCGCGTCGCGCGAGTTGCAGGGCGACACCGAAGCAGTCATACTGGTGCCACCATGGATTTCCAGACCATCCACTACGAGAAAATCGGTCGAGTTGCGCACATAACCATGCGGCGACCCGAAGTGCTGAATGCGATGAATTCGCAAATGCACGAAGAACTGAGCGAAGTCTGGGACGATTTCGAAGCGGACCGCGAAACTCGGGTTGCCGTTCTGTCCGGGGCCGGCGACCGAGCCTTTTCCGTAGGGCAGGATTTGAAAGAGTCGAGCGCGAATACGCCCACCACTTTTGGCAGCTACGGAAAGCCTGGATGGCCACGCCTGACCGAACGTTTCGAGCTGTCCAAGCCGATCATCGCCAAAGTGCGTGGATATGCCCTCGGCGGCGGCTTCGAACTGGCGCTGGCCTGCGACATCATCGTCGCCGCCACCGACGCCGTGTTCGGACTGCCGGAAGCCACACTCGGTCTGGTACCAGGCGCGGGCGGAGTGTTCCGTCTGTCCCGACAGCTTCCCTGGCACACCGCGATGGGACTGCTGATCAGCGGACGGTCGCTCGCCGCAGCACGCGCATTCGAGCTGGGACTCGTCAACGATGTGGTACCGCCGGACGAACTGGACGACTGCGTCGCGGGCTGGACCTCGGATATCGCGCGGTGCTCGCCGTTGTCCGTTCGTGCTATCAAAGAGGCTGCCACCAAAGCCGAAGGCAGGCCGCTGGCGGAGGCATTCACCACACGCTATCGCTGGGAAGAACGCCGCGCAGCCAGCCGGCACCCGGCCGAAGGGCGACTCGCCTTTCGCGAAAAGCGGGAGCCACGCTGGCGCGAAGCGCCAGAGGACGACAACCAAGACAACTCCGAGTGAGACCGCCGGCACCATCTCGGACTTCCCTCCACGCACCGGCATTCGCCCATCGATGCCGCTGGGACTCACCGCCGCCCGCCCCGCCGAACAACCAGTCCGCGCGGTGAAACCGCCTGAATACCAAAGCCATCAGGGAAACGAGAAGGTTCCCAATCGTGGGCAGGCCGTGCCGCCGCGAATTGCCGGATCGGGCTAGACTCCCCGAGCGACGATCCGCTGGCACCGGCCGTGCCCGAGGCGAGCTTCCCAGGGAATGGATGTGATTCACGATGGATCTCGTACGCCGTGCCCGCCAAACGTCAGGGTGCCGATCTCCGCATCAGCGTGTCGGCACTGATGCGCCACTCCGGCTCGGGCTCTCGGCGGCCGGAGTATGAGTTGGTGAATTCGGCCTCGCGAATTCTTGGTGTCGGAACGGCAGTCCCACCGACGTCCTACTCTCAAGGAGAATTGCTCGACAGATTCGGCATCACCGATCCACGTGTGCGTTCACTGTTTCTCAACGGTGGGATCGAACGACGAAATCTGACCTTGCCACCGTCGCATGCCGATGGCCACCTAGCCGAGGAGACGCAGCGCCAACTACTCGACAAGCACCGGACCGCCGGTACCGAGTTGGGGCGCAACGCACTCATGGCCTGCTTGCGGGAGATCGGCGCAACGCCGGCGGACATCCGGCATCTGTGCTGCGTGACGAGCACCGGCTTCCTCACTCCGGGCTTGGCGGCCTGGCTGGTCCACGATCTCCCCATTGATCGGCATTGCTACCGGCTGGACGTGGTCGGCATGGGCTGCAACGCCGGTCTCAACGCACTTGCCTCGGTAACGGCATGGTCCCGAGCCCATCCCGGTGAGCTGGCCATGATGGTCTGTGTAGAGGTATCGTCCGCCGCCTACCTGCACGACGGCACGCTGCGTTCGGCCGTCGTCAACAGCCTCTTCGGCGACGGTGCCGCCGCCGTCGCGGTCATGACCCACTCGGACCGGGAACCCGCCTCCTCCCCTTCGATTCTCGGATTCTCCAGCATGATGATTCCCGAGGCGATCCATGCGATGCGCTACGACTGGGACGACAGGCACGGAAAGCTCAGCTTCTACCTCGATCCGGAAATCCCCTACGTGATCGGCGCGCACGCGGAACCGAGCGTTGCTCGGCTGCTCGATGAATTCGCTCTCCGTCGCTGCGAAATCGCGCACTGGATCGTGCACTCCGGTGGCAAGAAGGTTATCGATTCGATTCGGGTGAACTTGGGACTGACCCGATACGACCTACGGCATACCACCGGTGTCCTGTGCAACCACGGCAACCTGTCGAGCGGTTCGTTTCTGTTCTCGCTCGAAAAGTTGCGCGATGAAGACACCACGGCGGCCGGCGAGTTCGGCGTGATGATGACAATGGGTCCTGGAACCTCGATCGAGATGGCCTTGATCCAGTGGTAACGGACGAAGATCGAGGATATCGGGGTGGACGTGATCCAATCTTTCGAGGAAACGGACGTGGCAACCGCGTTCCGCGCCACGACATTGACAATTCGTGTCGACCAGACGAGATCATTGAGTGAGCTCACCGAACAACTGGTCGCCGCCACGGCACGGCTGGCTACCGAAACACACCTCACCAATACGCTGTTCGTCCTCGAAGATCCGCCGCAGGCCGAACCGGCCGGTCCCCCCGCGACGAGTGTCGAGGAAGTACGGCGTTGGGAGCGGGCGGTCCGACGGGTCGAGCAGTCGAATGCGCTGAGTGTGGTGGTCATGCAGTCAACCTGCCGCGGACCTGGCTCGGACATCCTGCTCGCCGCCGACTACCGGATCGGCACACCCGAGGCTCGACTGATGTTCACCACCGATGACGGGCACCTGTGGCCAGGTATGGCACTCTACCGTCTGGTGCGGCAGGTGGGCCCGGCTCGTGTTCGGCGACTGATGGTACGTGGCGGAGCATTCAGCGCGAACGAAGCACTCGAACTCGGGATACTCGACGAGCTGACCCCAGAGCCCGAGACTGTTGCCGAGCGCGTAATACGCGGTACGAGTCGGCTTTCCAGGTCCGCACTGGCAGTTTGCCGGCAATTGCTCCACGAAGCCGTCTCCGTCGAATTCGACGATGCGCTCGGTGTCCACCTTGCCGCCTGCGACCGCGAGCTGAGACGCCGCAATGATTGACCCTCGGACCGGTCCGGATTTCGTCGGTGACTTGGACCTCGATATGGCACGCCTGACAGAGCACGTCGCGCGCTGCGAAGACGTCATCGCCCGCTCTCCGTCGAAAACCCACCGTGATGCCGGATCGCAGCGCTCGGTGGATCAGGCGTTCGCTGCCGCCAGGACCGCGCGCCGGGCCTTTCTGGCCGCGCACACGGATCGTGTGTACGACGCGTTGACCGGAGGGCTGGCCCACCATCGGCGCCTGCCTGAACTGGTCCGTGCCGCGGCAGAGAGTTTTCCAGGCCTGCTGCCGTCCACGGAGAGCATCGCTGACGAACGCGGCCGCATTCAGGCCGAACGCGATGGACGTGAGATCGACCAGGCGATCTTCTGTTCGGCGATATTGCGTTCCCCCCGATCGGGTGCCCACCTCATCGATGCCATGCGGACGCCTACCGCGGGGGCGATCGAGCTGCTCGACACCTTTCACCGCAACGGCAAGGTCGAGTTGCACTCGGTCGCAGTCGAACGGCTCGGGCACGCCGCCTACTTGACCTTCCGCGACGGTCATCCCCTGAATGCGGAGAACGATCAGCTCGTCGCCGACACCGAGACAGCAGTGGACCTCGCACTGCTCGACGACGACGTGCGGGTCGGCGTCTTGCGCGGCGGCCCCAGCAGCTCGCCGCGATATCAGGGCAAGCGGGTGTTCAGCGCGGGGATGAACCTCACCGATCTGCGCAACGGCGGGATCTCGTTCGTGGACTTCCTGCTCGGTCGCGAGCTCGGCTTCATCAACAAGATCATGCGCGGGCTCTACACCGGCGACGGTGTCGGCGCCTCGACAGACACCGGCCCGCTGGAGAAACCATGGATCGGTGCCGTCGACGCCTTCGCCATCGGCGGCGGCATGCAGCTGCTGCTGGTCCTGGATCGAGTCATCGCCGAGGAAGGCGCGTTCTTCAGTCTCCCCGCCGCGGAGGAGGGCATCGTTCCCGGCCTCGCCAACCTACGACTGTCGAGGGCGGTCGGTAGTCGACTTGCTCGCCGAATCATATTGGGCGGCAGGCGGATAGCGGCGACCGACCGGGCCGCCGAGTTGATCTGCGACGAGGTGGTCCCAGCGGAGCGGATGGACGCCGCGATCGCGGCCGCGGTAGCGGATCTGTCCGAGCCCGCTGTGGTGGCCAATCGCCGAATGTTGGCGCTGGCGGAAGAACCGGTAGAGGTGTATCGGCAGTATCTCGCCGAGTTCGCGATGATACAGGCTGAGCGGATGTACAGCTCCGATGTTCTGGCCAACGTCGAGCGACGCTGGCAGGAATCGCGTCGGCGAAAGCTTGCGGGAGGCAACCGTGCGGTTGGCACGTAGCGCCTTGCACGGGTCGCTCGAGGATCCCGTTCTCGGCTCGGTGACCTTCCTCAACGAGATCATGTCCCGGTATCCCGAGGCGATCTCCTTCGCTCCGGGGGCCCCGCACCCAGAGTTCTTCGACAACCTCGATCCACAGAGCCATATCGAGCGCTTCCTCGCGCACCTGCAGCAAGACAGAGGGTACAGCCGGGAGCGGGCTCGGCTACTGCTGTTCGAATACGGTCCCAGCCGCGGCATCATCAACGACATCGTGGCCGAGACCCTGCGGCGCGACGAAGGCATTGTCGCCGACCAGTCCGAGATCGTGATCACTGTCGGTGCACAGGAGGCGCTGCTGCTGGTGCTGCGGGCATTGTCCACCACGCCGGCGCGGGCAGCGGTGGCGGTCGCCAACCCGTGCTATCCGGGCATCGTCGGCGCGGCGCGGCTGCTCGACCTACCTGTCGTTCCGATTCCCGAATCATCGAACGGCATCGACATCGACCGACTCGCCGAAACATGCTTTGCCGAAGCCGGTTCCGGGCGCCGCATCCAACTCTGCTACGTAGCGCCCGACTTCGCCAACCCCGGCGGGAGCCGGATGCCGGTTTCCGCAAGGTGTCGGCTGATCGAGCTGGCCGACCAGGCCGACTTCCTCATCCTGGAGGACAATCCGTACGGATTCACCGCGCTCGGGCACGAGGTGCTGCCGTCGCTCAAGGCGTTGGACACGGTTGGACGCGTAATCCACGTCGGCACGTTCGCCAAGACGTGCTTTCCGGGCGCTCGCGTCGGGTATGTGATCGCGGGCCAGCACGTTGACGGTGGTCGCTGGCTCGCCGATGAGATCGCCGCGTTGAAGAGCATGGTCACCGTCAACACCGCCCCCCTCGCGCAAGCGATCGTGGGCGGGATGCTGCTCGCGGACGGCGGCACGCTCGCCCAGCAGAACCGGCGCAAAGCCGCACGGTACCAACGCAACCTCGAATGTCTGTTGACCGCGCTCGACGCTGGTGCGCACGGCTGGCCCACGGTCGAGTGGAATCGGCCCGACGGCGGTTTCTTCGTCGTCATGCGCCTTCCGGTGCAGGCAGACCTCGCGCTCCTGGAGAGATCAGCGTCCGAGTACGGCGTGCTGTGGACCCCGATGGACCAGTTCTATCTCGACGGAAGCGGCAGCCGCCGACTGCGTTTGTCGTGCAGCTACCTCGATGTCGCAGACATCCGGAGCGGGGTCACGCGGCTGACCGCGTTCATCGAGAACGAGGTACTCGCACGCGAACCGCTCGCCCCGCCCCGGGAAGGTTGATGCGGACGACCCGAAGGACGGTCTGACGAACGAGACCGCCGCAGTGCCGAACGACCTGTCGATCCCCAGCCGGCCAGGAGAATTGAGCCGAAGCCTTTCGACAGGCCCGTTCGGATTTCGAATTCATCCAGGCAGTCAACGACCGCAACGGTCCCGCTGACTACCGTCGAGCACGGCGGCCAAGCGCTCGACACCTTCTCGAATCTCAGCGGGACTGTGCGCGCTGAACGACATCCGCAGCGTCGACGGATCAGCGACACCCGCGAAGAACGGTGCTCCCGGCACGTACGCAACTCGCTGAGCCAGGGCAGCCGAGAGAAGCGCGGTGGTGTCGAAGCCGTCGGGCAACCGAACCCACACGAACATTCCGCCGTTCGGACGGCTCCAACTGCTGCCGTGCGGGAGCACTCGCGAGAGCGCGTCCACCAACGCGTCGCAGCGTTCACTGTAAAGAGCACGGGCGCGGGCGATCCGCCCATCCAGGTCGCTCGCCGCAAGGTAAGCCGCGGCGGCCGCCTGGTCGATCGTCGAACTGTGCAGATCGACCGCCTGTTTGACGACCGCGCACGCCGCGCGCACCGTAGCGGGCACGCGCATCCAGCCCAGTCGCATCCCGGGAGCGAGAAGCTTGGACAGGCTCCCCAGCAGAATGGTCCAGTCGGCGGACTGCGCGTAAGAAGCGATCAACGGCAGCCGCTCGCCGCGAAACCGCAACTCCCCGTATGGATCATCCTCGACGATCCACACGCCGTACTCGGCGGCGATCCGCGAAACGGCGGCACGTCGGTCCGCAGGCAAGGTATGACCGGTGGGATTCTGGAAGGTCGGCACCAGATAGACCATTCTGGGCCGATATGCAACGACGAGCTCACGCAGGGCTTCGATCACCATGCCGTCACCGTCGGTGGGCACCGGGATGACGCGGGCGCGCACCGCGCTGAAGACCTGTAGCGCGGCCACGTAGGTCGGGTTCTCGACAAGAACGATATCGGCAGGCTCGAGTAAGGTGGCCGACAGCACATAGATGGCCTGCTGCGCTCCGGTGGTCACCAGCAGATCGTCGGCGACCGTCGGAAGTCCGGCGCGAGCGAGAAACAGTGCGATCGCTTCGCGCAGCGCCGGATCGCCATCGGTCACCGAGTATTGCAAGACGCGCGCACTCGATTCACGCAGTACTCGCTCGTAGGCGGAGCTGATGCCTTCGACGTCGAACAGTTCGGGCGCCGGGAGCCCGCCGGCGAACGAGATCACATCCTGGCGCGAGGTCAGTGCGAGCGAGTCACGCACGATGGAACTCGAGCCAGGTCCGACCCGGTCGGATCCCGCGACGGGGGCGATACGGTTGCGCATCGGCTTGCCCTCGGATCAAGAAGTGGTAGCGGGTTCGCCCGCTCGATCGGCTTTGTCGTCGATGAATCGGGCACCGAGCCGTTCGATGACCTCGGCCACGAATCCCTCGGTGGTACCACAGCCGCCCAGGTCCGGTGTGGCGAATTCGGAAGCGGCGACCTCACGAACCGAATCACGCAGGTGGACCGCTTGTTTGCCGTATCCCATATGGTCCAGGGCCATGGCGAGTGACATCGCCGCCGCGGACGGGTTGGCGATCCCCTTGCCGGCTATGTCCGGTGCGCTGCCATGTACCGGCTCGAACAGCGCGCATCCGGTCTCCGGGCAGATGTTCGCGCTCGCCGCAAGACCCAATCCACCCATCAGAGCGGCGCCGATGTCACTGATGATGTCGCCGAACAGATTCGGTGCCAGCACGCCCTCATACGACGACGGGTCGCGCACCAGGTGGTAGCAGAACGAGTCGACGTATTCCTGTCCGGCCGCGAGCTGCGGGAAGCCCGCCACTTCGCTCTCGAAGACCTCTTGCCAGAGGCGTCCGGTGTTCGGCACGGCGTTGGATTTGTGTACCAAGGTAACCTTCGTGCGTCCGGTATCGGCGAGTCGCCGCAGTCCGAATCGCACGAACTTCTCCACTGTCTCTCGGATATACACGCATTCATCGATGGCAACGCTGACCGAACCGCGACGCGCGATCGTTCCGCCGACCCCGGCGTAGAGCCCCTGCGTGTTCTCGCGGAACAGATCGATCCGGCCGGTGGGCAAGTCGAGCGGGCGGTAGTTCACATAGAGATCCAGACCGCGCCGTAGTCCGAGCAAAATACTGCGACCGTGGGCCATGTCCGGAATTCGCGGATCGCCCAGTGCACCGAGGAGTATCGCTTGGTACTTCGCGGCAAGAGAGTCCACCGCGCCGTCCGGCAATCCGACGCCCGTCGCGAGCCATTCATCGGCGCCCCACCCGAATATGTCGTGCTCGACGTCCAGATCGCAGGCGTCGTTGAGCAGGTCAAGCACCGGCAACACCGCGAGGACGACCTCGCGTCCGATCCCGTCGCCAGGGATCACCGCGAGCCTCATCGATTCCCCCGCTCTTCGCCGAGCATGTCTTCGACAGAACTGAGCTGCCCGGCTATCGCGGTGGCGGCCACGACATAGGGTGACGCCAGATACACCTGACCCGGCCCCGAGCGCCCGGGAAAGTTTCGGTTCTGGGCACTCACAGTGATCTCGGCAGGGCTTTCCGACACCCCGGGTCCGGCGTTGATACAGGCCCCGCACGACGGCGGCAACACGGTCACTCCGACGTCGGCGAACAACTCGACATATCCGCGGGCCGTCGCGTAACGCATGACGTCCTCGCTACCGAACTGGATGAATGCTTGGACTCCTTCGGCCACGGACGCGCCATGCTCGCGGGCGAGCGCGAAAACACTGGCGTACATGTCCATGTCGTGCGCTTTGCCGCCGGTGCATGAGCCGCCGTAGACCTTGTCGACAGGTACCGAATCGTGGATCGAGGACAGCGGTACCGAGTTGCGGGGGTCACCCGGCAGCGCCACCATCGGCTCGATCCCCTCGAGCGCGAGTTCCACGACCGCGGCATAGCTCGCGCCGATATCGGAGACGACGATGTCGCTTCGGTCGGCCCGCGGTCGCCCTGGCCGTCCGGCCAGATAATCGCGGGTCCTGGCGTCCGGCTCGACCATCGCGGTCATCGCACCGGCCTCAACCGCCATGTTGCACAGCGTCGCTCGCTCGTCGACGTTCAGGCCGGCGACGCCCTCGCCGCTGAACAGCAGTACTTTTCCCAGCGTCCGGCTGCCGCGGATCTGTGGGTGTGCCAGGAGCGAGAGCATGACGTCTTTCGCGCACACCCCAGGCCGCAACTGTTGCCGCAACTCGATCCTGATCACCGCGGGGACCTTGACCAGAATCTCGCGGTTGTACCACGCGTTGGCCATGTCCGTCGCGCCGACGCCGAAGGCGAACGCGCCGATGGCTCCGGCCGTACAGGTATGGCTGTCGGTCCCGATGATCACATCGCCGGGCTCGGCGACATGTTCCATGATGTAGTTGTGGCAGATAGCGCGACTGCCACCGGAGTGCGCTGGTCCGATGAACTTTCCCTGGCTTTTCCTGGCGAACTCCCTCTGGCGCGTGCGCAGATTGTTCACCCGGCTGATCAGATCTCTGCCGTTGTCGCGGCGGCTCAGCACGGATTCCGCGAGGGAGAGGTGATCCTGGAAGTAGTAGCAGGTGGCCGGCTGCAACGGGCTCGCTTCCGCACCGAATTCCAGGGTGAACATCTCCGCCGCCATCGGCGTCACGTATTCGTGGGAGAAACGGATATCGGTCTGCACGAAATAAGACTCACCTACGGCGACCGCACTGTCCGGCGGCCGATGACAGCGGGACGAGAGCCTGCTCTGCAGCACCTTCTCGACCGCGTTGAGCGGACGGGCTGGGGTGAACCGCGGCAGTACCGGCGTACTGCCGGCCACAGCGCTCGCGCGATTGAAGCCGAACAGCCCGCCGAAATCGATAATGGCGCGTTCGAGGTCGTTCGCGCCGGCGGTGAACAGCTCGAGCGGTAGCTCTTCGCCGGCCAGGAGTGCGTCGAGCAGTCCGAAATCGGTACAGGTGACGATGCCGATATTGCGACAGTTCTGCTCATAGATGCGCTCGAACGAGCGGGCGAAGACCAGCTCGACGCCCGCGTACTTCTCCGCGAGCGCGGCGTGTTCGCGCGACGAGCCACAACCCTTGGCCGCGCCGCTGACGACAATCTGCGGACCGAACGCTCTGACCGCCCCCTGCGTGACCCTCCGCCCACGCAATCCGAGATAGGCGAAATCGCCGAGTTGCTCGTCATACCAGTAACAACACCAGCCGGGAATCATCTCGTCGGTGGAGATGTTGTCGCGCAGCGGCGTTCGCAGCAGCTCGGCGGGATCGAGCGGACAATCGCCGGACAGCTGCGCCGCGACCAGGTCAGGATCCTCGGTCAGGAACAGTACTTCGCCGCGCAGCCGGAAAGTTCTCGTGCTGGTCTCACTCTGTCGTCGCAATGATCTGCCCTATCAATTCATCGGTCAGGGGAGCATTGCTCCGCTTGGCTCGCCGGAGGATCCTTTCGACCAGCACCCGGTCCTCGGCGACTCCGTTCGTGGCCAACCAGTGGCGTACGTTGCTGGCGCCTGAGCTGGCATCGATGAGCACTTCTTGAGTACGTCCGAAATGACTCGCCGGGACCGCGGAGTACACCGTGTCCTCGAGCAGCCGGTCCCCCTTCTCATGGGCTTTGAGAATCGCGGCGGCGTGAACGCCTGCGCTGGTCTTGAAAACATCGCTGCCCATTGCCGGGTAGTTGTTCGGTATGGCGGTGTTCAGCACTTCGGATGCGTACTCGCAGTATCCCCGCAAGGCGGTGAGATCGTAGACGCCGGGCTGGTCGAGGTGACTGTTCAGAATGAGCTGGTCGAGAGACGCATTGCCGGTCCGCTCGCCGATACCGAGGATCGTGCCGTGCACCCGGACACATCCCGCCGACAGCGCGGTGAGCGAGTTGGCCAACGCGAGCCCGCGGTCGTTGTGCCCGTGCCATTCGAAGTCCGCCACATGCCCGCGTTCCACGAAATACCGCATGGACCATTCGATGAGCGCCTCGGTACCGCTCGGCAACGCGGCGCCGACGGTGTCGCACAGGCACACGCGGCGCACACCGACCTCGATCGCGACGTCGTAGATCTGCCGGAGTAGTTGCGGCGGGCACCGAACCGTGTCCTCCAAGACGAGTACGAACGTCACGCCCTCCCGGGAGCACATCCGTGCCGAATCGCGGATATTGCGTGCGATCGAACAGAGATCCCAATCCTCGACGTACTGCCGAATGGGGCTGACGCCGATGAAGACGTAGGCGTCCACCGAGACGCCGACGGCCTGCGCTACCTCGCAGATTGCACCGACATCGTCGACGTGTGTACGCCCGGCGTAGCCCTGGGCCAAATCGTAGCCATTCGCGTCGATGTACCTCGCGATCTCGATGCACTCTTTCATCGCCGCGCGACCGGCACCGGGAAAGCCGAGATCGGCGGCACCGACACCCACCGCGACGGTATGGTCCACGAGGGCGAGTTTCTGCGCCAAGGTCGGGTTCCGGACATTCGGCGCCTGGACCCCATCGCGTAACGTTTCATCGAAAAAGATGCCTCGACCGCCTGGCTTCCGCGTATCGCCTATCGATCGCACACCATTCCAGGTGAACCATGCACCAGTCCGTACTTCGTCACCGTTCAAGTCACGGATGGGATGATCCATCGGTCCGCCCCCAGCCTTCCGGAGCTGATCTTCGACTGACCGACACCTTCGCGCCGAGGATGATCAACTCCGCCAACGATTATGTGAGTTCCACAGCGTAGCCAGACAATTCGCGGGTCGCGCGTCGACATTCCCCACGCTGAGAAAGCCCAGCACGCGAATGTCGCCAACCGGCGACCTCGGCGCATCCCCCAGAGTCCCGCCCGCGCCGGGCCGGGGGAGCATGCTCGCATTACGCCGGGTGAATCGACCTCGGCACGAACAGCTCTCGCGAGGGACAACACGGTGCTGCGATGGAACCAGGTGAATCACTGTCGACGGATCTCCTCGGAGCGGGACCACCAGTCGCGCCAGTACCGCACGCGACCTCCGCTCGCCGACTATGACGGCAGCGAGGGCCTACCAAGGGTACGCACCAGTAGCATGCCTCCGCGTCTGCCGGTGGGCAATGAGCCGGACCGTGCGCTCGCACCATCTCGCGCAGGACATCCGCGAACTGCGCCAGGTGTGCGGTGTCGTGGATGCGCTGGATCGCGACACGGCGTTCGGTATCGCGCAGCGGCTTGATCTCCAGTCGGCCGGCCCCAAGGGCATCCACCACACGTTGCTGATCATGTGGGCATTTTCTCCCGCAAGGTCATCGCCTGGCGCATAGTCCCGGGCGGATCCCAATGGAATGCGCAGCAATTCCAGCTCGGGTCCATCGCCGCCAATGAGGGGTCGTGCCCATTACCTCCACGCCGACAGCGGTGGCCCGATGACCAGGAAACCGGTGTCCGAAGGTCAGCCGCCGATCGAGCGCACCCACAGCTCCCAGGGGCCGAACCTCTTGTAGACGCAGTCGGGGTAAGTGTCGGAGCTGCGGTAGCGTTCCCCAGCCGCCAGACACTCTTGCTGGGTTTCGTATTCGCCGATCCACACCCCCTCGGCGGTGGCGTTGCCCGCTGCCAAACCGAGAACAACCATCGCCGCGGCAGCGGCTGCCATAGATTTCCATACCGTCAGCATGCTGACGATCCTGCCAGGGCCGACGCGGTACAAATGTCCCCAATGCCGGGATGTCGGTGCGCCACCCGAAGGGCACGGCGGCCCGGGCGCGAAGGCGCGCGTGCATCCCGCCCGGGCCGGCGTTCGCCCAGCTCAAATCCGCCGCATCACCGACACGACCTTGCCGAGCACCACCGCCTCGTCGCCATCGATCACCTCGTAGGCCGGGTTGCGCGGCTCCAAGTACACATGACCGTTGCGCCGCCGGTACACCTTCACCGTCGCCTCCCCATCGATCATCGCCGCCACGATCTCACCGGAATGCGCCTCCTGTTGCCGCCGCACCACCACGATGTCGCCATCACAGATCGCCGCGTCGACCATCGAATCGCCGCGCACCCGCAACCCGAACACCGTGCCCCGCCCGACGAGCTCACGCGGCAACCTCATCACGTCGTCGGCGTGCTCCTCGGCCAGGATCGGAGCGCCCGCCGCGATGTCGCCGACCACCGGCACCGCCACCGAATCCTCCGCGACCTCCCGCCGCGCCGACGTCTGCAGGAACATCCGCACATCGATAGGACGCGACACCGTCCGGCTGCGCCGCAGAAAACCCCGCTCCTCCAGACTCCGCACATGCTTCGACACCGACGACGCCGACCGCAAACCCACCGCGTCACCGATCTCGCGCGTATTCGGCGGATACCCGTGCCGCAGCACCCACTCCCGGATCGTGGCGAGAATCCGCTGCTGCCGCGGCGGCAACGTCGAAGTGTCGAGATGCTCGAACGCGTCGAGCGTGTCGTATCCGGTCACCCGGGAATCGTAGAGGCACCGGCCGACACTACGGACCGGCCACCGCACCGGGCACACCGAACAACGCCTGATCGGGTTCGGGAACCCAGCAGGCCGCAGCGGTATCGCGGTTGTAGTTGTCCGCCACGTGCTCGACCAAAGAGCGCAGTCCCGGATGCCGGTTGCCCGCCTGCCACAGCAACGCCAGCGGATAGGCCGGAGTGGGATCGACGATCAACAGACGCCGCACGTTCGGATGCCACGGCGTCTGTCCCCCGTCCCCGGTGAACGTCGTCAACGACGACGAATCCGCGATACGTTCGACAATGCCCGCCATACCCTCCAGCGGGCCCCTGGTGTCGATCGGAATCCCGCTGAACGCGCTCAGATCCCGATAGAAATCGGCCCACTCCGACGGCACCGCCGCCCCCGGCACCCACACCGGTCGCCCCGCCATCTCCCGCAATGCGATCGTCGACCGGCTCGCGAACGGATGATCCCTGCCCACAAGCAAATACAGTGGCTCCAAATACGCCGGAGCAGCGACGACATCGTCGGGCAACAACACCGGGCCGCCGTAGGCACGGGCCAAGGCCGCGTCGACCAGACCGCTACCCAACGCCTCCCGCGACGTCCTGATCATGTTCGACATGACGATCTCGGTGTGCGAGTGCGAATGACGCGCCAGATAGAACTCCATCAATTCCGTCGCCGCCATACGCTTGCCCAGCACCGCCACCCGCAACGGCCGCACCTGTTCCCGCACCGCCCGCACCGCCGCCTCGGCACCCGCCAGCAGCGACCGCGCGTGCGGCAGCAGCCGAGCACCGGCGCCGGTCGGCACACTCTTGCCCTGCCCTCGATCCAGAACTGCCACCCCCAGCTGTGATTCCAGCTTCGCGATCCGCTTCGACACCGCCTGCTGGCTGATCCCCAGCACCGCGGCGGCGTGACCGAACTGCTCCTCCTCCACCACCGCCACGAACGCGCGCAACGCGGCGAGATCCAAATCCACCGTCACCCCGCGACTCTCGGCGACCTCACAGCGCTTCCGGGCCCATCCCACCGGGCGGCCGGGTCACCGTCACATCGGGGAGCGGGCCCGCGTAGCGCTCGACCTCCACCAGCGTGAGCTGCCCGGCGCACCCCTGACTGAGCGTCGACGAGGGGCGATCGGCGATGAGCACGTTCGGATTGCCGTGGCGGCAGAACGTCGGGTCCGCCGGGTCGGGGTCGTACCACGCCCCGGTGGACAGCTGCGCGACACCGGCACGCACCCCCTCGTCGACCACCAGACCGGCCAGGCAACTGCCCCGATCGTTGAACACCCGCACGATCTCACCGGCACGCAGGCCGCGCGCGTCGGCGTCCGAGGGATGCATCCGAATCGGTTCCCGCTCCGAGATCTTCACCGACCGGCTGTGGGCGCCCACATCGAGCTGACTGTGCAACTTGGTCCGCGGCTGATTCGCCACCAACTGCAACGGAAACCGCGCCGCCGCCGCGCCGCCGAGCCGCTCCTCCGGCTCCAACCACACCGGGTGCGGCGGGCAATCGGCGTACCCGAACCCCTCGATGGTCGCGGAGAAGATCTCGATCCTGCCACTGGGTGTGCCGAGCGGATACCGGTCGGGATCGGCGCGAAACTCGGCCGCGAGCACCTGCTCGGGATCCGGCACCGGCAGCTCGAGCACGTCGCCGGACCAGAACGCGTCGAAGTCCGGCAACGCGTGACCCGCTCGGGACTGCTCGACCCGCCAGCGCTCGTACAGATGCCGCAGCCACTCCGTGGCCGAGCGCCCCTCGGTGAATTCCGCACCCACACCGAGCCGATCGGCCGTCTCGGCGAAAATTCGATAATCGTCCCACGCCTCGGCGTGCGGGCGGGTCAGCGCCTTCATCGGGAAGAACGAACGATCACCCTCGCCCACGCCGTAGTCGTCGCGCTCGATCGACATCGTCGACGGCAGCACGATATCCCCGTGCCGCGCGGTCGCCGTCCAGAAGGCATCGTGCACGACGACCGTGTCCGGACGACCGAAGGCCGTACGCAACCGAGCCAGATCTTGATGGTGGTGAAACGGATTGCCGCCGCACCAATACACCAACCGCACATCCGGATACACCAGGTCTTGCCCGTTGTAGCGAAAGGACCGACCCGGATTCAACAGCATGTCCGCGATCCGTGCGACCGGGATGAACGCCTGTACGCCGTTGCGCCCTTGCGGGAGCCGCGGCGCAGGCACGCGCGCCGGCTCCCCCACACTCGCGGCCGATCCGTACCCGTGCCCGAACCCGCCCCCGGGAAGCCCGATCTGCCCCAGCATCGCCGCAAGCGCGACCGCCGCCCACAACGGCTGCTCGCCATGTCGCGCACGCTGCAGCGACCAACTCACCGTCACCAGCGTGCGCGCGGCAGCCATCGCACGCGCCAGCCCACGGATACGACCGGCCGGGACACCGGTGATCGCCGCGGCCCACGCCGGATCCTTGACCACTCCGTCCACCGCGCCACGCAGATACTGCGCGAAGCGGTCGTAGCCGACGGTGTACTCGCGCAGGAACTCACCGTCCGCCAACCCTTCCGCGTCCAGCACCTGAGCCAGTGCCAGCATCATCGCCACGTCCGTGCCGGGCAAGGGCGCGATCCACTCGGCCCCGCTCTCCGGCGGCGTATCGTCGCGCAGCGGGCTGATCGACACGAACCGGCACCCACGCGCCCGCGCCGCCGCGATCCAGCCGCGCGCGTTGTGCCGCGAGACCCCGCCCGGCGACACGGCCGCGTTCTTCGGTGACAGACCTCCGAACGCCACCACCAGTTCGGAGTGCTCGGCCAGGACGCTCTTCGCCGTCGCCTGCTGCGTCACCCAGCCGATGTCACCGATGACGTACGGCAGCAACACCGCCGACGTGCCCAGGCTGTAGCTGTTCACGTGCCGGACGTAACCGCCGAGACAGTTGAGGAAGCGATGCAATTGGCTTTGCGCGTGATGAAAGCGCCCCGCGCTGGCCCAGCCGTACGAGCCGCCGTACACCGCCTCCGGCCCGTACTGCCGGTACACGCGGCCGAGCTCTCCGGCCAGCAGATCCAACGCACGGTCCCACGAAACCGGAACGAAAGAATCCGAACCTCGCGCTCCCGGACCCGGGCCGTACTCCAACCAGCCTCGGCGAATATGCGGCCGATCGATACGGGTCGGATGATGTTGCGCCGAAGCGACATTGTCGATCAGCGGCGTCGGCTCCGGGTCGCCACGCCACGGCCGCACCGCCGTGAGCCGTTCCCCATCGCTGTCCGCCTCGAACGCGCCCCAATGAGTCAGATGCGTGGTCACCGTCCCACCGTAACCGCCCCCGCCGTCACCCCGACCACGCTCGCCACAGCGCTCAATCGACAACACGGCGCAGCTCGAAGATCCGGAACAACCGCCCGCCGGAGCGCTCGTACTCCATGGCGTAGCCGGGCCAGAACTCGACCGCCAGATCCCAGTACGGCTTTCGCTCCACGCCGGTGATCTCGCGCACCGTGACCACGAATCGCTCGCCCTTGTGCCGGACCGAAGCGGTCTGTGCCGCCCGCAGATTCGCCGACCAGGCCGGATGAGCGGGACTGCCCCAATTCGAGCCGAGGACGACGAAGTCCGCACCGTGCGGCACGTACAGCAACGACGTGGTGCGCGGGATTCCGGTCTTCCGTCCCGGCACGGTCACCTCGACGGACGGCAGCCCCGCCAGGTCCAGGACGCCCTTCCGTCCGCCGCTCGCCCGCCGGATCAAGCGTTCGACCCACAGCACGAGCGGCGCCGTCCGCATCACCCAGCGTTGCTGCGCGAGCCGTCGGGCCAGCGGTGGCAGCGGATTGGAGACCATATACGCATCCTGGCACGGCCTACGTCCCCGACCGGATCCGCACGCCGGTACCGAGGAACATCTCACAGGAGGGCACTCAGGTGTACCCTTCCCTTCCTTGCTTGGTCTGTAGGGCTTGGGATCGGGGGGTAATTTATTGGCTGAAATATAGTTAAATGCGCATATCTACGTATCTGAATGTTACATGGCCGCACAGCGTTCTTCTCGCTCCATACGCACTTCCATCACGATTCCCATACCCTTCTCCCGGTTCGAACCCCAGTCCATAAGATTCGCCCCCTCGCTGCCCCACTCTCCGTCTCCCAGAAAACGGACAAGTGACCAGTTACCCTGTCCCCGTGGTACCCACTCCCCCGGTCCGTGCGCCGAGCTCCACGAGCGCCCGTCACCCGTCTCGGAACAGGAGTTCGATGCGTTCCCACCTCCGCCATGTCTCGGCCGCACTCGCGGCCGTCGCCGCGGTCTTGCTGGCAGGCATCGCGCCGGCCGCCGCCCGGCCCGCGCCACCCGCCGTGGTCACGCCCATGGGCTCGGATTTCCTCTGGGGCGTCGCAGCCTCGGGATATCAATCGGAAGGCCACGCTCCCGACAGCAACTGGTCCCGCTACGTCGCGTCGGGGAAAACGACGGACCCATACCGCGATTCGATCGACTTCTACACGCGCTACCGCTCGGACATCGCCCTGGCGGCCGGCCTCGGCGTGAAGGTGTATCGGATCGGCGTGGAGTGGGCGCGTCTGCAGCCCGAGCCGGGCAGATGGGACCCGGAGGGATTGCAGTTCTACGACAACGTCGTCGCCGCCATCACGGCCGCGGGCATGCGTCCGATGATCACCATCGACCACTGGGTCTATCCGGGGTGGGCGGTCGAGCGCGGAGGCTGGAACAACCCGGGCATCATCGAGGACTGGCTGGCCAACGCGCGCACGGTCGTCGATCGCTATGCCCCGTATCGACCGTTGTGGGTCACGTTCAACGAGCCGACTTTCTACCTGGTGAACGAGTTGCGCAACGGCGGATTGCCGCCCGCCGCCGCGCCCGCGATGCACGACCGGATCGCCCGGGCGCACAACAGCATCTACGACTACATCCACCAGATCCAACCGGACGCGATGGTGACCAGCAATGTCGCCTATATCCCGGCCGCCGAGGACGTGGTGAACAAGCCACTGGTGGACCGGATCGGCGCGAAGCTCGATTACATCGGCATCGACTACTACTACGGCCTCTCCCCCGACAGCCTCACCACCACAGGGAATTTCACGGAACTGTGGAAGAACCCGCTGCAGCCGGAAGGAATCTATTACGCGCTGCAGCACTACGCCCGTCAGTTCCCCGGCAAGCCGCTCTATATCGTCGAGAACGGAATGCCCACCGAGAACGGCTTGCCGCGCGCGGACGGCTACGGCCGGGCCGACTCCCTGCGCGACACCGTCTACTGGCTGCAGCGGGCAAAAGCGGACGGCATCAACCTGATCGGCTACAACTACTGGAGTCTCACCGACAACTACGAATGGGGTTCCTACACACCGCGTTTCGGACTGTACACGGTCGACGTCCTGAGCGATCCCACGCTGACGCGCAAACCCACGGACGCGGTGGCCGCCTACACCGACATCACGCGTGCCGGCGGCGTCGCTCCGGACTATCGGCCGACCCGCGCGCCGAAGGATTGCTCCTTCGTCGACGTGCCGTCCGGCTGCTCCGACCCGGTCACCGTCCCGCGGTGACACTGGAGTCGTGACCGGTACTCGACCGAGCGGAGGCAGACGATGACCGACGATCCCGTCGCGGTGCTGCGGCGCTGGGCCGATTCGGGCGGCATCTGGCGCGTCGCGGGGCGCCGGTCCGGCTCGGTCACCGTCGTGCTCTACCAGTGCACCGGTGGCGAGGAGGTCGACCGGCTGACCTCCTCCGATCCCGAGTTGCTTCGCTATCTCGGCGAGCGCGCCGGCAGCGAGGACTGAACCACTCAGCCCGCGCCTGGGCCCACCACCCCAGACCACAACCGGCCGAGCACGTGCGCGACCGGTTCCACGACGGTCACCAGGCCGACGCCTTCCCCCGCGTCGATCGGCGTCACGGCCGGATCGTTCGCGGCCAGCGCGGCGGTGAGCGCGTGCCTGGCCGCCGAATCGGCGGCGAGTTCGTCTTCGCGCCCGGTCCACCGGTCGGTGAACCCGGTGCGCAGTACCCGCGCGGGAAATCGCGTGGGCCAAGGCAATTCCATGCCCACGTCGTAGGCGCGGGTGAGCACGGTGTCCGCGCCGCTCGCGGCGAGCAGGGCGCGACGGCCCGCCTCCGGCAGCAGCGATTCCGAGCACGCCGCGAGGCAGGTGCCCAGCCACGCCCCGCTCGCCCCGGCCTGGAGCACGGCGGCCAGTTCTCGGGGTGCGCCGATGCCGCCCGCGGCGAGCACCGGGATCGATGCGACGGCCAGCACCTCGTCCAGGAGCGGCAGCAGCGGCGCGTTCACGGCTCCGTGTCCGCCGCCCTGCACGCCGCGGGCGACCAGGACGCCGATGCCCGCGTCTTGCGCACGCCGCGCGTCCGGCCCGCTGTAGACCTGGGTGGCAGGCACGATTCCGGCGTCTGCCACGCGAGCCGCCCAGCCCAGGTCCTCGCCGAAGCTCACCGAGATCAGCGCGGGACGGGCCTCGATCGCGGCTTCCAGCAGTCCCGGCTGCCCGGCGACCACCCAATCGACCAGACCGATGCCGAACGGACCGGTCACACCGCGAAGGTGCGGCAACTCCTGCTCGAGCGCCCGCACCGATCCGGCGCTGCCCATCCCGATCATGCCCAGGCCACCGGCCGCGGTCACCGCCGCGGCGAGCCGTCCACCCGCTACGCCGCCCATCGGGGCGTTGACCAGCGGGATCCGCGCATCGATTCGATTCGCCCACGCGAGCGCGGCGCTGATGGCGGGGCCGGGAGACTGCCGGCTGGAGGTCGTCACGCGGTCCATCGCAGCACACGCCGCCGCGACCGGTCGCGGGCTCCCCCGTTCCGGCGGCGGCTCACGCCCGGTGACCGAGCATGTCCAGCAGTCCGTCCAGCTGCAGTTCGAACAGCTCGTCGCGGTCGGCGAAGGTGTCGGCGCCGTACATATCGAAGACGTCCGCGCTCACCGCCCCGAACAGCCCGACCCAGAACGTCACGCCGCGGACGATCAGCCAGTCGGGCACGCCGAGCTGGAACTCGTCGCGGATGCGCGCGAAACTGCCCGCGAGCGCCGCGGAGATTCGCGGCTCGGCCGTGGGCGCCGCGAGTCGGCCGGCTCGGTGGGCCGCGGCGAACAGCGTCAGCATCGT
Organism: Nocardia sp. NPDC004573; assembly: GCF_053602135.1. Lineage (NCBI taxonomy): Bacteria > Bacillati > Actinomycetota > Actinomycetes > Mycobacteriales > Nocardiaceae > Nocardia > Nocardia sp. NPDC004573. The sequence goes on from NZ_JBSGDA010000005.1 coordinate 375,228, forward strand.
GGCGATCACCCGGGTTCCCGGTGCGACGGTCTCGGCGGCCGGTGCGTCGTAGCCGGGTACCGGCGTGCCGAACAGCAGCCCGTAACGGGCCGTTTCCGCCAGCGCCCATCGCCGCACTGTACGCCCGAGGATCCGCAGCCCCTCGATCGGATCGTCTCCGCACTCGGCCAGCGCGCCGTCGACCGCGTCGCCGAGGGCGTTGTATCCGTCGACCACGAGCAAGGTCAGCAGTTCGTCGCGACTGCGGACATACCGGTAGACGGCCGAGGAGACCACGCCGAGGTCACGTGCGACCGCGCGCAGCGACAGGGCCGCGGCGCCCTCGGTCGCCAAGTGTTCCCGCCCGATCCGGACGATGTCGTTCATGGTCTGGGCCCTGGCGCGGGCTCGGGGTGTGGTCGGCATAGCAGCAACGATGCGCGCTTCAGAGAGCATTGTCAACTAACGTGAGCACCGCTCTGAAACCGTGCCGGACAACGGCGGGCAAACCCGAATACCGGACGGATCCGCTGATTCCGACCGACTTGCGTACCGTTACTTACCCGGGAGTAGTGTTAGCCGAGTCACTGGCGACACGATCGAGGAGTTCCACATGGACCAGCGGACGACGGATTTCGACGTGCTGATCGTCGGTTCCGGGTTCGGCGGCAGCGTCACCGCGCTTCGGCTGGTGGAGAAGGGGTACAAGGTCGGCGTACTGGAGGCGGGCAGGCGCTTCGCCGACGACGAGTTGCCCGAGAACAGCTGGCAGTTGAAGAAGTTCCTCTGGGCGCCCGCGCTCGGCTGCTACGGAATCCAGCGCATCCATCCCCTGCGCAACGTCCTCATCCTCGGCGGCGCCGGCGTCGGGGGCGGGTCGTTGAATTACGCGAACACCCTGTACGTGCCGCCGGAGCCGTTCTTCCGTGATCCGCAGTGGCGTGACATCACCGACTGGCGCGATGAGCTGACCCCCTACTACGAGCGGGCGCAGCAGATGCTCGGCGTGGTACGCAATCCCCACATGACGCCCGCCGACGAGGTCTTCAAGGCCGTCGCCGACGACATGGGCGTGGGCGACACGTTCGTGCAGACGCCCGTCGGCGTGTTCTTCGGCGAGCCGGGCAAAACCGTGCCGGACCCATACTTCGGCGGCGTCGGCCCGGAGCGCACGGGATGCGTCGAATGCGGCGACTGCATGGTGGGCTGCAAGTACGGCGCGAAGAACACGCTTGTGAAGAATTACCTCTACCTGGCGGAACAGGCCGGAGCCGAGGTCATTCCGATGACGACGGTCACCGAGCTGCGGCCGCACCCCGACGGTACCTGGGACATCTCCACCGCCCGCACCGGCGCCTGGATACGCAAACAGCCCCGGACGCTCACCGCCTCGCACGTCGTGCTCGCCGCGGGCACGCGCGGCACCCAGAAGCTGCTGTTCGCCATGCGTGACAAAGGCGTGCTGCCCGACCTGTCCGATCGCCTCGGCGTGCTGACCCGCACCAACTCGGAATCGATCGTCGGCGCGGCCACCAAGAAGGTGCGTCCCGGCACCGACTTCACCAAAGGCGTCGCGATCACCTCCTCCATCCACCCCACCCCGGACACGCACATCGAGCCGGTCCGCTACGGCAAGGGCTCCAACTCGATGGGCTTACTCCAGACGCTCATGGTCGACGGCGGCGGCCGCATCCCGCGCTGGCTGCGTTTCCTCGGCATGGTGCTGCGGCATCCGATGGACCTGCTCAGCTTCCTGAGCACCAAGAACTGGAGCGAACGCACCATCATTTCGCTGGTCATGCAGCACTTGGACAATTCGATCACCACCTACACCAAGCGGGGCCTGTTCGGCCGCAAGCTCACCAGCAAGCAAGGCCACGGCGAGCCCAATCCCACGTGGATCCCGGTGGGCAACGACGTGACCAGGCGCGTCGCGGAGAAGATCGGCGGCATCGCGGGCGGCAGCTGGGGCGAGATCTTCAACATCCCGCTCACGGCCCATTTCCTGGGCGGCGCGGTGATCGGGGCCGACGCCGAGCACGGCGTGATCGATGCCTACCACCGCGTGTACGGCTATCCCACACTCAGCGTCGTCGACGGCGCGGCGGTCTCGGCCAACCTGGGCGTCAACCCCTCCCTGACGATCACCGCACAGGCCGAACGGGCGGCGGCGTACTGGCCCAACAAGGGCGAGGTGGACACCCGCCCACCGGTGGGCACCGGATACCGTCGCATCGCTCCGATCGCGCCGGCGAACCCGGCCGTTCCCGCGACTTCGCCCGCGGCGCTGGTGCTGCCGATCGTGGAGATCAAGCAGACACCTGCCGCCGGATAGGCCGGAGGCCTCGATCGACCGGGGACCGCGGCGGGCGGCCGCCGCGAAACCTTTGAACCAGCCGCGCAGCAACCTCCGCTGGACTAGCCTTTATCTGGTCTTTTGTCGCTACAAAGCCAGGAGGCGACCCGTGAGCACACTGCGCCGGGCACTGCTCGCTCCTACCGCCGTGGCGGCGGTCGCCCTCCTCGCCATGACCGGTTGCGGCGACGGCGAGTCGGACTCCACGGCGACGGGAGCGTTCCCGAGTTCCGCGGCGTTGCCCAATCAGGTCGCCGGGGTGCCGATACCGGAGGGCCGGATCGATGATGCCGTGAGCGAACTGGACCAGCTCGCGGATGGCCTGCTCGCCTCCTCCGGCATCCCCGGCATGGCGGTCGCCGTCGTGCACGGCGGAAAGGTCGTCTACAGCAGGGGATTCGGTGTCCGCAACGTCGTCACCCAGGAGAAGGTCGACCCGGATACGGTCTTCCAGCTGGCGTCGCTCTCCAAGCCGATCGGAGCGACGGTCGTCGCCCGCCGGATCGCGGCAGGGGGTGTCGAATGGGACACGCCGGTGCGCCGGCTGCTGCCGTCCTTCACGCTCGCCGATCCCTACGTCACCGAGCATGTCACGGTGGGCGATCTGTACGCACACCGCTCCGGACTGCCCGATCACGCGGGCGACCTGCTGGAGGATTTGGGCTACGACCGTCAGCAGATCCTCGACCGGCTTCGACTGCTGCCGCTGGGCGCCTTCCGCGACTCCTACGAGTACACCAATTTCGGGCTGACCGCGGCCGCCGTCGCCGTAGCCGCGGCCGCGGGGACCGATTGGGAGACGTTGTCGGCGCAAATGATCTACAGCCCGCTCGGCATGACATCGACCAGCTCGCGGTACGCCGACTTCGCGTCTCGCGCGAACCGCGCCGAGGGGCACGTTCTGATCGACGGGAAGTACGAGCCGGCGAACCCGCAGCGTCAACCGGACGCGCAGTCTCCGGCCGGAGGTGTCAGCTCCTCGGTGACCGACATGGCCAAATGGATGACGATGGTGCTCGCCGACGGCTCCGCGGGCGGCTCGGTGCTGGTGCCACCGGACGATCTCCTACCCGCCATTTCCCCGCAAGTCGTCTCGGCGCCGCCGAAAACGCCGGACGCACGCGCGGGCTTCTACGGGTTCGGTTTCAACGTGAGCGATTCCGCCTCGGGCCGGGTCGTACTGGGGCATTCGGGGGCGTTCGGTCTCGGCGCGGGCACCGCGTTCACCCTGATTCCCTCCGCCGATGTCGGCATCGTGACACTCACCAACGCGGCGCCGATCGGCGTGCCGGAAACACTGAACGCGGAGTTCGCCGATCTGGTCCAGTTCGGCAAGATCCAGCAGGACTGGCGCTCGCTCTATCGCACGGCGTTCGAACCGCTGGGCGCCCCGTCCGGAGCATTGGCCGGCAAGCAGCCGCCGAGCCACCCGGTTCCCGCGCGGCCGCCCGCATCGTACGCGGGCACCTACGACAACGCCTACTACGGCCCGGCGACGATCAGCGCCACCGACAAGCTCCTCACCCTCACCCTCGGCCCCGACAACATGACCTTCCCCCTGAAACACTGGGACGGCGACACTTTCGTCTTCACGCCACCTGGCGAGAACGCCAATCACGGCTCGGTCTCCAAGGCGACCTTCCGCGGCGCCGAACTCACCCTGGAGTACTACGACACCGAACACCTCGGCGTGTTCACCCGTAGCTGACGGTCGCCGCCACACAGCCGCGATCTCCCGCGCCGGAGGCGGCGCACAACCGATCGCGGACGCGTCGCCCGTTTCCAGGGGTTTGCCGACGACGGTTGCGGGAAGTCGCTGGATGCAGGAGAGGAGGCAGTGATGACCGAACCGAACGAGACCTATGACCCGCCGCAGGACACGGGCGCGCCCGACTCGACCGAAACCGATCCGGCGGCCCTCAACAGCGCCGAGGATCTCGATGAGGACCGACTGCGTTCCGACCCACTCGAGGCCGGAATGGACCCGCCGGAGCACTGGACCGGCGTCACCAAGTACGGCGTGACGCCGTGGGAGCAAGCCCATCCTCGACCGATCGGTGACCGGCTCGCCGAGGAGGAGCCCGACGTGGATCCGAACCGAGAGACCGGAGACGCCGAGAAGCTCGAGGAGGATCGCAAGCTCGAGGACATCAGCTGCGACAGCCACGAAGTGCGCACCGAGCACCGCTACGAGGAGCAGCTCGGTGTCGCCGCCGACGTCGCGGGCGGTTCGGTAGCCGACGATATCCGGCGACCCGCCCCGCCCGAATAACGGCAACCGTCGAGCCGATCGGATGCACTCCCACTCGCCACCGCCCGCCCCGTCACCGGTGAACGCCGTCGCCGCATTTCGCGCGATCGCTTCCGGGCGGCGGGCCGGGCGGGGGCGCTCCGATCGCCTACCTCACTCGTCCGGAAGCCAGACCAGACAGAACGTGTGCCCCACCAGGTCGGCGTAGACGCGGAACGCTCCATCGGTGTCGGCTTGCACGAGTGTCGCGCCCAACGCGATCGCAGCCGGCTCGGCTTGCTCGATATCGTCCACCAACACGTCGAAATGAACCTGTTGCGACGCCTCGGGATCGGGAAATCGCGGCGGCTTGTATTGGGGCGCTGTCTGAAACGCGATGCGCCTACCCGATGTTTCGACCAGCACCACCCAGTTGTCGTCGTCTTCCTCGAGGAGATCTCCCCCGAGCAACTCCTGGTAGAACCTGGCGAGTTTGCGTGGTTCGGGGCAATCCAGCACGACGCTGCGCAACCGACCGACCCCGTTGTTCGATGCCATACTCCGACCTTCCTGACCTACGCCATTCGTCGTTGCCTACCCGCACCGCCCAGCGACAAACGCGGCATTCCGGGACCTTTCGCCTGCGCGCCGGACTGTACGGACGCACAGCTGACAACCGACCGGCCGGGCCGAATGCAACGGCCCGCCCGACGTCACGAATCACGCCGGACGGGCCGCTTCCCCGTTCGCCATACGACGCCGCCACGTCGTACAGCTTGATCATGGTAAGCCCCGAATCAGGTCATCTCCGGCAGCCACGCCGGATCATCGGACGTTCGATCGAATGCCCGCGACGAGCACGGTGATGGACGCTATTCGCCGTGCGATGCCCGCCAGAGAGTGTGTTCGCGGCTGATCGCTTCCTCGGCGTCGGATACCGCGTCGGCCCAGTCTCCTTCGGTGTGGTTCTGCTCCAGAACTTCGGCGACGATGCTCAATTCGTTCGAAGCGACGGCGTAGGCGGCGGCCGCGGTGCTGTGCTGCCGGGCCGACGACCACGCGGCCAGACCCGCGACGGCCGCCGCGAAAATGCCCGCCAGGTCGAAATTCACCGCGTTGAACGCCTTTGCCAGCGCCCCCGCGACACCCGCCACCTCGAAGACGAGCGACATCGTGCCGTAAACCTGGGATCTGCGTTGATGGTAACCGGATTTGGTGGCATACCACCGTTGCTGTTCCCGGATGCGGTCGTCCAGGTAGACGCGGCGGCGTTCGTCGAACGGGGCGGAACGCAACTGCCGCATGCGATCGCTGATCGCCGGAGCGGTGGTCGGCCGCAGCGCGAGCGCCGAGATATCCTGACGCAACAGCCTGATACGGTCGATCAGCATCCGATCGGCCTCGGCCGGGGACAGCGTGCCGACGAACGGCGCGCCCTGGACGGCGTACTTCCAGGTCAAGGTCTTCACCGACTCGGCGAGCGCGCGGCCTTCGTACCAGGATTTGCCGGGACGGCTGCGCAGGACTCCCACGTCGACGGCCAGGATTCCGACGAAGGCCATCGCGGTCAGGATGGCCGCTATGTCGGTCCCCGACGAGCCGACCCGGACGGTGAAGGCCGCGCACGCCGCCGCCACCACAGCCAGCCAGAGCCGGGCCCCGTAGGCGCGGAGATAGAACTGCTGGCCGTACATTGCCGCCGTGTCCGCGGACTGGAAAAGCCCGGGATAATCGTCAGCGTGCCGCACAGGCCGCGCACCCCCCTCGAACCGACATGGCCGAAGGGTAGCAGTCGGGCGCTACCTCTCGAATCAATTTGCGCAGCTTCGCAATTGCCATGTACGCGCCGAATGCCCGCGTTCCACCCGGTGCGCCGCGTCAGCCGTAACGGACCCGCGGATCCGCCATGAGATACCGGGTCGTGGCCCGATGATCATCCGTCACCGCGATCTGTTCCGCTGACGAGCCACGGTCCGCCGCCGCGCTACACGATGCGCACCGGCGCGGACTTCGGGAAGACGACCGGCAAGGCCCCCAGGGCGCGGTGGAACGGGCCGGGCCGCCATTGCAGTTCGCTCTTGGGCGTGGCCAGCTGGATCTCCGGCAGCGCGTCGAGCAGCTGATCGATGGCGTTCTGCACCGTCATGTAGGCGACGGATTTCGCCGGGCAGGCATGCGGTCCCGCGCTCCACGCCAGGTGCGAGCGGTTGCCGATACGGCTGCCGCCGGGCTCGTCGGTCCCCCGGATCTGGGGGTCGTTGTTGCAGCCTGCGAGGCTGATGACGACCGGCTGGTCGGCCGGCAGCCAGACACCGTCGACCATGATCGGTTGCCGGGGGTACGTCGTGCAGAAATTCGCCATCGGCGGGTCGTTGAACAGCACCTCGTCGAGCGCGTCGGTGGTGGACAGATTCCGGCCGAGGACGTCGCCGAAGCGGAACCGGTCGTCGGTGATCATCAGCAGCAGGGCGTTCGTGATCAGGTTGCGCTGCGCCTCGAACCCGGCCCCGTAGAAACTCATGAGCTGGGCGAAGATCTCGATGTCGTCGAGTTCGGTCGAGTGATGCGCCAGCCGCGAGGTGACGTCCTCGCCGGGCTGTTGGCGCTTGAGCCGGATGAGCTGCATCAGCGCCTCTTTGAGCATCTTCATGCCCTCGGGCCCCCGCACCGTGTCGAAGCGCGCGGCCATACCGGTCGCGACCCGCTCGCCGATTTCGGTCGGGCAGCCGACCATCTGGTTGAGGACTTCGAGGACGAGCGGAAACGCATACTGGCTCACCAGATCGGCGGTTCCGGTTTGGCAGAACGAATTGATCAGCGGGACGGCGATGTGTTCGACCGTGGTCGGCACGTCGAACAGATCGATTCCGTCGATGGCGTCGACGGAGGCATGCCGATAGCGATCATGGGCCAGCCCGGTGTTGTACCGCGCGGCCGGATACCACTCCATCATCGGCCGGACGGGCGAGTTTTCCGGGATGGTCTTCTGCCACGTGCGGGGATCGGCCGGAAAATGGTCGGGGTCGCTGAGAATGCGCACCGCGGTCTGGTAGCCGATCACCAGGGTGGCAGGCACTCCGGGTGCCAGCTCGATCGGAACCAGCGAGCCGTGCGCGCGACGCATATCGCGGTATGCGCGGTGCGGGTCGGCGACGAACTCCGTCGTGTACAGCGGCACGCGCGGGGCATCCGCCTCCGTCGGGAATCCGTGCTGGACGGGGCACGCTCCGGTTCCAGTGGTATGCGGCGCGGCCATCGGGGACTGTGGTGTGGTCAAGAACGTGACTCCAGGTGATGGAACAGCAATTCGACGAACGTGATCGGTCAGCGGGTGCACGTGCCTGCCAAGACCTGTCGTCCAGAGCTTGGCGACCCGCTTACGCTAGCAACATAGCAACGCTTCGATCGTGGCGCTGACGAAGGCGGCATCGAACGCTACACGAGAGCCGGTACCGGACAACGCAATTCGCCGAATCACCGGGAGGCGTTCCGGCGAAAGCGCTGGTCGCCGCGGCGCGGCACGATCATCGCGAACCAGCTCGGAACCGTACTCGGCCCGTGGCGATCGTGGCAACCCGCCGATGCCGATTCGGCGTCGGCTATCGCGGGGCAGATCACTGTTCGCGGCCGTCGCCGGCGCCGGCCAAGGCCACCATGGTTGCGGCCGCCTGCCGTGCGGCGTCCACAGTGCATCGGCCGAGGCCGCAAGCGGTCGCGACGCCGTAGGCCGCGCGTCCGGCCGCCTGCTCGAAGAGAGCGAGCGCGCGGGCGCTGTCCTCCTCGGAGTCCGGAGACACCACGCCGGCGATCACTTTCCAGTCCGGATCGAGCTTGCGCAGCGGTGCGTAGAACCTTGGGTCCTGCGGAGCGGGCTCGGCGCCGTAGGCGCACGGGATATGCACCGGAGGTAGTGGAGTCCCCTGTTCGCGAAGCAATCGTGCGGTGCGGCCGAGCAGCTTCACAGCCGGGCCGAGAGAGCGTGGGCTCAGCAGGCTCTTGTGCTGGTAGTCGCCGTAGCACAGGTGGACGATCGCTTCCGCCCCGATTTCGTGCATCCGGCCGAGAACACCCGCGAGTTGCCGCGCGACCAGCGAGGCGAGTGCCCACTGCGACCGCAACTGCTCGGCTTTGACCATGCTCAGCAACGCGATGGGCGATTCGAGCTGCCAGACCACACGATCGCCGTACCGCTCGACGACCTCGGCCATCTCCTGGATCACCGCTTCGGTGAACACCGGCAGCTGCCGGAGCGCGTCCACCACGAGCCCGCAGCGCCGCACCGCAGGCCAGACCGGCAGCCCGCCGGACACGGCGGCGGCCGCGAAGACGAACATCGCGAGATCCAGCGGATTGGGCTGGCTGATCTGGACTTTCGTCGCGGCCAGCTCCGGCCGGTCGCTCCGCAGCGACTCGAACGCCTGCACGACCCGGCCGATTCGCTCGACCCGATTCATCGAGACATGCCGCGGCTCCAGCACGCACCCGGACCGCAGGCCGTAGCTGGGGAAATCTCCGTAGTCGGCGTACTCGCCCGCCCGGACGATCTCGAAGACGTCGGCGTGCTGCTTGCGCGTGCGCAGATAGTCCATGATCCAGTCCGGATCGAGGTCACACGGCAGCGCGGTGACCGGCCATCCCTCGCTGTGGTCGGCAAACCATTGCATGACGGCACGATCACCCGTCATCAGTTCGGCAGGCAGGCTGCCGACATAATGCGCGAATCTGGTCATCTGTGGCTCTTCTGTTGTCGGGCCGCGGGATCCGCGACCCAGGGCATCTCCGTTACGCCGATCGGTAGCTGTGCAAGCGTACACGGACGCGCGCCGATCCCGCACCCCCTGATATCCACCCGCTATGGAGAAGCGCGGGACTGTCGCGTGGATCCCCACTGTCGCACCGAATCTACGAAATTTCGCCACACGCAGATGGATTCGCGGTCTACCATCGGTCTCGTCCGGAACGGTTCGCCGGGGAGGACAATCCGGCGGCGGCCGGTTCGTACAGGCGCCGTGTGTCGCGTACCGATTTGCTGTGCACCACTGATCAGAGCCGAACAAACGCAGACGGTCGACAGCGTCATCATCGATCGTCTCGGTATCCATCTCGGGGGGCCACGCAGGACAATCGAAATGCTCGGGTCGAGGTGGTTCCGGCCGGCCGCCGGTGAAATGTGCCTCCCCGCCATCGGATCGACGATTCGAAGCGGTTTCGGTACCCGCTCGCCCGCGGTGCTCGAAATACGCCGGTTCACCCACCGGTCGGCGCGGTAGACCTGCGGTGCCTCGCCCACGCGACGGTCGCGAGAACCATCAGACAGAACGGAGTACCGCATGGCCTTCGAATTTCTCGTGCCCGCACTCACCGCGCTGGTCGCGGTGGCCGTCTTCGTGGCCGGGGATCGCCTACATCCGACGGCGTGGCGGCACACCGACGACGATACGGTCGGCGCGCTGGTGCTCAATCTGATCAACACGATTTTCATGGCGGTGGTCGCCTTCATCGTGGTGATCGCCTGGCAGCAGTACGACAACGCGCGCAATCACACCATCGCCGAAGCCAAGGCGCTCATCGATACCTACTGGGCCGCGCACGGCATGCCCGAGCCCGACCACGCCAGAATCCAGGGACTGGTCCGCGAGTACACCGAGCAGGTCCTCACCGAAGAATGGGCGGTCATGGCCGACGACGGCCGCCTCAGTCAATCCACTCAGGACACCCTCGACGACCTGCGAGACGCGGTGGCCGCGGTGAACTCGGCGGACGACGAGGTCGACGAACTCCGCACCAGCGCTGTGGCCGGCCTCGACGCGGTGGCCCAAGCCCGCGCCGACCGTGCGCTCGACGCCGCTTACCGAGTTCCCGGCTTTCTCTACCTGGCCATGTGGATCTGCACAGTCCTGCTGCTGTTGAGCGTGGTCCTCTCCGGTGTCCAGGTCACCAAGCGCAGCGTCGTGACCACCGCGCTGCTCGGCGCGATCGTCGGCGTGGTGATCCGGGCGATCTACAACCTCGACGAGCCGTTCTCCGGCGGGAACGTGGTCCCCAAGGAAGCCTTCGAACTCGCTCTGTCCCGGTATCAGCACACCACGTGACCTTCCGGCCGGTTTCGACTACGACGAGGCGACTGCACATGCGAAGCAACCGAGACACAACTCGAACTCCGCGATTGGCAAAGGGTCTGGCCACGGCGATACTGCCCTTGACCGTGGTGGTATTCGCTGCTCGACCGCTGGAAGCATCGGCGGAAGCCCCGCCGTGGCCGCCGCTCGTCGATCTGGTGACCGGAAGTTCAGGGGGCGCTGCCGGTCCCGTGAGTCCCTACGCCAGCAGTGATCCGAGTTTCGGTCTCTCATCCGGCAGCGCCTCCGGGCCCGGTGCCGAAAGTCCGACCGGTGGCGGATCTCTGGCCCTCGGCCCGATTCGACTGCCGTCCGGCAGTGCGGGCAATGTCGCGACCGGCAGCGTCGGGGCCGGCGGTGCACGCGGTGGCCTGCTCACCACCGGTGATCAGGAACTCGGCAACGGCACACCGCGAACAGCAGACGCCGCACCCACGCCGACCGCCATGACGGCGAGCCCGGCCGAAGCAATGGAGCTCGACACGGGCAGCGTCCAGTCGGCGTGTTCCGGAAGTGCCGCCACCGGCAGCGCATTGTTGCTGCTCGGGCTCGCGACGGGCAGCGGCTTCGGCTCCCTCGGCTCCAGCTCCCTCGTGCCGGGCCTCCTCGGTCCCGGGTCCAGCGGGTCGAGTCTGGGCAGCGCCGCCGTCGGCAGCGCCTTCTCCGGCAGCGCTTTGCTGACCTGCTTGTTGCTGCTTCCCACCGCCCCGCCGGTGCCCATGAGCCCCCTCCAGCTCGGGCCGCCCCCCGAAGTCCGCATCGTTCCGGCTCCGGCCGACATACCTATGCGGACACAGCCGCGAGCCGAGCGCCCTTCGATTCCGTCGCCCACGCCCCCGCCGAATCGCCCGCGGGAAAAGGACGTTCGAGCTGCCGAACCGCTCCACGACCCCGAAACGTGGAATCTCATGAAGCTGATGACGGTTTTAGTGGTCACGGTCATCACCGTCGTCGGCATACGTGTCGCGCCCGGCGCGAGACGAGCCCGCTGAGCGCCGGGGCGCGCGGACAGCCGGTCTCTGCCACGAATTACAGCACCGGGTCCGAGCTGCCGGACGGTACGGTCGCAAACGCCGTGCGGGTGTCGGTCAGTCCGACACCCGCACGCCCGGCAACGCCCGCGACTACGTCAGCGCGGGGCCATCCGGATGGCGCCGTCGAGACGGATGGTCTCGCCGTTCAGCATCGGGTTCTCCACGATGTGGCGTGCGAGCGCGGCGTATTCGGTGGGATCGCCGAGTCGCGAGGGATGCGGCACCTGCGCGCCCAGGGATGCGATGGCCTCGTCGGGCAACGTGGCGAACAGCGGGGTGTGGAACAAACCCGGCGCGATGGTCACCACGCGGATCTTGATCGCCGCGAGGTCACGCGCCACCGGCAAGGTCAGGCCCACGATCCCGCCCTTGGACGCCGAGTACGCCGCTTGCCCGACCTGACCGTCGAATGCCGCCACCGACGCGGTGTTGATGATGACACCGCGCTCCTCGCCGACCGGATCGGACTTCGCGATCCGTTCGGCGGCCAGCCGCAGGACGTTGAAGGTGCCGATCAGGTTGACGTTGATCACCTTGGTGAAGTCCGCCAGCGGGAACGCCCCGTTCTTGCCGACGGTCTTGATGGCGTTGCCGATGCCGGCGCAGTTCACCGCGATCCGCAGGTCGCCCAGCTCCTGCGCGGCATCGAGCGCCGCAGTGACCTGCTCCTCGTTCGTGACGTCGGCAGCGGCGAAGACCACGCCGTCGCCGAGTTCCTTGGCGACGGCCTCGCCCGAGGACGACGGCAGGTCGATGATCACGACCTTCGCCCCCTTGCCGTACAGCTCCCGCACGGTCGCCAAACCGAGTCCCGACGCGCCGCCGGTCACTGCGGCGACCGAGTTGCTGATCTCCATCCCACTCCTTTTCTCCGGGTCGTCGGACGGCGGCGCGAACCGCCGGCCGACGGTTTCCGCTGTCACCCCGGGTGCGGGGAGCCAGGCGCCGTGTCCGTTCGGGACACGGCGACAGGCTAACCGGCCGGGCAGCACTAAGTAAACAGCCATTCTCCTTCGAAAAGGCGTGGAGGTCGCCCGGGCCGACGCGAACCCCCTGCAAGAGCGGGCAGCCCGGCGTGATGGCAAGCTGTCCGTTATGGCCGATATTCGCCTGGACGTCTCCGACGCCATCGCCACCGTCACCCTCCACCGCCCCGAGCAGCTCAACGCGTTCACCACAGCGATGGGGACCGAGCTGATCGAGGCCTTCGACACCTGCGACCGCGACGATCGGATCCGCGCGGTGATCCTCACGGGCGCCGGACGCGCCTTCTGCGCAGGCGCGGACCTGTCGGCGGGCGCGGAGACCTTCGTCGCCGACGACCGGGACGCCGCCGAATCCTTCCGCGACAGTGGGGGCGAACTCGTTGTGCGCATGTTCGAATCCCGCAAGCCGATCATCGCCGCCGTCAACGGCCCGGCCGTCGGGGTGGGCATCACCATGACGCTCGCGGCAGACTTCCGGCTCGCGGTCGACAACGCCCGGATCGGGTTCGTCTTCAATCGGCGCGGCATCGTTCCCGAGTCCTGCTCCAGCTGGTTCCTGCCCCGGCTGGTACCGATGCAGACGGCGCTGGACTGGGTGTACTCGGGCCGTCTCGTGGACGCGGCCGAAGCGCTCGACGCGGGACTGTTCTCCGCGCTGCATCCGGCGGACACACTGCTCGACGAGGCCCGTGCGCTCGCCCGCCGCGTGACCGAACATTCCGCACCCGTCTCGGTGGCGCTGTCCCGGCAGATGCTGTGGCGCAACCTCGGATCCGAGCATCCGATGATCGCGCATCGCATCGAATCCCGCGGCATCTACCACCGCGGCGCCGCCGCCGACGCCAGGGAAGGCGTGACGGCGTTCCTGGAGAAGCGGCCCGCCCGCTTCCCCGACAGCGTCGCGCGCGACCTTCCGGACATCTTCGGCGACGATCTCGCCGTCCCGCCCTTCCGTCCCTGAACCGGACTGCGGTACAAGCGGATTCGACGATCCGGTCGGCCGCGATCAGGATCCGTCGCCCGTGGCGAGGAACTCTCGCGGCAGCGCGATGATCGCCACCGGCCGTACCGAGTCGAAATCCCGCACGCCATCCCCGCGGACGGGTCTCGAGGCCAGGACGGCTCCGTTATCGGTGCCCCGCTCCCGCGCGCTCGGTCCACGCCACGGCGCGCAGCGGAAACGAACCCATTCCGCGCACCGGCGCCGGCAGTGCGACCAGTCTGGCTCCGGTGTCCGGGACCGCGTCCAGATTCGTCATCTGCTCGATGATCGGGATTCCGGCGCCGAGCAGCGTGTGGTGACACGGCCGCGTCGGCAAGGACGTGTCATCGATGTTCAGCGAGTCGATACCCACCAGCGCCACATTCGCCGCCACCAGGGCATCCGCCACCTCACCGATCAGGAAAGGATGCCCGGGTTCCCGATACGCCGACGAGCCCCACTTGGCCGACCACCCGGTATGCACCAGCACCGCCTTTCCCCACAGGCGCGCGGGATCGCCGAGCACATCCGGCCCGACCGTGCGCAGTCCCGCTGCGCGGATCATCACGATCGGCACGTTGAACAGCCGTTCCACCGGCAGTTCGGCGACATCGGCTCCCCCGGCGTGGAAATGGAACGGTGCGTCGATATACGTCCCGGTCGGACCCACCATGTCCACGCGCGCGATGTCGTAGGTCATGTCGACCAGCGGCGACTGGTCACGGGCCACGGCCGTAGTGACCCGCGGTGCGGGCAGGCCCGGCTGGGTCGGCATACCGTCCGAGATCGGATGTGACAGCTCCACGATCGCTCGGCTCATGCCAGGGACGCTACCGCGCTCGCGCCGGGAGACGTTCGCCTCGGCGGCGCCGCGCCGGTCGAAATCGGCACATGCGGATCCGGCCGAAGAAGCGCAGAATGGAAACCGGAAGGTCGTCATGCGATTGCTACAGGGTCTGCTCGGCGTGGTGCTGGGAATTCTCACGGCCGTGCTCGGCACGGTACTGGGGTTGCTGGCGGCCGCGCTGTGGCTGGTCGGCGCGGTGCTGTGCGTGACCATCCTCCTGCTTCCGCTGGGCCTTCCGGTCGTGAAACTCGCCCGCCGTCTGTTCACTCTCTCCCGCCAGCTGATGCGTCTGCCCTGAGGCCTCCCGCCGCCGGGTCAGTCGATCAGGTCGCGGAGGGCTTCGACGACGACATCGGGCATCTCCTCCGGAAGGAAATGACCGCATCGCACTGCGCCGGACCGGAGATCACGCGCCCAGCCCGACCAGACGGACCGTGGGTCGAACGGAAGGACGACCTCGCCCGGATCCTGCCAGAGTGCGGCGACCGGCATGTTCAGCCGCCGACCCGCACGACGGTCGGCTTCGTCGTGGACGTTGTCGATGTATGCGCCGGCCCGGTAATCGGCGCAGATCGCACGGACGGCGCCGGGAGCGCTGGACGCGGCGAGATACGCGGCGCGGACGTCAGTGGGGATCGCACCGGCTATCCGGCACCAGCCGTCGAGGAAGTGTCCGAAGAACAGATCGGGGTCGGCGAGGATCATGCGCTCGGCCAGCTCGGACGGTTGCGCGAGCAGGTACAGATGGAAGGCGAAGATCCCGGAGGTGCCCCGCAGTGCCGACCACATGTCCGCTGCCGGTAGCACGTCGAGTATCGCGAGATGGCTGATCGAGTCCGGGTGGTCCAGACCCGCACGGAAAGCGACCAATCCGCCTCGATCATGGCCCGCGAGCGCGAAACGCTCATGGCCCAGCGACCGCATGAGCTCGATGATGTCGGCGGCCATCGTCCGCTTGGCGTACATCGCGCCGTCCGGCTCGCCGACGGGCTTGTCGCTGTCGCCGTAGCCGCGCAGATCCGGGCAGATCACCAGATGATCCCGCGCGAGGTCGGTCGCCACGTGACGCCAGGCGAGATGGGTCTGCGGGAAGCCGTGCAGCAGCACGATCGGAGCGCCGGACCCGGCCATGGCGACGTGCAGACCGACGTCACCGACCGGCACCCGCTCGTAGGTGAAACCGGCGATTCTGTTGCTCATCCCTCGGACGGTAGGGCACGCCACCGACAGGCCGGGAGCATCGGCTCTGGTCGAAGTCGCTGCGGTCGCGGCGAACTCGACGCTCGTAGGGCTTCCCGACGCGGGTTCGCCGGAGGCGACGATCCGTTTCGATTGAACTATCAACGGCTCAGCAGTCCCGCACGGAGCGACAGGCGACCGCTTCGCGCGACGGGATGGCTTGTCGCGCCGAGGAGTAGAACGTGTCCGAGTACGCGACGCGCGCTCAGCGGTTCCCCGGCGAAGGTGGCGAACCGGTGCCGCTCCTGGTCGCGCTGAGCAGCCGAAGTCGGCGGCTTATCGGGTGCGCCCCAAGCAGTAGCAGGCGGGTGACCAACCTGCGCCCGGGTGCGGGACAAGAGTGGCGCCAGAAAGCGCCGGGCGAATTCCTTCGCCGCCGCGGCATCGGCGAGCGGCAGCGCGCCCCGCGGATTGGAGATGAACGACATCGTCAGGCGGACGAACAACTCGGCGACCACTTCGGCGTCGAAGACGCCCAGCTCGCCCCGCTTCTGCCAGTGCACGATGAACCGCGCGACCAAGGCCCGGCCCTGCTCGATGAATTCGTCACCGGTGAGGAACCGCGTGAGTTCACCGGCCGCCGACGACACGCGCAAGCTGCGCGTCAGCAGCGGCATAGCGCCTGCTGCCGGATCGGCTGTTACTGCTTCCGCTGGCCTACAACCGGCTGCAATACGAGAAACTGGCCCGCTACCACCGCAAGTACGCGCTGGACTCCTTCGCACCGCCCTCCGGCGCGGCAGGCGGCTGCCCGATCTGAACGGCCTCGCCGTTCACTCACGCCGGAGCAGTGATAGTTGCACGATGGTTCACTATCACATCCGGCGCGGGCGGGGGCGCGGTTGCGTCCCGCCCGGCGAGCTGCCATCCTCATGTTCATGATCTCCCACGGAAAGGGCGTCCTGCGCCCGGCTCGATGAGCCCCCACGCGGCCACGTTCGTGGCCCACGCGCTATCTCTCTCCGCCCTGCACGGTCCAGGTCCTTGGCCGCGTGACGGGTATCCCCTACCGGACGAACGGTCCGACGAAGCGGGCGAAATCGTCCTTCCCAGCGTGGTATACGACGGCGTCAGCACACATCACTTCGGGACCGGCACCCACCCCGTCGCCGAACTCGCCGACCGCATCCTCGCCGACCTCGACGATCCGGCCCGCCTGCTGGAGCACTTCGCCGGCCTGCGGGCGGTGGACGTCGCGGACGACCTGGTGACGGAACTTCGCTCACGCTCGTATCCACTCGAAAAGCTTCATCGCGCAGCACGATTCGTGACCGAGACCGCCACACGGCGCGAGGTCGCCAAGCTCGGCATCGTGCTGCTGGGCACGTGTGGCGACGAGCGCGACCGCGAGCTGCTCCAGTTGCTGGGGTCGCTGGAGGAATTCGCCCTCTTCGCCGTCGTCGCGCTCATGAAAACCCAACCCGATCGACACCGCGCGGTCTTCGAACTGGCCCAGCGCCTCGACGGCTGGGGGCGCATCCACGCCGTGGAACGGCTGAAAGGCTGCGCCGATCCCGACATCAAAGCGTGGTTGCTGCGGGACGGCTTCCGCAATGGCGTGATGAACGAGTATCTCGCGTGGATCGCCGCCACGACCGGCGGTCTCTACGACGCCCTGCTCGACGACGACATCGATGACGCCTTGCTCGACGGCGCGGCGGACATCCTGCGGGCCCTCGCGCTCGGCGGCCCCGCCGAGGACATGTCCGACTACGACGACGCGGTACCCGCCATGCACCGCTTCGCCGAACTGCTCGACCGGGCCGAGCCCACTCTCGGGCGGCTCGACGCGGCACTGGCTCTCGCACGGCTGACGTCCGGCACCGGCTTCGACTGGCCCGACGGCGAGCCGGACCGGCTGCGCGCCAGGTACGCCTCCCTCACCACACAGCGGCGGTGGCGCCATCTGGTGACCCGCGAACTCGCGACGCACGCCGTTCCGGCCGGTCCCAAGAGTCCCGGCGAGCGCCGGTCCCACACGTTCGAGGTCGCCCTCTCCTGCGCGGGGCGACTGGGCATGACCGCGCTACCGAATGCGTTCGCGCGCTTGCGGAGCGATCCGTACAACGCCTATGTCTGGCAGTGGGCTTTGCACCATGCCGAGCGGACCGCGGTCGAGCAGGTGATCGCTCTGGCCGAAGAACTGCTTCCGCTCGACGATCTGGCGACCGGCCCGACCGAAGCGCTGGGCCTGGGTCCAGGCTATGAGGCCGATCGGGCGCTCGAGGTCATCGTCTGGAATCTACGCGAGCATCCGGGTGCCGGGCAGACGCTACTGCGGGTCGCTCTCGGCAATCGGGTCCTCCGGTGCCGTCGGGGCGCCCTCGTCGCGCTCGGCGCCTGGCCGCCGGAAGTACGCCCGACGCGGGCCGGCGAGTGGGTCGCGGCGGCCGCCGAGCGGGAGATCGACCCGGAGCTCCGCGGGGACATGCTGGCGTTTCCGGAGACGTGAACCACAGGCCGCGGTGGGCGATCGGGGTTGCCCACTGCGCTCGGCTCCCCGCAAGCGATGGCCTGCGCCGAATCCCGGCACACGACCCTTCGGCGCAGAACTCCCCGACCGCCCGCAGATCAACTGGCCTGTCACCGTATCGGACCCATACCGCCGCCGTTCGAAGGCGATGACTTGCCAACGGCGACGGCGCAATACAGCTCCGGCTGTCACGATCGGATACGTTCCGTCGATACGCGCGCTCGCAGCGAGATGCAGCGTTCCCCTGGCGGGACGATGGCGGCGATGCGCCGATTTCGGAGGCTCCACAGCAGGTAGCGTGTGCCGGTATGGCGACCCCGTTGGCGTACACGGCCACCTACTCCCATTCGGCCGACGCGCTCCGTACGGCGCTGGCCGACGCGCAGTACTGGAAAGACCGCGTCGAGGAGGTCGGCGGGGCCGACGCGCGGCTCGTCGAGTTCGACGCAGCCGAGGACCGGTTGCAGGTGCGGATGGTGCAGACCATCCCGGCGGCGCAGTTGCCCGGCGCGGTCACCGCGGTGCGACCCGAAGGTCTGGTCATCACCCGCACCGAGACCTACACCCACGACGGCGGCAGTTTCGACGCGCGCGTGGAGGGCGTGCCCGCCAAGGTGACCGGCACCGTCCGGCTCACCGAGAGCGACAACGCGGCGGTAGCGTTCGTCGATGCCACGGCCGAGGTCGGCATCCCCCTGTTCGGCAGGAAGATCGAGGCCGCCGTCGTGGCCCGGCTCGTCGAGATGCTCGCCGTGGAAGCGGAGTACACGGACGCCTGGATCGCCGGGCACTGAACCCTGGCAAGGGCTCCGTGGCATTCGGTCGAGAGCGTTGGCGTCTACGGTCGATCGGCGAGCGCGCTACCGATCGTGTCCCATGATTTGTGCAAGTCGTCCTGCCAATACCCCCAGGAGTGGGTTCCGGTCGGACGCAGTTCGAATCTCGCCGGGACGCCCAGATCTCGCAGCCGATCCCGGAGTTGGCGCGTGCACAGATTGGTGACGGCTTCCATCGGAGCGCCGATGATCAACTGGTAGGCCAGCTGTATCCCGGATCCGTGCGCGCCGTCGAGGGTGTCGTGTGGTCCGGGTGCTCCGGTGCCGGTGGAGACGTAGATGGCGGTACCCCGCAGCTTGTCCGCGTGCAGGTAGGGGTCGT